>JACESF010000029.1 GCA_013911975.1 Hyphomicrobiales bacterium | reverse complement strand
TCGCGGGGCGGGGGGATGACCCCGTCGGTCCTGTTCAGCCCCTCGCTCAGCGTCTCGCCCGGCCGGGCCTGGGGCACGGTGGGTCCGGGCGCCTCGGGCGGGCGCTGGTCGCCCGGCGCCTGCGCGAAGGCGGGGGACTGCGCCAGCACGAGGAGGGCGCCCAAGACGATCTTGCCTGGAAGCGTCATCAGCTTCCTCCGTGTTCACGGGTTCACGGAACGGCAACCCGTCGCGGCGCCCGGATGTTCCCCCGGCGGGTGAATATGGCCGGCTTCGCTTGTCTTCACCGCATCGCGGTGCAATAAGCCGGGCTCGCGGACAATGCGAAGCGCGGGGCCCTTGGCAGAGTGTCTTACGAAGCTGCGGTCGATCTTCCCCTGGCCGTCGATCTCGACGGCACGCTGACACCCTCCGACACCTTGCACGAGGGCGTGCTCGTCTATCTCAAGCAGCCCGTGCGCGAGGTGGTGAGCCTGTGGGGCCCGCTGCGCAGCGGCAAGGCCGAGTTCAAGCGCACCATCGCCGCCCGCATCGCCTTCGACCCATCTCTGCTGCCCTACAATCAGGACGTGCTCGCCTGGCTGCGCGCTGAGCGCAAGCGCGGCCGGTGCATCGTGCTGTTCAGCGCCGCCGACCAGTCCATCGCCGAGGCGGTGGCCGAGCATCTCGGCCTGTTCGACGCGGCCTACGGCTCGCGCGACGGGGTGAACCTGTCCGGCGCGCGCAAGCTGGCGCTGATCCGCTCGGTGCTCGGCGAGCGCTTCGTCTATGCCGGGGACGGGGCGGTGGACGCCCCCATCTTCGCGCAGGCCGAGCGGGTGGTGCTGGTGGGCCCGGTGCCGCGCCTGGAGCGGCTGCTGCCGCCGGGCAAGGAGGTGGAGCGGCGCTTCCCGGTCCGCCGTCCGGGCCTGCGCACCTGGCTGCATGCGCTGCGCGTTCAGCACTGGGCCAAGAACGTCCTGGTCTTCCTGGCGCCGGTGCTGGGCTTCCACAGCGCGACGCCGCTCACCGTCGTCCAGTCGCTGCTCCTGTTCCTGGCCTTCGGCCTGCTGGCGTCCGCCACCTATCTCTTGAACGACCTCCTGGACCTGTCCGCCGACCGGCAGCATCCACGCAAGCGGTTCCGCCCGCTGGCGGCCGGGCTGATCGCGCCGCGCGACGGGGTGATCGCGGCAGCGGTGCTGCTGGGAATCACGGTGCTGCTGGCGGCCTGCCTTCCCGTGGGGGCGGGGGCGGTGCTGCTGCTCTATCTCGTGGTGACGCTGGTCTATTCGCTGTTCCTGAAGCGCCAGCCCATCATCGACACGTTCGTGCTGGCGGGCCTGTTCACCATTCGCGTCCTGGCGGGCAGCATGCTGCTGCCGACCGCCGTCTCGCCCTGGCTGCTGACCTTCTCCATGTTCTTCTTCCTCGGCCTCGCCATGGTGAAGCGCTATGCGGAGCTGAACCGGGTGGTGCAGGCGGGTGGGGCGGGCGTGGTCTCGCGCGGCTACACGGCCCGCGACCTGCCGCTGCTTCTGGCGGCAGGCGTCGCCTCCAGCTTCGGGGCCATCGTCATCTTCGTGTTCTACCTGATCGAGGAGCAGTATCCGAGCGGGCTCTACCAGCGGCCGGAAATGCTCTGGGCCATGATGCCGGCGGTGCTCATCTGGAGCCTGCGGGTGTGGCACCTGACGGTGCACGGCCGGATGAACGAGGACCCGGTGGTGTTCGCGCTCAGGGATTCCTTCTCGCGGGTGCTCGGCGGCATCTGCTGCGTCATTCTGTTGATGGCATGGCTGTGAAGGCGCACACGAAGACCTATTCCTCCTGGGGCGGCGTGCTGCGCGCGCCCCACGAGGCGCTGCTGCCCACCGCCCGCGACGCGGCGGCCATGGCGCTGTCGGCGCCGGTCCCGAATGGCGTCGTGGCCTATGGCAACGGCCGCTCCTATGGCGACGTGGCGCTGAACCCCCATGGCGGCCTCGTGGACATGCGGGGCCTCGACCGGTTCATCGCCTTCGACCGGCGCACGGGCCTCATCACCTGCGAGGCGGGCGTGACGCTCGCGGACATCCTGGACGTGGCGGCGCGCCCCGAGGCGGACGGGTCCGGCTGGCTGCTGCCGGTCATGCCGGGCACGCGGTTCATCACCGTGGGCGGGGCCATCGCCAACGACGTCCACGGCAAGAACGCGCACCATCTCGGCAGCTTCGGCGGCCATGTGGAGGCGCTGGAACTGGCGCGCAGCGACGGGCGGCGGCTCACCTGCTCGCGCGCCGAGAATGCCGCCCTGTTCCACGCCACCATCGGCGGCCTCGGCCTCACCGGCCTGATCCTCTCCGCCACTTTGCGCCTGCGCCGCGTCGCCGGGCTTGGCGTGGAGACGGAGGACATCCGCTTCGACCATCTGGACGGCTTCTTCGACCTGGACGCGCAGAGCGCGGGCACCTGGGAATACACCGCCGCCTGGATCGACTGCCTCGCCACGGGCGCGGCGCTGGGGCGCGGCATCTATTCCCGCTCGCGCCACGTGGCGGGCGTGGCCTCGCCGCCGCCTGCGCGCCATCCCCGCCTCTCGGTGCCCGTCGCCCCGCCGGTGTCGGCGGTGAACGGCCTCAGCGTGCGGGCTTTCAACGCGCTTTACTGGCGCAAGCTCGGCGGGACCGGGCGGCGCCTGTCGCTCGGCTCCTACGAGCCCGCCTTCTTCCCGCTGGACGCCATCGGCCACTGGAACCGGCTCTACGGGCCGAAGGGCTTCTTCCAGTTCCAGGCCGCCGTGCCGCCGGATGATGCGCGGGGCGTGACCGCCGCGCTGCTCTCCGCCATCGCCGCCTCGGGGCAGGGCTCCATGCTGGTGGTGCTGAAGCGCTTCGGGGACGTGGCCTCGGAAGGGCTCCTGTCCTTCCCCATGCCCGGCATCAGCCTCGCCCTCGATTTCCCCAACCGGGGGGCGGCCACCACGACCCTGCTCGCCCGGCTTGAGGCGATCGTGGTGGAGGCCGGCGGGCGCATCTATCCCGCCAAGGATTTCTGCATGTCGGCGCGCAGCTTCGAGGCGGGTTATCCCGGCCTGGAGGCCTTCCGGCACCATCTCGACCCCGCCATGACCTCGGCCTTCGCGCGCCGCGTGGGCATCGTGAGGGAGGACATTCCGTGAGCGCCGCCCACCAGCCCCGCATCGCCATTTTCGGCGCCACCTCGGACATCGCCGTGGCCTATGCCCGCCGGAGCGCGCTGAAGGGCGCCCGCCTCGTCCTGTTCGCCCGCGACGCGGCGGCGCTGGACGCCGTGGCGGCGGACCTGAAGGCGCGCGGCGCCACGGCCGTCGAGGTCCGCCACGCGGACTTTTCCGACCTCTCCGCTTTGCCCCAGGTGAGCGGGGCGGCATGGTCGGCCTTTGGCGGGCTCGACGTGGCGCTGATCGCCTACGGCTCGCTGCCGGACCAGGCGGCGCTGAATGCCGATCCGGTGGCGCTCAAGGCGGCGCTGGACCTCAATTTCGTCAGCCCGGCGCTGCTCGCCAACCTTCTCGCCGAGCCGTTCGCGGCGGCGCGGGCGGGGGCCATCGCGGTCATCACCTCGGTGGCGGGCGACCGGGGACGGCAGAGCAATTACGCCTATGGCGCCGCCAAGGGCGGGTGCCAGACCTTCCTCGAAGGGCTGCGGCACCGCCTGTTCCCGGCGGGCGTCACCGTGCTCGACATCCGGCCCGGCTTCGTCGCCACCAAGATGACCGCCCACCTGCCGCAGGGCGGCCCGCTCTGGGCGACGCCCGACCAGGTGGCGGGCGACATCGCCGCCGCCCTGGAGAAGGGCCGGGCGGTCCTGTACACGCCCTGGTTCTGGTGGCCCATCATGACCATCGTGAAGGCCGTCCCCCGGGCGATCTTCCACCGCACCAAGCTCTGAGAACGGCATGAAGATCATCGTCACCGGCGCGGCCGGGCTCGTCGGGCAGAACCTCGTGCCGCGCCTGAAGGCGCGTGGGCACCAGATCGTGGCCATCGACAAGCACGCCGCCAATGTGCGGATCCTGCGCGAGCTTCACCCGGACATCACCGTGATCGCGGCCGACCTTGCCGCCGACACCGGCTGGGAGAGCGCGCTCGACGGCGCCGACGTGGTGGTGGTGGGCCACGCCCAGATCGGCGGCCTGGTGGAGGACGAGTTCATCCGCAACAACCAGCGCGCCACGGAGCGCCTGCTCGATGCGGTGAAGGCGCGGGCGGGCTGCCGCCTCGTGCACATCTCCTCCTCGGTGGTGAATTCGGCGGCGGTGGACTGGTACACCGAGACCAAGAAGGCCCAGGAGGCCATGGTGCGCGCCAGCGGCATTCCGGCCGTCATCCTGCGCCCGACCCTCATGTTCGGCTGGTTCGACCGCAAGCATTTGGGCTGGCTCGCCCGCTTCATGCAGAAGACGCCGGTCTTCCCCATTCCCGGCAATGGCCGCTATCTGCGCCAGCCGCTCTATGAGGGGGATTTCTGCGACATCATCTGCGCCTGCGTGGAGCGCGACTTCTCGGGCGGTGCCTATAATATCAGCGGGCAGGAGCGGATCGACTACATCGATCTCATCCGCCTCATCAAGGACGTGACGGGCGCGCGCACCCACATCCAGACCATCCCCGTTCCCCTGTTCGCCCTTCTGCTGCGCGTCTACAGCCTTGTGGACAAGAACCCGCCCTTCACGGTGAAGCAGCTCCACGCGCTGGTGACGCCTGACGTGTTCGAGGTGATCGACTGGCCGGGCATTTTCGGCGTGCGCGCGACCCCGCTGCGGGAGGCCATGATCGAGACCTTCCGCGACCCGCGCTACGCCAACGTCGTTCTGGAGTTCTGACCCATGGCGCGTGTTGTTGTGCTGGGAGCGGGGGCCATGGGCCTCGCGGCGGCGTACCGGGCCCTGAAGGAGGGCCATCAGGTCACGCTCATCGAGGCGTCCGCCGAGGCGGGCGGGATGGCGGCCCATTTCGATTTCGACGGCCTGTCCATCGAGCGCTTCTACCATTTCGTCTGCAAGTCCGACGCGCCCACCTTCGCGCTCATGGAGGAACTGGGCATCGGCGACCGGATGCGCTGGCGCGGCACGTCCATGGGCTATTTCACCAAGGGCGACCTGAACCGGTGGGGCGACCCCGTCTCGCTGCTGCGCTTCCCCCATCTCACCCTCGCCGAGAAGGTGCGCTACGGCCTGCTCGCCTTCGTTTCCGTGAAACGGGACCGCTGGGACGCGCTGGAGCATGTCTCGGCCAAGGACTGGATCGAGCAATGGTCCGGCACCTCGGTCTACGACAAGATGTGGCGCCCGCTGTTCGGCCTGAAATTCTACGAATATGCCGACAACGTCTCCGCCTCCTGGATCTGGACCCGCGTGCGCCGCATCGGCCGCTCGCGCCGGTCCCTCATGCAGGAGGAACTGGGCCATATCGACGGCGGCTCCCAGACCCTGGTGGACGCCCTCATGTCCGCCATCGCCGCCGCGGGCGGGACGGTGCGGCTGGGCGAGCCGGCGGTGAAGGTGGAGACCGTGGACGGCGCCGTGAAGGGCGTCACCACCACCCTCGATCATTATGCCGCCGACGCGGTGATCTCGACGGTGCCCACGCCCTTCGTGAGCGCGCTCGTTCCCGATCTCCCGGCGGCCAGCAAGGCGGCCTACGACGCCATCGTCAATATCGGCGTCGTCTGCGTCCTGTTGAAGCTCAAGCGCCCCGTGAGCCCGCATTTCTGGGTGAATGTGGTGGAGCCGGACATGCCGATCCCCGGCATCATCGAATTCTCCAACCTGCGGCCCATGCCCACCGGCGAGAGCGTGGTCTATGTGCCCTATTACATGCCGGTGACGAACCCGCTCTGGGCGCGGCCGAACGACGTGTTCACCGCCGAGGCGTTCGCCTGCGTGAAGCGCATCAATCCCGCGCTCACCGACGACGATCTCCTGGCCGCGCAGGCGGGGCGGCTTACCCATGCCCAGCCGGTCTGCCCGCCCGGCTTCGCGGCCATGATCCCGCCGGTCCAGACCCCCATTGCCGGGCTCCAGGTGGCGGATACCTGCTTCTACTATCCCGAGGATCGCGGCATCGCGGAGAGCATCCGGCTGGGCGAAGCCATGGCGCGGGCTGTGCCGCGCTGATTTGGCGTTGGTGCCCGCGCGCTGCGAAGGTAAAATCACGCGGGGTTCATTGGGGCGGGGGTGATCCGCGGCGGCAGCGTCGCCGCGGATCGCCGCGAACGGGGCATGACATCATCCACCGGCGGGCGCATCGGCCCGCCACAGTTGCGGGCTTGCGTGCTGATCTGTGCGGTGGCGGTGTTCGCCTGCGTGCAGATCTGGCTGGTGAAGACCTATGGCAGCATCATCCCGTTCTGGGATGAGTGGGACGTGCAGGGGCTGAAGCTGTTCCGCCCGTTCCTCGACGGCACCCTGACCCTCGACGCGATCATCGGCACCCACAACGAGCATCGCCCGGCGGCGGGGCGCCTCGTCTGGCTGTTCGCCCTCGTGACGGCCGGGTATTGGGACACGGTCTGGATGATGCTGCTCAGCGTCCTCATCCGGGCGGCCACCGTCTTCCTCCTCGCCCGCAGCCTCGCCACGGGACTTGTGGGCTGGCGCTTCGTGCTGGTGGTGCTGCTGGTCCTGGCGGCGTTCCTTGTGCCGTTCGGCTGGGAGAACGCCCTGTGGGGCATGCAGTCGGCCACCTATCTGCTGATCTTCTTCGGCGTCGCCGCCAATCTGAGCCTCGCCCGCAGCCCGGCCTTCTCGCCCGGCTGGATCGCGGGGACGGTGCTGGCGCTCGCCTCCTATTTCTGCATGGCGTCCGGCGCCATCACGCTGGTGCCAGCCATCGTGGTGGCGCTGGTGCGGCTGGCGAGGGGCGAGCGGCGGAGCGGCCGGGAGGTGGCGGGCATCCTGGTCCATGCGGCGCTGGTGGCGGCCTGCCTCGCGGCGATCCCCAAGCTCGAATACAAGGACAACATCGCCGCCGCCTCGTTCTCGGTGTTCTGGGCGGGCCTTGTGCGGTTCGCGAGCTGGCCCGCGCCGGAAAGCCTCCCGGCCATGGTGGCGCTGAACCTGCCGGTGGCCCTCGTCTTCCTGCGCCTCGTCCTCGCCAGGACCGAGCGCGACGCGCCCGTGTGGGGGCCGGTCATGGCGGCGCTGTGGGTCCATGCCAACATCCTCATCTTCGCCTATGGCCGGGGCGGCAGCAGCGAGGTCGCCTCGCGCCATACGGACATGCTGGCCCTGGGCATCGCCATCAATCTCGGCCTGGCGGTGCGGCTCACGGACGGGCTGCGGGGCTGGAAGCTGGGCGGCGCGGGCGCCGCGGTGGCGCTCTGGCTCGCCATGATGGGCCTGCTGCTGGAGCAGAAGGCGATGGTCCAGGTTCCGGACGGGCTCGCCTGGCGGCAGGGGACGGTGATGGTGCAGACGCAGAAGCTCGCCGGCTTCTTCGCCACGGACGACGTGCGGGAACTGAAGGGACAGCCCCACGCCTTCATTCCCTATCCCAACCCCGACCGCCTCGCGGCGGACCTGCGCGACCCCTATCTGCGCCCCATCCTTCCCGCCGCCCTGACCGGGCTCGCGCCCCAGCACCATGTGAGCGAGGGCGGCGTCGCGCGGGCGGTGAACCGGGCGACCGCCATCCTGAAGTCCACGCTGCTGCGCAATGCGTGGTCCGCCATCTGGGTGTCGTTCGGCCTGCTGGTCGTCGCCTGCGGGCTCACCCTCGTCGCCGACTGGCGGCGCGGCGGGAGGGAGGCGTCCGGCGCGCCAACGCCCTGACGCCCCGGTGAACAGACGGGTGAACCGGCCTGCGAATATCTGATAGAGAGCGCGGCGGCGCCTCCGGGGGCGCAGCGTCAAACGAGGGATGGGGAGCGCGGAGCCCGCGCCGCCCAAGCGCCATGAGCCGTCAATTCGTCCTGTTCGTCGCCATCGGCGGTTTCGCGGCGGCCGTGAACCTGCTGGCCCGCATCCTGTTCAACACCGTCATCGACTTCGAATGGGCGGTGGTCATCGCCTATCCGTTCGGGATGACGGTGGCCTTCCTGCTGAACCGCAAATATGTGTTCGACGGGGAGGGGGGCCATGCGGGCGGCCAGTATTTCCGCTTCTTCCTCGTGAACCTCGTGGCGCTGGCGCAGATCTGGGTGGTGAGCGTGGCGCTGGCCATGTGGCTGTTCCCGGCGCTCGGCTTCACCTGGCACGCGGACACCATCGCCCATGGCATCGGCCTCGCCAGCCCCATCGTCACCAGCTACCTCGCGCACAAGCACTTCTCGTTCCGCCGCGCGGGCTGAGACCAAAGACTTGTGGCGCAACGCGGGAACACCCGAGTTGCGCGTGCGCGCGCCTCAGTTCAGCACCGCCCGCGACCAGTAGGACCAGTCATAGGCGCAGGCCGCGCGGCAGGTGGTCTCCAGCCGCACGGAGAGCGTGCCCGGCGGCAGCGCCACATGGGCCGATTGCGGCCCGGCGTCGCCGGGCTGGTCCGTGGGATTGAGGCAGCGCTCGAACAGCGGCACGTCCCCCTGCGCGGGCAGGACGCGGAAGCAGACCCCGTCGGGTTTTGCTTCCGTGGGGTTCGCCACCGGCCGCAGGCCGAATTCCACGTTCAGCCGGTCCGCGCCCTCGGTGGGCAGGGTGAGCATGGTCGGGGCGTGGGCGAACACGCCTTCCTCCGACACCGTCAGCATGGGCGGCTTCATGGGATTGGCGCCGATGATCCCCGCAATGTCCGCGAGGCGCGGGAACGCGCCCTCCGGGGCATAGGGGATGTCCAGCGGCTGGAAGGAGACGGAGACCTCCGGCTTGTAGAAGGCCGCGCCGATGCCCTCCGTCACCACGGAGATGGACGTCACCTGCGGCAGCAGGTCCCGCGTCCGCTCCGAGTTGAGCAGCAGCTTCAGCGCGGAATCCGTGCCCAACACGGGCGACAGCAGGAAGCCCTCGCGCGCGATGGCGGGGATCAGGCGATAGGGGATGCGGCTGCCGTCGGAGGCCGTCACCAGCAGATGCAGGTTGGGCGGGCGGAAGGCGATGGAGGCGATCTTCCCGAGCCAGGTCTTCTCCACGTCGATCCGCACGAAGACCGGCCCCGCCGGAGCCATGGGCAGGGTCGCGTCGAGGCGCGTCTCCACGCGGGTCGTGTGGCCGAGCAGGTCGGGCAGCGGCGTCGGCCGCCGGACCATCCAGACATTCCCGTCCGCCTCGCCCTTCACCTCGTAGAGCCGGAAGAACAGCGGCCAGAGCGGGCCTTCCGCGCTGGTGGGATAGCGACCGTCGATGGAGCCGGGCTTGATGAGCAGGTTGGCGGGCGCCCGGTCGCTCTCGAAGAAGGCCCGGTTGGCGGCGATCGTCTTGGCGGAATAGGTCGTGTATTCCTGCACCGTGGGGCGCGGCAGGAACAGTTCGCCGCTGGCGATGAGCCGGGCCTGTTCCGAGGCGATCACGTCAACCCCGCCCTCGAAATGGGGCATGGGATGGGCCGCGCGCACGGCGGCGAAAGCTTGCGCCCGCCCTTGCACCAGACCGCGCCACCAGCCGCTCGGATCGGTCACGGCGTCGAAGGTGGCCACCACCTCCTGCCACCCGGCCTCGATGCGTTGCAGGGGCGTGGGCACCGGCATCTTGTCGGCCTTGAGCGCCAGAACGGCACCAATGAACGAGACGGCGAGCGGGATGGCGGCCCACGCCGCCGCGCGGCGCGAGGGGCCGGTGGCCTCGCCCGGCCAGCGCACCGCCAGGAACAGGCAGGTGGCCCAGCCGAGGCCCGCCCATCCCGCCAGTTCATGCATGTCGAAGCGCACGAAACCGGCCTTGAAGCACAGGAAGACATAGCCGCCGATCATCAGCAGCAGCGAGATCTCCACGAAGGGCGAGGCCCCCTTGCGCAGGCCGCGCACGGTACTGGCGACGATCACCCCGGCGAGGATGAGCGCGGCCACGAGGAACAGCGCCAGCCGCCGCCAATTGCCCTCCAGGCTCATGGCGTCGGCATAGCCGGACGACGTGTCGAGGCTCATGGCGAGATAGCGGGGGAAGTCCTCCGCCCGGCTTCCCGTGACCAGGAAGATCAGGAACAGAAGCGCCAGGATGCCCACGAGGTGGCTAAAGGGCTGGCGCCGCCGGATGGCGTCGATGTCCAGAACCAGGGCGCACAGGACCGCCATGGGCAGCACGGAGAATTTCGCGGCCACCAACCCCGCCACCGCGAGGCAGAACAGCAGCGATCCGGCGACCGTCCCCCGGCCGGGCGCCTGGAGACGCGCCGCGGCAAACAGCAGGGGCAGCACGAAATAGGCGGCGTCCGCATGGGCGGTGGGGTTCAGCAGGGGCAGCAGGAGCAGCGCGGAGGCCAGCAGCGGGCGCCCGTTGCGGAACAGCAAATAGGCCGCCTGGAGGAAGGCGAGCACCACCACCAGCGAGAAGAAGACCGCGAGGGGCGCGAGGCTCGGGTGGAAATAGCGGGTGTAGAGGATGGAGAGCGGGCCGCCCGTGAAGATCACGTCGCGCCCCTGGCTCGCCCCGGCGGCCGTCTGCTCCACCAGCGTCGCGGCCCAGGACGGGTCCAGCGACGCGCCGAGGAAGCCGAAGCGGGTGATGGTGAGCGCGCCCAGCAGCAGGACGGCGAACAGCGCGGTGGCGCCGATGGCATAGAGCCGGCGGGGCAGGCTGGCGGGGAGGGCGTCCGGCATTCCTCGTCTTCCGGTCAAAGCGGCCCCGGCCCGACACGGGCTGGAGCCGAAGCGGCTTCAGCCCTCCTTGAACCTCAATGTCCGCCGAACCTCAATGCCCCATGAGCTTCAGCGCCGCCGCGCCCGGCGCCAGCATGGCGAAGGCCCACAGCGCCGCGCTGCCGATATTGGCGATCTGGAAGGGGATCTGCCGCATGGCCATGATGCCGGCGACCAGTGGGATAATGGCGCGCAGCGGCCCGAAGAAGCGGCCGATGGCGACGCTCCAGAAGCCGAAGCGATGGAAGAAGCTTTCCGCCCGCTCCACGAGATCGGGGCGGCGCGAGAGCGGCCAGAAGCCGCGCGCCTGGTCCTTGTAGCGCCAGCCGATCCAGTAGGAGACCCAGTCGCCCAGCACGGCCCCCAAAGTCGCGGCGAGCCACATGGGCAGCATGGGGATGCCGCTCGCCTCGATGAGGGCGCCGATGCCCAGCAGCAGCGCGGTGGCGGGCACGAACAGCGAGAGCAGGGCGATGGATTCGCCGAACGCCACGGCGAAGATCACGACCGGCGCCCATTCCTGATTGGCGCGCACGAAGTCGGTGGTCGCCGTCAACAGCGAAGAAAAGTCAAACATGAATCCTCCGGCGGCTCATTTCGCCGCCCGTGCCGCCTTACGCAAGGGGAGATTGGCCGGGACCACCGGCAAACCCACCCTTGCGCTTCTCCTGCCACGCACTTGTGACCGTTTCCCGGCCCGCTGACTGACTTTGTCTTGAAAATTCCATGGATCTGCGCCATATGAGCGCTCGCAGCAATCGGCGGTGTCCCATTGGACCGGAGCGATTGCTCCTCGGGCCGCGTAGCGGAAGCGGTGGAGCGCCGGAGGCGTTCCCGTCGGTTTTGCCCGATACTCAATTCGATTTGCGACAGCCCAGGCCACGCGGGGTGTCATATCCCTCGCGAATGCGCGGCGCGCGGCATTGCCGGCGCGCCAGCGGCGTTCGCCGCATGAAAGACAGAGCTTGACCTCTTTTTCCGAACTCGGCCTTGCCGAGCCTATCGTCCGCGCCTTGACCGAAGAGCGCCATGTCACGCCGACGCCGATCCAGGCCGAGGCTATCCCCCATATCCTGTCCGGCCGTGACCTGATCGGCATCGCCCAGACCGGCACCGGCAAGACCGCCGCCTTCGCGCTGCCCATCCTCGATCACCTCGCCCGCCATCCGGGCCGCCCGCTGCCCAAGACGGCGAAGGTGCTGATCCTCTCGCCCACCCGCGAGCTGTCCGCCCAGATCCAGGAAAACTTCGAGAAGTTCGGCCGTCACCTGCGCCTGTCGGTGGCGCTGGCCATCGGCGGCGTGCCCATGGGCCGCCAGATCCGCGCGCTCCATGCGGGCGTGGACGTTCTGGTGGCGACCCCCGGCCGCCTCCAGGACCTCGTGGACAACCGCGCCCTCACTCTTGACAAGGTGAGCGTGTTCGTCCTCGACGAGGCCGACCAGATGCTGGACATGGGCTTCGTCCACGCCATCCGCGCCATCGTGCGCAAGCTGCCGGCCAAGCGCCACAGCCTGTTCTTCTCCGCCACCATGCCGGGTGCCATCGCGGACCTCGCGAAGTCCATGCTGCACGAGCCCGTCACCGTGGCCGTGACCCCCGTGGCGAAGACCGCCGACCGGGTGGAGCAGCGCGTGATCCTGGTGGACAAGCAGGCCAAGCCCGCTCTGCTCGCCGAGCTGCTCACCTCCGAGGAGGTGGACCGCGCCCTGGTCTTCGCCCGCACCAAGCACGGCGCGGACAAGGTGGTGCGTGCGCTCGCCAAGGCGGGCCATGTGGCCGAGGCGATCCACGGCAACAAGTCCCAGAACCAGCGCGACCGCGTGCTCGCCGCCTTCCGCGAGGGCACGGTGCGCACCCTGGTCGCCACCGACATCGCCGCGCGCGGCATCGATGTGACGGGCGTCAGCCACGTCTTCAATTTCGATCTGCCGAACATTCCCGAATCCTACGTTCACCGCATCGGCCGCACCGCCCGCGCGGGGCGCGAGGGCATCGCCATCTCGTTCTGCGACGGCGAGGAGCGCGCCTACCTGAAGTCCATCGAGAAGCTCATCAAGATGCAGCTTCCTCTGGTGGATCGGCGTCCCCAGTCGGGCGCGGCGCCCGCGCCGCTTCCGGCGGATCCGGCCGGTTCCGGCCGCAGCCGCGACGAGGGTCGTCCCCAGAATTCCGGTCGGCCGGGCGGCGCGCAGCAGCGCGGCCGCGGCGGGCGCGGTGGGGAAGGCCAAGAGGGTCGTTCGGAGGGTCGTGCGCAGCAGGGCCGGCCCAATGGCAATCGCGGCGAGGGCCGTAATGCGCCGGCCGGCGGCGCGCGTCACGCGGACGGCCGCAAGCCGGACCAGCGCGGCGAGGGCCGTCCCGGCCAGCGCCGCGAGGATCAGCGGGGCGGCGGCAAGGCTGCGCCCGCGCAGGGCTCCGGCATCGGGGCTGTGGGTTTCATGCGGAGCGCTCCGGCTCGCGGCGGCAAGCCCGACGCCGGCTCGCGCGGCCCGCGCTGAATTTGCGACAATTGGAGACTTCTATATGGCGAAGGAAGAACTGCTGGAGTTTGAGGGAACGGTCACGGAAGTCCTGCCGGACGGCAACTTCCGTGTGCGGCTCGACAATGATCATCAGATCCTGGCCTACGCGGCCGGCAAGATGAAGAAGAACCGTATCCGGACCATCGAGGGCGATCGCGTCGTGGTGGAGATGTCCCCCTACGACCTGGATCGTGGACGCATCAATTTCCGCCACAAGGCGGAAGGCTCCATGCCCCCGCCCGGCGCCCGCCGCCAGCAGAACTTCCGTCGCCGCTGATCCGGCTGTCCGCCGCACGGCCCGGCATCGCCCGGGCCCGAGGCGGCGGCTGCGGCCCGGTGATGTCCCGCGCCTCGGGCGCGGTGAAAGCCTCAGAGCGGCTGGGCCACGTCCAGCGTGATTTCGAGGGTACTGGCGCGCGCATCGATGACGAAGCGCCGCCGCAGCACAAAAAGATCGAGCCCCGCCGAATCGGACAGGGCGACCCGGTCTCCCGGGCGCATCATGCTCTCGAACCGGCCGGCATGCTCGCTCAGCACCGACAGCCGGGGATGGAGGCCATGGCGCACCACGTGCGCCTGCGCGCCCTGCGTCAGGGTGATCCAGACCCGCATGTCCGGCGCGTCGCGGTCCATCGCTGGCCCGCGCGCCGTCACGGCGCGGGCCACGCCGTGGGCCGGGAGCCCCGGGGGCAGGGTAGTGGAAGGGCGACGATGGAAGGTCATCCGCACCGGGTCTGACAGATTGGGAATGAGAGGCCGGGGTCGAATCCGGCGGTCCGCCGCGCAGCGGCCGACGCGTCTCGATGCCATGTGCACCTGCAAAAAGATAGAGGCAGGACGATCCTCTCCGCGCGCGCGGCGCTGGCCCTTTGCCTTCTCGGGCGGGGCCGCTAACTTCCTCCCACTGCCGCTGCTTTGCTCCCCGAACGGGGAGGAGGCGCGGCCAAGAGATGCGGCGGGCACGCGTGCGCGGCACCGCCCGGAAACGCGCCCCGGCGCGGACGGAGGAGAGATGGGAGGAGCAAGCGTCGCGCCGCTTCATGCGGGGGAGGCGCGGCATAGCCGCGCCGTGGCCCTGTCCGGCGTCCGCATCACCTTCACGGGGCGGAACGGGGAGCGCTTCACGGCGGTGGAGAATGTGGACCTCGGCGTGGCCGACGGCGAGTTCGTCGCCATCGTCGGGCCGACGGGCTGCGGGAAGTCCACCTTGCTGAACGCCGCCGCCGGCCTTCTCGTGCCCAGCGCCGGGACGGTCGCCATCTTCGGCGAGCCCCTGGCGGGCCTCAACCAGCGCGCGGGATACCTGTTCCAGGCGGAGGCGCTGTTTCCCTGGAAGACCGCGCTGGAGAACGTCGCCATCGGCCTCGACGTGGCGGGCATCGCCCCGGCCGAGGCCCGCGAGCGGGCGCGCGCCTGGCTCGCACGGGTAGGCCTTGCCGCCTTCGCGGAGCGCTATCCGCATCAATTGTCAGGCGGCCAGCGCAAGCGCGTGGGCCTTGCCCAGGTGCTGATCCGCGACCCCAAGATCCTGCTCATGGACGAGCCGTTCGGCCCGCTCGACGCCCAGACCCGGCAGATCATGGGCAACATGCTGCTGGACCTGTGGAACGCCGAGCGCAAGGCGGTGATGTTCGTCACCCACGACCTGGAGGAGGCCATCGCGCTGGCGGACCGGGTGGTGATCATGGGCGCGGGCCCGGCCTCGCGCATCATCGGCGAATGGCGCATCGCGCTGCCCCGGCCGCGCGACATTTCCGAGATCCGCCTGGAGCCCGCCTTCCACGCGCTGCACCGGGAGATCTGGTCGGCGCTGCGGGACGAGGTGGTGAAGGGCTATCGCCAGTCGGAGGTGCCGGCATGAAGCGCGCGCGGCTCCTGTTCCTCCAGGTGCTGGTGGCGGTGGCGCTCATCGCCGTCTGGCATTTCGGCTCCACCGTGAAGATTCCCGCCGGGATCGTCTCCCAGAAAGCCTTCTATCCGCTGGATCCCTTCTTCTTCTCGACCCCGCTCGCGGTGTTCGAGCGCACCTGGAAGGACTTCTATACCGGGGTCATCTGGTACCACCTGGGCATCACCCTGCTGGAGACGGCGCTCGCTTTCGCCATCGGCGCGGCGGGCGGGGTGCTGGTGGGCTTCTGGTTCGCCCGCAAGCAGATGCTGGCGGCGGTGTTCGATCCCTATGTGAAGATGGCGAACGCGCTGCCGCGCGTGGTGCTGGCGCCCATCTTCGCGCTGTGGCTGGGTCTCGGCATCTGGTCCAAGGTGGCGCTGGGCGTGACGCTGGTGTTCTTCATCGTCTTCTTCAACGTCTACCAGGGCGTGAAGGAGGTGAGCCCCACCGTGCTCGCCAATGCGCGCATGCTGGGCATGAGCGAGCGCCAGTTGATGCGCCACGTCTACTGGCCCTCGGCGCTCACCTGGATGTTCTCGTCGCTCCACACGGCGGTCGGCTTCGCGCTGGTGGGCGCGGTGGTGGGGGAATATCTCGGCTCGGCGGCGGGGCTCGGCTATCGCATCCACCAGGCGGAAGGCGTGTTCGACGTAACGGGCGTGTTCTCCGGCATGCTGGTTCTGGCGATCTTCGTCATCCTCATCGACGCGGTGGTCACGGCCATCGAGAAGCGATTGACCGTCTGGCGGCCCACATCCGCCGCCGGACACACATGACCGGCCGGACCAACCGGCCCCATAACAGGAGGACGCCCATGACATCGTTCGCGAAGGCCGCGCTCGTGGCGCTGGCCGGATTGCTCTGCGTCGCGCCCGCCGCCGCGCAGCAGGCCGAGAAGCCCAAGCTCACCCTCGGCGTCGGCGGCAAGCCGCTGCTCTATTATCTTCCGCTCACCATCGCGGAGCGGAACGGCTACTTCAAGGAACAGGGCCTCGACGTCACCATCAACGATTTCGGCGGCGGCGCGAAGTCGCTCCAGGCCCTTATCGGCGGCTCCATCGACGTGGTGACGGGGGCCTACGAGCACACCATCCGCATGCAGGCCAAGGGGCAGGACATCGTCTCGGTCATCGAGCTGGGCCGCTATCCCGGCATCGTCCTCGTGGTGGCCAAGGACAAGGCCGAGAAGTACAAGGCCATCAAGGACCTGAAGGGCGCCAAGATCGGCGTGACGGCGCCCGGCTCCTCCACCAACTTCTTCGTCAACTTCCTCCTGGCCAAGAACGGCCTGAAGCCGGACGACGTGGCCTTCGTGGGGGTCGGCGGCGGCGCCTCGGCGGTGGCGCAGATGAAGCGCGGCGAGATCGACGCCATGTCGAACCTCGACCCGGTCATCACCAAGCTGCAGAGCGACGGCGACGTGGTGGTTCTGGCGGATTCGCGCACGGTGGAAGGCAACGAGAAGATCTTCGGCGGCCAGAACCCGGCGGCGGTGCTCTACATGAAGTCGGACTTCGTGAAGGAGAATCCGATCACCACCCAGAAGCTCACCAACGCCTTCTACAAGGCGCTCCAATGGCTGAAGACCGCGACCCCCGAGGACGTGGCGAAGGTGGTGCCGGAAGACTATCTGCTGGGCGACAGCGCGCTCTATGTGGCCGCCGTGAAGGCGTCGAAGCCCACCTATTCGCTCACCGGCATCATCCCCGAGAGCGGCATGAAGAACGCCCTCGACATGCTGGTGGAGTTCGATCCCGAGCTGAAGGCCGCGAAGATCGACCTGTCGAAGACCTTCGACCCCACCTTCGTGAAGAAGGCGGCCGAAACCATCAAGTGAGGACAGGGGTCAGGAGAGGGTCGAGCCGAAGCCCAGGCCGTCTCCGCCCACGTCCGGATTGTTGCGGGTCAGGCTCGCGATCGACACTTCGATCAGGGCAGGCGCGCGCCACGGGCGGCGCGCGGCCTCGGCGGGCCGGCGCGTCGCCGGCCCCGGCGGCACAACGGCTTGTGTGGCGGGAAGGGGGGACTCGTCCATGATGGCCGCTTTCAACGGACTATTCTGTATCCAGAATGAGCCCTTCCGGCCGATTGTCCAGCAACCGCCAGTTGGTATCCCGGTGCCATAGAATGCTGCGGCCGGGCTTCAGCCCAGCCGTGCCATCTCGCCCAGCATGTCCAGCGCCACGCCCACCGATTTGCGGCGGATCTCGTCGCGCTCCAGGGGGCCGAAGCGCATTTCCCGGCCCACCAATTGCCCATCGCTGCGCGCGCAGGCGAAATGGACGAGGCCAACGGGCTTTTCCATCGAGCCGCCGCCCGGCCCGGCGACGCCGGTGATGGAGACCGCAAGGCCCGTTCCGGCGGCCGAAAGCGCCCCCAGCGCCATCTCCCGCGCGGTCTGTTCACTGACCGCGCCATAGGTGGCGAGCGTCGCCTCGGACACATTCAGCATCGCAGTCTTGGCGGCGTTGGAATAGGTGACGAAGCCGCGATCCAGCACGTCCGACGAGCCGGGTATGGCGGTGAGCGCGCCCGCCACGAGGCCGCCCGTGCAGGATTCGGCGGTGGCGATGGTGAGGCCCGCCGCCCGGCACTGGGCGAGGACGGTTTCGGCCTGGGCGTAAAGCGTCGGGTCGATCATGACGGGTCGTCCTCCTCGGGCAGGCGGATGGTGGCGGAGGCCATGGCGGCGATGCCTTCCCGGCGTCCGGCGAAGCCGAGCCGCTCGGTTGTGGTGGCCTTCACGCTGATGCGGCTCACGGGCAGGCCCGTGATCTCGCCGATGCGCGTGCGGATGGCGTCACGGTGCGGCCCCACCTTGGGGGCCTCGCAGATGAGCGTGAGGTCCAGATGGGCGACGACGCCGCCGCGCGCCCGCACCCGGTCCACCGCGAAGGCGAGGAAGCGGTCAGAGGTGGCGCCCTTCCATTGCGGATCGCTGGGCGGGAAATGCGCGCCGATATCGCCGTCGCACAAGGCGCCGAGCACGGCGTCGGTCAGGGCATGCAGCCCCACGTCCGCGTCCGAATGCCCGTCGAGGCCGCGCGAGAAGGGCAGGGCGACCCCGCCCAGCATCACATGGTCGCCCTCGCCGAAGGCATGCACGTCGAAGCCGGTGCCGGTGCGGATGTCGTCGAGACGGGGCGACAGCGCGGCGTCGGCGCGCGCCATGTCGGCGGGATGGGTCAGCTTCACGTTCTCTGCCTCGCCTTCAAACACCAGGACCGGATGACCGGCCAGTTCCATCAGTGCGGCGTCGTCGGTCAATCCCGACCGGCCCGCCGCCAGCGCCGCCGCATGGGCCGCGCGCAGCAACTCGTACCGAAACGCCTGGGGGGTCTGCACCGCCCGCAGCATCGCCCGGTCCGGCGTCGCGCCCACGAAGCCCGCCGCATCCACCTGCTTCACCGTATCCACCACCGGCAGGCCCGGCACCGCCGCGCCGTGCCGCGTCCCGGCGTCGATGGCCCGCGCGATCAGCGCGTCCGACAGGAAAGGGCGCGCGCCATCGTGCACCAGCACCACAT
This sequence comes from Hyphomicrobiales bacterium, assembly GCA_013911975.1. Taxonomy (GTDB): domain Bacteria; phylum Pseudomonadota; class Alphaproteobacteria; order Rhizobiales; family Xanthobacteraceae; genus Aquabacter. The sequence goes on along the minus strand of JACESF010000029.1, from coordinate 26,132 downwards.
CCGGGGCGAGGGCGGCGAGCGCTTCCAGGCCCGCGCGCACCGAGGCCTGCCGGTCCGCGCCGCCGTCCACGGGGGGCAGGAGCTTTTCCAGGCCCTCCGCCGCCGGGCCATAGAGCGCCGCGTCGTCGGGATGAATCACCACCTGCACCGCACTGATTCCCGGATGGGCACAGAGCGCGGACAGGGTGCGGCGGAGCACGCTCTGGCCGCCCACGCGGTGATATTGCTTGGGCAGGGCACCGCCGATGCGGCTGCCGCGCCCTGCTGCCACCACGATTGCCGCACACAGCATCGATCAAGGTCCGTCATTGTTCCGCGATCCTTGAAGCGCGGGCGCACGCCCACCGCAAGGGGCAAGCCGCCCCAGAGGCCTTTCCGAAGGCGCGGCCTGTGCAATGGCGCGGCTTTGGGCGTCCCGGAACGGTGCGATTAGGGATCGGTCAGACTGCCCTTGCGCGGGCAGAATGAATGTCTAGAATGTAGGCAGATCATGGGTGGCCTAATTTCTGTGCACGAAAATACCGCGTCTTCCCTCCGGCCGCTCCGCATCGGCCCGCATGAGCTGGCCAATCCGGTCCTGCTCGCGCCCATGGCCGGCATCACCGATGCCCCGGTCCGGCGCATGGCCGTGCGTCACGGCGCGGGCCTCGTGATTTCCGAGATGGTGGCGAGCGAGGCCCTGCTGAGCGGGCATGCCGAGATGACCCTGCGGGCCGAGCGCGCGGGCGCGCCCCTGCACGCGGTCCAGCTTGCCGGCAACGATCCCCATTGGATGGCCGAGGCCGCCCGCATGGCGGAGGCCGAGGGCGCCGACATCATCGACATCAATATGGGCTGCCCCGCCAAGCGCGTGACCACGGGCGCCGCCGGGGCCGCCCTGCTGCGGGACCTGCCGCTGGCCGCGCGCATCCTGGAGGCGGTGCGCGCCGCCGTGTCGCTGCCGGTCACGGTGAAGACCCGGCTCGGCTGGGAGGAGGGCGCCCCCACCGCCCCTGTCCTCGCGCGCCTCGCGGAACAGGCGGGATTCGCCCTGATCACGGTGCATGGCCGCACCCGCTGCCAGTTCTACAAGGGCCGCGCCGACTGGGCTGCCATCCGCGCCGTGCGCGAGGCGGTGTCCATCCCGGTGGTGGCCAATGGCGACCTCGTCGATGCCCGCGATGCGCCCGCCATGCTCGCTGCGTCCGGCGCGGACGGCGTCATGATCGGCCGCGGCGCGCAGGGCCGTCCCTGGTTTCCCGGCCATGTGGCGCGCTTCCTCGCCACCGGGCGCGTGCCCGCGCCTCCGAGCCTGGACGACCAGCGCGACATGCTGCTGGAACTGTATGACGGGTGGCTCTCGCTCTACGGCACGGTGCTGGGCGTGCGCCAGGCGCGCAAGCATGTGGGCTGGACCCTTGAAGCCGCCGCCCTTGATGCCGCCGCGCCGTCCGGCTGGCCCGCCGCCTGGCGCGCCCGCCTGCTGACGTGCGAGGAACCGGAAACCGTCCGGGCGGGCATCCGGGCGGCGTTCGACGAACTCAATTGGAGGGCCGCGGCATGAAGGCGGACACGAAGCGGCGTCCCGAGCCGGAGGCGAACCTGACCCGCGCCATCCTGGACGCGGTGCCCCATCCGGTGCTCACCCTCTCGGAGACCGGCCAGATCGTGGACGCGAACGTCGCCGCCGAAGCCTTCTTCGAGGTGAGCCTTCCGGTGCTGCGGCGGCGCGCCTTCGCCGAATTCGTGCCGTTCGGCACCCCGCTCCTGGGCCTCATCGATCAGGTGCGGGCGCGCGGCGCGGCGGTGAATGAGTACCGGGTGGACCTCGGCACCCCGCGCAACGGCACCGAGCGGGTGGTGGACATCCATGTGGCGCCCGTGGCCGAGAAGCCGGGCCATGTGGTGGTGATGCTCCAGGAGCGCACCATCGCCGACAAGATGGACCGCCAGCTCACCCATCGCGGTGCCGCCCGCTCGGTGAGCGCGCTCGCCTCCATGCTGGCGCACGAGATCAAGAACCCGCTCTCCGGCATCCGCGGCGCGGCGCAATTGCTGGAACAGTCCGCCGGCGACGAGGACCGGGCGCTCACCCGCCTCATCTGCGACGAGGCGGACCGCATCGTGAAGCTGGTGGACCGCATGGAGGTGTTCTCCGACGAGCGCCCGGTGGAGCGCGAGCCGGTGAACATCCACGCGGTTCTGGAGCATGTGCGCACGCTCGCGGCCTCGGGCTTCGCGCGGCATGTGCGCTTCGTGGAGGAGTACGATCCCTCCCTGCCGCCGGTCTTCGCCAACCGCGACCAGCTCATCCAGGTGTTCCTCAATCTGGTGAAGAATGCGGCGGAAGCCATCGACGGCGACACGGACGGCGAGATCCAGCTCACCACCGCCTTCCGCCCTGGCGTGCGGCTCACCGTGCCGGGCACCTCCAGCCGGGTCAGCCTGCCGCTGGAATTCTGCGTGAAGGACAACGGCAAGGGCGTGCCGGAGGACCTGCTCCCCCACCTGTTCGACCCCTTCGTCACCACCAAGCCGACCGGAACTGGCCTCGGCCTTGCATTGGTCGCCAAGATCATCGGGGACCATGGCGGCATCATCGAATGCGACAGCCAGCCCCGTCGAACCACCTTCCGGGTGCTCCTGCCCATGTATCGCGGCAAGCGCGCCTCCGCCGAAGACAACTGAGGGATCCATGCCGACAGGAAGCATCCTGGTCGCCGACGACGACGCAGCCATCCGCACCGTGCTCAACCAGGCGCTCTCCCGGGCGGGTTACGAGGTGCGCTCCTGCGGCAACGCGGCCACCTTGTGGCGATGGGTCAGCCAGGGGGACGGCGATCTCGTCATCACCGACGTGGTGATGCCCGACGAGAACGCGTTCGACCTCCTGCCCCGCATCAAGAAGGCGCGGCCGGACCTGCCGGTCATCGTCATGAGCGCGCAGAACACCTTCATGACCGCCATCCGCGCCTCCGAGCGCGGGGCCTATGAATATCTGCCGAAGCCCTTCGACCTGAAGGAGCTGATCTCCATCGTCGGCCGCGCCCTCGCGGAGCCGAAGAAGGCGGATGCGCGCGGCCATGGCGGGGAGGACCAGGACAATATCCCGCTGGTGGGCCGCTCCCCCGCCATGCAGGAGATCTACCGCCTGCTCGCCCGCCTCATGCAGACCGACCTCACCGTGATGATCGCGGGCGAGAGCGGCACCGGCAAGGAACTGGTGGCCCGCGCGCTGCACGATTACGGCAAGCGCCGCTCGGGGCCGTTCGTGGCCATCAACATGGCGGCCATCCCCCGCGACCTCATCGAGAGCGAGCTGTTCGGCCACGAGAAGGGCTCCTTCACCGGCGCCACCACGCGCAATCCCGGCCGCTTCGAGCAGGCCGAGGGCGGCACGCTGTTCCTGGACGAGATCGGCGACATGCCCATGGAGGCGCAGACCCGCCTCCTGCGCGTGCTCCAGCAGGGCGAATACACGACGGTGGGCGGGCGCACGCCCATCAAGACCGACGTGCGCATCATCGCCGCCACCAACAAGGATCTGCGCACGCTGATCCAGCAGGGCCTGTTCCGCGAGGACCTGTTCTTCCGCCTCAACGTGGTGCCGCTGCGCCTGCCGCCCCTGCGCGAGCGGGCGGAGGACGTGCCGGACCTGGTGCGCCACTTCTTCCTCCAGGCGGAGCGGGAGGGACTGCCCGCCAAGCAGATCGACGCCGCTGCCCTCGACCGGCTGAAGCGCTACCGCTGGCCGGGCAATGTGCGCGAGCTGGAGAATCTGGTGCGGCGCCTCGCGGCGCTCTATCCGCAGGACATCATCTCGCTGGGAATCATCGAGGCCGAGCTGTCCGAGCCCGCGCCGAACTCCCTGTCCGAGGACAGCCCCGCCGACGCCACGCTCGGCGCCTCGGTGGAGCGCCATCTCAACGCGTATTTCGGCGGTTTCGGCGAGGACCTTCCCCCGCCCGGCCTCTATCACCGCATCCTTCGGGACGTGGAATATCCGCTGCTTTCGGCGGCGCTCGCGGCGACGCGCGGGAACCAAATCAAGGCGGCAGAACTCCTTGGACTGAATCGGAACACGCTGCGCAAGAAAATCCGCGACCTCGACATCCAGGTGATCCGTACCAACCGGTGACGGGATAACGGCATCGCTTGAGATTGCCGATTTCGCGGACACGCGCATAATCTTATGCGTGACATCTGCGAGGTCTGGTTGTGGCCGCCGAGGGAGACTGGCCCGAACATATGCTGCGTGTCCTCAATGGCTTCATTGGGGACATCGGCACGCGCCGCGACTGGATCGATGCCCTGCCGCCGCTGTTCGCGGCCCTGGCCGGGGCGCGGGGCTACGACCGGGTCGCGCTGTTCCGTGTTCATGAGGCCCGCGACGTGGGCCTCGCCGTCTCCTGCCGCATCGACTGGGCGCGCCCCGGCCTCGCCTTGCTGACCGACACGGTGCATCCCTCCGTCCGACCCGCCCAGGCGGACGAGACGCAGCGCGACTGGGCCGCCCGGCGCACGCGCGGCGAGATGATCGAGGGCATCGGCGACGACCTGCCCGGCTATCTCGGCACCTATTTCCGCACCAACGGCATCATCCGCTTCCTCACCGTCCCGGTCATGGTGGACGGGCGGTGGTGGGGCCATCTGTGCGTGAGCCTGCCGGACCGGGCGCACCAATGGTCCCCGGCCGAGCGCGCCGCGCTTCAGGCGATCGCCGGCATCATCGCCCATTTCGAGACCTGGTCGCGCGCCGAGCAGCAGATGGTGGAAGCCTCGCGCACCGCCATGCTCACGGCCGCCCTCGACGGCATCATCTCCATCGACGAGGCGGGGCTGATCATCGAGTTCAACCCCGCCGCCGAGCGCATGTTCGGCCTTGCGCGGGCCGACGTGATCGGCCGGTCCCTGGGCGAGACGGTCATTCCCAGCCATCACCAGAATTCCCACCGCGACGGGCTGGAATCCTACCTCGCCGGGGGAAAGCCGCGCCTGCTGGGGCAGCGGGTGGAGACGCAGGGGCTGCGGGCCAGTGGGGAGATCTTCCCGCTGGAACTGACCGTGACGGAAATCCGCGGCGGCGCCCGCCGCCTGTTCACGGCCTATCTGCGCGACATTTCGGACCGGGTCGCTTCGCGGGCGGCGCTGGAGCGGCTGGCGTTCGAGGATGCGGTGACCGGCCTGCCCAACCGGGCCGGCCTGCTGCGCCGAACCGCCGGCCCCGACAGCGGCCTTCTGGGCGCCGTGGTCCTGCGCCTGCCGGACCTCGCGCTGCTGTCCGCCAGCCTTGGAGACGTGTTCGTCGATCCCATCCTGAAGGCCCTGGCGCAGCGCTTCGCGGCCCTGATGCCGGCGGGCGTCCATCTGGCGCGCACGGGCGAAAGCGAGTTCGCCGCCGTTGTGCCCTGCGAGGAGACGCTGAAGGCCATCGGCGGCCTCGTGGCGGAAGCCATCCAGGCGCCGGTGGAGACCGAGGGGCGGCGGTTCTACGTGCAGGGGCGGATCGGCATCGCCAAGGGCGGCGGCCCGGTGGACACGCTGCTGCGCGACGCGGAACTGGCCTCGCGCTGGGAGGGGCTGGGCGCGCGCCTGTTCAGCGAATCCCTGCGCGCCCACCACCAGCACCAGCTCGATCTGGAGAACAGCCTGCGCGAGGTGCTGCTCCAGCGTTCGGATGCGCTGTTTCCGGTCTTCCAGCCGATCCGCGACATCGCGTCGGGCCGCATCGTCGGGTTCGAGGCCCTGGCGCGCTGGCGCCACCCCGTGCACGAGACCGTGCCGCCCTCCGAATTCATCCCCCTGGCGGAGGCCGCCGGACTTGCCGACCGGCTGGGCGAGGCGATCCTCGACAAGGCCTCCCGGGCCTGCGCCCACTGGAACCGGCAGCGCCGCGCCATGGGCCTGCCGCCCCGCTATGTCTCGGTGAACCTGTCGGCAGTGCAGCTGGCCGCGCCCGACCTCGTGTCCCGGATTGCCGGGATCCTGGAGCGCAACGGCCTGCCGGGCACCCAGATGCGGTTCGAGCTGACCGAAAGCGCCATCCTGTCCCATCCGACCCTCGCCGGGCGGATGCTGCAGGATTTGCGCAACATGGGCTGCGGCATCGCCATCGACGATTTCGGCACGGGCTATTCCAGCCTCAGCTATCTCCAGGGCCTGCCGGCGGACGTCATCAAGATGGACCGCTCGTTCGTCTTCGAGCTGGAGAAGGACGAGCGCAGCCGGCGCATCGTCCAGGTCCTGGTGGAACTGGCCCACACGCTGGGCATGACGGTGGTGGCCGAAGGGGTGGAGACGCCCGGCGTCCTCGACCTCGTGCGCGCGGCGGGCTGCGACTTTGCCCAGGGCTTCCTTCTGGGACGGCCCATGCCGGCGGAGCAGGCGACGCTCCTTCCCGATCACCTGCATTAGCGCCGGGCCGGACGATCCATAAATGTAAGAATGGGTTAGCGAAGCTCGGACGCGGCGGGGGCGGCGCGCGATCTCCTGTGGGCGGTGCGCCCGGAACGGCCCTTCGGCAAACTTCCCCATTCCGTCTGTCACATTTTTGCACCAGTGTCGTTCCACTGCATCAGCACGCGAACGGCGGAACGGGGGAGCGGGTTTGACAGGCCTCAGGCTGCGAAAGCGGGAACCGGGATCCATGACGCGCCGCGCCGGGATGGGGCGATGAATATGACATCCCTGGAGGGACCGGAGAGCGCGGGCTCCGCCATGAGCGGCCGGTTCGGCACGCTCGGGTGGTTCGCGCCGCTCATGGTGATCCTCGCCCTCGTCTCGGCGCTCGTCACCTTCCTCATCCTCATGGGCCTCACCCCCGTCGTGCCCACCCACGAGGTGGTCATCGGCCTTTTGGCGGGCAATGCGTTCGCGGTCATCGTCCTGTCCACCATGGTGGGGCGCGAGGTGTGGCGCATCGCCCGCGCCCGGGCGCGGGGCCGGGCGGCGGCGCGGCTGCATGTGCGCATCGTCGGCCTGTTCGCCATCGTCGCGGTGGTGCCCGCCATCCTGGTGGCGGTGGTGGCGAGCCTGACGCTGGATCGCGGCCTCGACCGCTGGTTCTCCATCCGCACCCGCGAGATCGTGGCGAGCGCGGTCCAGGTGGCGCAGACCTATGTGCGCGAGCATGCGCTGAACATCCGGGGCGACGTGCTCGCCATGAGCAACGACCTCACCCGGCTGAAGCCCATGTATGAGAACGACCCGGAGCGCTTCCGGCAGGTGCTCACCGCCCAGGCCGCGCTGCGCAACCTGCCGGGCTCCATGCTCATCCGAAAGGACCTGTCCGTGGTGGAGCGGGCGCAGGTGAATGCGGGCCGCGAATTCGTGGTGCCCGCCAACATCGCCATCGACGACGCCACCACCGAGCAGCCCATCATCTATCTGCCCAACGACGCCGACTTCGTGGGCGCGCTGGTGAAGCTGAAGGACTATGACGACCTCTATCTCTACGTGGCCCGGCCCATCGACCCGCGCGTCATCGGCTATCTGAAGACCACGCGCGAGACCCTGGCGGACTATGAGAGCCTGGAGCAGCGGCGCTTCGGCGTGCAGGTGGCGTTCGCGCTCATGTATGCGGTCATCACGCTGATCGTGCTGCTGTCGGCGGTGTGGCTGGGCATCAATTTCTCCAAATGGCTGGTGGCGCCCATCCGGCGGCTGATCTCCGCCGCCACCCACGTGGCGGACGGGAATCTCGACGTGCAGGTGCCCGTCTATCGCTCGGAGGGCGACCTTGCGGCCCTGGGCGAGACCTTCAACAAGATGACCTCCGAACTGCGCGCCCAGCGCACCGACCTGCTCCAGGCCAGCGCGCAGATCGACAGCCGCCGCCGCTTCACCGAGGCGGTGCTGGCGGGCGTGGGGGCGGGCGTGATCGGCCTCGATCCCACCGCGCGCGTCACCATCCTCAACCGTTCCGCGGAATTCCTGCTGGGAGTGCGCGAGGCGGACGTGCTCGGCTGCCTGCTGGTGGACGTGCTGCCGGAGGCGGCCGGGCTGCTGGGTGAGGCGGAAGGGTCCCGCCAGCGGGTGATCCAGGGCAACATCTCCCTCACCCGCGAGGGCAAGGACCGGGTGTTCGCCGTGCGCGTCACCACCGAGCAGGCGAGCGAGGCGGAGCACGGCTGGGTGGTGACGCTGGATGACATCACCGCGCTGATCCAGGCCCAGCGCACCTCCGCCTGGGCGGACGTGGCGCGGCGTATCGCCCACGAGATCAAGAACCCGCTGACCCCCATCCAGCTTTCGGCCGAGCGTCTCAAGCGCAAATACGGCAAGCACATCACCCAGGACCGGGACGTGTTCGACCAGTGCACGGACACCATCATCCGCCAGGTGGGCGACATCGGCCGCATGGTGGACGAGTTCTCCTCCTTCGCCCGCATGCCCAAGCCGGTGGTGGACAGCCAGGATCTCGCCGAGACGCTGCGGCAAAGCGTCTTTCTCATGCGGGTCGGCCATCCTGAGGTCACGTTCGAGGCGGAAATGCCCGCCTCCCTTCCGGCGCGGTTCGACCGCCGCCTCGTTTCCCAAGCCTTGACCAACATCCTGAAGAATGCCGCCGAGGCCATCGAGGCCGTGCCGGCGGAGCAACGCGGCAAGGGGCTCATCCGCATCCGGGCGGAGCGCTCCGGTGACCATTTGGTGGTGGACGTGATCGACAACGGACTTGGCCTTCCCCAGGAAAACCGTGCCCGGCTCCTGGAGCCCTATGTGACCACCCGCGAGAAGGGCACCGGCCTCGGCCTCGCCATCGTGGGGAAGATCATGGAGGAGCATGGGGGAGGGATCGAGCTGTACGATTCTCCCGACGGCCGCGGAGCCTGGATCCGCCTGAAGCTGCGCGCGGACGGCCCCGTCGCCGCCGACGCCGCGCAGGGAGCCTGACGTCATGGCGCACGACATTCTCATCGTCGACGACGAGGCCGACATCCGCGACCTCGTCGCGGGCATCCTGGAGGACGAGGGCTACAGCGCGCGCACGGCCCGCGACGCGGACACCGCGCTCGCCGCCATCGCCGCGCGCCGGCCCAATTTGATCTTCCTGGACATCTGGCTGGAAGGCAGCCGCCTCGACGGCCTGGAACTGCTGGACCTCATCAAGTCCGAGCACCCGGACGTGCCGGTGGTGATGATCTCGGGCCACGGCAACATCGAGACCGCGGTGGCCGCCATCAAGCGCGGCGCCTACGACTTCGTGGAGAAGCCGTTCAACGCCGACCGCCTGCTGCTGATCGCCCAGCGCGCGCTGGAGACCCTGCGCCTGCGCCGCGAGGTGAAGGAGCTGAAGCAGCATACGCCGCACAAGCTGGTGGGCCGCTCCAGCGCTATCCAGCAATTGCGCGCCACCGTGGACCGGGTCGGCCCCACCAATTCGCGCATCCTCATCATCGGCCCGTCCGGCTCCGGCAAGGAATTGACGGCGCGCATGGTCCACGGTTCCTCGGCCCGCGCCCAGGGGCCGTTCGTGGTCATCAACGCGGCGGCCATCACGCCCGAGCGGCTGGAATACGAACTGTTCGGCGTGGAGCCGGGCGAGGGGCGCGAGCCGCGCCGGGGCGCGCTGGAAGAGGCGCACGGGGGCACCCTGTTCCTGGACGAGATCGCGGACATGCCCCGCGAGACCCAGAACCGCGTGCTGCGCGTGCTGGTGGAGCAGACCTTCACCCGCATCGGCGGCACCGAGAAGGTGAATGTGGACGTGCGCATCATCTCCTCTACCGGGCGCAACCTGGAGGAAGAGATCGGCAAGGGGCGGTTCCGCGAGGACCTCTATCACCGCCTCTCCGTGGTGCCGATCCGCGTGCCCCCTTTGGCGGAGCGGCGGGAGGACATCCCCGAACTGGTGGACTTCTTCATCGAGCTGATCAGCCAGACCACCGGCCTGCCGCGCCGGGCCATCGCGGACGACGCCATGGCGGTGCTCCAGTCCCACGACTGGCCGGGCAATGTCCGCCAGCTCCGCAACAATGTGGAGCGCGTGCTGATCCTGGCGGGCGGCGACCCGGAGGCCATCGTCACCGCCTCCATGCTGCCGCCGGATGTGGGCGCGCTGGTGCCGAACCTGCCCACCGGCAATGGCGGCGAGCACCTCATGGGCCTGCCCCTGCGCGAGGCGCGCGAGGTGTTCGAGCGCGAATATCTCGCCGCCCAGATCAACCGCTTCGGCGGCAACATCTCGCGCACGGCCGAATTCGTGGGGATGGAACGCTCCGCGCTGCACCGCAAGCTCAAGGCCCTCGGGGTCGGCTGAGGGCGGCGCGCGTTTGCCAGGGGATCGGCCGGTGAACTAATCTGCGGCCGAAGAGAGTCTGGTCCAATCAGGTTGAATCAGCCCGATTGGGGAATCGGCCTCTAAATCGTTGATAGAGAGCGATTTACGACCCATCTCGATGCACTAGAATGCGTCGGGGTGGGTCGATCGCCCTCTAGGGGAATCATCCATGAAGGTGGTGATCTGCGGGGCGGGGCAGGTGGGGTTCGGCATCGCCGAACGCCTCGCCGGTGAGCAGAACGACGTGTCCATCGTCGATGCGGATCCGCGGCGCATCCAGGTCGCCACCGAGCAGTTGGACGTGCGCGGCGTCGTGGGACACGGGTCTCATCCTGACGTGCTGGCCCGCGCGGGCGCCGAGCAGGCGGACATGCTCATCGCCGTCACCCTCTCGGACGAGGTGAACATGGTGGCCTGCCAGGTGGGCCATTCCCTGTTCAACGTCCCCACCAAGGTGGCCCGCATCCGCGCCCAGACCTATCTCCAGCCGGAATGGCGCGAGATGCTCTCGCGCGACCACCTGCCGGTGGACGTGGTCATCTCCCCCGAAGTGGAAGTGGGCGAGACGGTGCTGCGCCGCCTGTCGCTGCCGGGCGCGGTGGATACCGTGACCTTCGCCGACGGCGCGGTGGTGGTGGCGGGCGTGGTGTGCGGCGAGGAATGTCCCGTGGTGGGCACGCCGCTGCGCGAGCTGACCCAGCTTTTCCCGGACCTGCGCGCCACGGTGGTCGCCGTGCTGCGCGCGGGCAAGCCGGTGGTGCTCAAGAGCACGGACCATATCCAGGTGGGCGACGTCGCCTATTTCGTCGCGGCCGCCAACCAGGTGAAGCGCACCCTTTCGATCTTCGGCCATGACGAGATCCCCGGCCAGCGCATCGTCATCGCCGGCGGCGGCAATATCGGCACCTACGTGGCCCATGAGCTGGAGCAGCGGAACGCCGCCGCGAAGGTGAAGATCATCGAGACCTCCCGCGAGCGGGCCCAGACCATCGCCGAGACGCTCCAGCGCACCGTCGTGCTGCATGGCGACGCGCTGGCCCGCGACATCCTGGACGAGGCGGGCGTGTCGGACGCGGACACCATGCTGTCGCTCACCAATGACGACCGCATCAACATCCTGTCCTGCCTGCTGGCCAAGCAATTGGGCGCGCGGCGCATCCTCTCCCTGGTGAACGAGCAGGGCTATGCCGCCTTCGCGCAAGGGCTCGGCATCGACGCCCATGTGAACCCGCGCCAGATCACGGTCTCGAAGATCCTCCAGCATGTGCGGCGCGGCCGCATCCACCGGGTCCATGCCCTGCTGGACGGGACGGGCGAGGTGATCGAGGCGGAGGCGCTGGAGACCTCGCCGCTGGTGGGGCGCCCGCTGCGCGACCTCGACGTGATGGAGGGCCTGCGCATCGGCGCCATCGTGCGCAATGGCGAGGTGCTGCTGCCCACCGGCGACACGGTGGTGCGGGCGCAGGACCGCGTGGTGCTCTTCGCGCTCGCCGAGCGCATCAAGCGCGTGGAGCAATTGTTCCGCGTCAGCCTCGAATTCTTCTGATCGCCCATGGCTTCGGTCGTCCGCCTCCTCGCGCTCGCGCTGGCCTGGACGGGCGCGGCGGCCCTCGTTCCCGCACTCGTCTCGGCCCGCTGGGGGGAGGGGCTCGCGCCCGCTTTCCTCGCCACCACGCTGGGCTGCGGCTTCCTGGCGGGGGCCATGTATTTCGCCAGCGCGGGCCTCGCCGGGCGGATCCGCCGGTTCCAGGTCTTCACCGCCCTGGCGGCGCTGTGGGTGCTGGTTCCCGCCGTGGCGGCGCCCGTCATCGCCGTCGCCGCCGGGATGGAGCTTCACGCCGCATGGTTCGAGGCGCTGTCGGCCTTCACCACCACCGGCTTCACGCAGGTACCCACCGGCCCGCGCAGCCTGTTCGTCTGGTTCGCGCTGCTGCAATGGAGCGGCGGGCTGCTGACTCTGGTGTCCGGCGTCGCCATTCTCGCCCCCGCAGGCATTGCGGGCCTGCCGGACCGCGCGGTGCACCGGCTGGACGAGCGCGACGCGGTGGATACGGCGGGCGTGCTGAAGGACGTGGCGCCGGTCTATGCCGGGGCGTTCGGCCTCGCCTTCCTGGCGCTGCTGTTCACGGGCGCTGAGCCCTATGCCGCCTTCTGCCTCGCCAGCGCGGCCACCTCCTCCGGGGCCCATATCCCGCCCGAGGCGAAGGCCGTGCTGGAGGCCGGAGGCGCGGCGCGCTGGGTGTTCATCCCGTTCCTGCTCTGGGCCGCCACCAGCGTGCGCTGGCACCGGGCGCTGGTGAGCCGCCGCATCCATGCGGCGCCGGAGCAGCCGGAAAGCCTCATCCTGCTGGGCTATTGGCTGGTGCTGGGCCTGCTGTTCGCGGTGCTGCTGTTCCGTGTGACGCCGGGGGAGGACGTGGTCGAATCCATCGGCGAGGGCCTGTTCACCGCCGCCTCCCTCATCTCCACCTCGGGCGTTCCGGCGGCATCCGACACGTTCCAGCATCTTCCGACAGGGCTGCTCCTGATGGTGACGCTGGTGGGGGGCGGGGCGCTGTCCGTGGCGGGCGGCCTGAAGATCCTGCGGGTGCGCGCCATGCTGCTGCGCGCGCGGGGCGATCTCGCCCGCCTCATCTCGCCCAACATCGTCCAGCCCTCCCGCACCGGGGAGGGCGGCATCGGCTCGGCCATGCGCGGGGTCTGGGTGGGCACGGTGGCCCTGTTCGCCACCCTGGCCGCGGTCATCGTCGCGCTCGGCTTCGGCGCGCCCAGCTTCGAGGCGGCGCTTGTGGGCGCGGTGGCCGCCATCACCAATGCCGGCCCGCTCTATGATGCCTCCGGGCAGGGCTGGCCGCCCATCGCGAGCCTTCCGGCGGTGTCCATGGCGGGCGCCGCCTTCGCCATGATCGCCGGGCGGATCGAGACCGTGGGGGCGTTCGTCCTCATCCATCTCGCCTTCTGGCGCACCTGAGGTCACCGAGGTCCATGTCGCGCATCGCCTATGTGAACGGCCGCTACCTTCCCCATGCCGATGCGGGAATCCATATCGAGGACCGGGGCTTCCAGTTCTCCGATGGCGTCTATGAGGTGTGCGAGGTCCGTGCCGGCCGGCTTGTGGACGCCCGGCGCCACCTGGACCGGCTCGACCGCTCCCTCGGCGAATTGCGCATCGCTTCGCCCATGCCCCGCGCCGCGCTGCTGGTGGTGATGAAGGAGACGGTGCGCCGCAACCGCGTGCGCACCGGGCTCGTCTATCTCCAGGTCACGCGCGGCATCGCCCGCCGGGACCACGGCTTCCCCGCCGCCGACACGCCGCCCTCGGTCATCGTGACCGCCCGCGCCAGCGATCCGGCGGCGGGCGCCGCCAAGGCCAAGGCGGGCGTGAAGGTCATCACCGTCCCAGACAATCGCTGGGAGCGGGTGGACATCAAGACGGTGGGCCTGCTGCCCAACGTGCTCGCCAAGCAGCAGGCGCGCGAGGCGGGCGCCTTCGAGGCCTGGTTCATCGACGCGGACGGCCGGGTGACGGAGGGCGCCTCCACCAATGCCTGGATCGTCACCGCCGACGGCGCGCTCGTGACCCGTCCCGCGGAGGCGGGAATCCTGCGGGGAATCACCCGCACCGTGCTGTTCGAGGTGGCCCAGGGCGAGGGGTTGCGTGTAGAGGAGCGCGCTTTCACCCGTGCCGAGGCGCTGGAGGCCCGGGAAGCGTTCATTTCGTCGGCTTCGGGAATCGTTCTTCCGGTGGTCGCCATTGACGGACAGAAGGTGGGCGAAGGGCGTCCCGGCCCTGTGGCGCTGGGGCTTCGCGCGCGGTTCCACGATTTTGCGGAAGCGGATGTCTGACGCATCGCAGCGCAAAATGCTGCGCAGCAAAATATCCTTGCCTATCGCGCGGGCTGTGCCATTTTAAGTCATTAATTCCCGCCCCTCCGACGTTGCAACGTTTGGGGAAGGGTGGGGCAGCGCCGAAACAATGGATACGAAAATGGCGGCGGAACGCACACAAAATCTTCAGGACACGTTCCTGAACCACGTACGCAAGGCAAAAACTCCCCTCACCATCTTTCTTGTGAACGGGGTCAAGCTCCAAGGCGTCGTGACCTGGTTCGACAATTTCTGCGTGCTGCTGCGCCGGGACGGTCATTCCCAGCTCGTCTACAAGCACGCCATCTCGACCATCATGCCGGGCCATCCCGTGCAGCTGTTCGATCCGACCGACGAGGCGGAGAAGGCGTAGCGTCGCGTGGAGCGCAAGAGCGTCGACCCCGCGTCGCGCAGCGCTTCCGGGCAGGGGATGAAAGGCGGCGTCGATCGCCGCGCCCCGCCCACACGCTGTGCGGTCATCACACCCTATTTCACCAAGCGCTCGGCCCGTGGGGCCGAGGAACGCCGCTCGCCCGAGGCACGCCTCGACGAGGCGGCGGGGCTTGCGCTCGCCATCGAGCTTGAGGTGGTCCACCGCGCGTTGGTGGGCCTGCCGGACATCAAGCCCGCCACCTATCTGGGCGCGGGCAAGGTGGAGGAGATCGCCGACATCGTGAAGGCGGAGGAGATCGGCCTCGTCTTCGTGGATGCCGCGCTCTCGCCCGTGCAGCAGCGCAACCTGGAAAAGGCGTGGGCCACCAAGGTGGTAGACCGGACCGCGCTGATCCTGGAGATTTTCGGCCAGCGCGCCCGCACCAAGGAAGGCGCGCTCCAGGTGGAGCTGGCGCACCTCACCTACCAGCGCTCCCGCCTCGTGCGCTCCTGGACCCATCTGGAGCGCCAGCGCGGCGGCTTCGGCTTCCTGGGCGGCCCCGGCGAGACGCAGATCGAGGCGGACCGCCGCATCATCGGCGAGCGGATCGTGCGCATCGAGCGTGACCTGGAGCAGGTGAAGCGCACCCGCGCCCTCCACCGCACCAGCCGCAAGCGCGTGCCATATCCGGTGGTGGCCCTGGTGGGCTACACCAATGCCGGAAAGTCTACCTTATTCAATCGCCTGACCCGGGCGGACGTGACCGCGCAGGACCTGCTGTTCGCGACGCTGGACCCCACGCTGCGCAGCGTGGACCTGCCGCACGGCACGCGGATCATCCTGTCAGACACGGTGGGCTTCATCTCCGAGCTTCCCACCCAGCTCGTGGCGGCCTTCCGCGCCACCCTGGAAGAGGTGATCGAGGCGGACGTGATCCTGCATGTGCGGGACATGTCCCATCCCGACACGGAGGCGCAGGCGCAGGACGTGCGCGACGTGCTCGCCGACCTCGGCATCGACGTGGAAGAGGGCGGGCGCATGGTGGAGGTCTGGAACAAGATCGACCGCCTCTCCGAGGAGGAGCGCCAGGGCCTCGTCAATTCCGCCGAGCGCGTGCCGCTGGGCGAACGCCCGGTCCTGGTCTCGGCGCTCACGGGGGAGGGGACGGCGGACCTTCTCTCGGTGGTGGAGCGCCGCATCACGGCGGGGCGGACCACCCTGCACGTCACCGTGCCCACGGAGGACGGCGAGGGCATCGGCTGGCTCTACCGGCACGGGGAAGTGCTGGAGCGGCGGCCCGACAGCGAGGGCGCGCTCCATGTGGTGCTGCGCATCCTTCCCGAACGCGTGGCGCTGGTGAAGCGCCGCTTCGGCGCGGGGCGCGTGCGCAAGGTGTGACGGGGGACGAGCGAGGCGCGCCTGCTGCGCCTGCCTCCTGCGCCTTCGCGGATCGTCTGTCTTCGTCCGCTTTCCCCCTCCCCACCCCTCCCCCGCAAGCGGGAGAGGGAGCTTCGCGGTGCACGCAAGGGAAAGCCCTCTCCCGCTTGCGGGGGAGGGTTGGGAGGGGGCCGGCGGGACGCGCGTAGGCGCCGCAGGCGAGACAATCACCGCGAGACGGCGCGCCCGCCCCTCTGGGAGCGGACGCGCGGTGCCTCACGCCTTGCCGCGCACCCAGCGCAGGGTGGTCTTGGCCACGCGGCGGCCGAGATGGGCGGCGGTGCGCCGGTCGGTGGCCGGGGGGACCACGTCGGCGCCCTGGTCGATGTTCGACTGCGCGAACGCGCCGCCGAAGCCGCCGAGGCGGTTCAGGTCTTCAATCGAGCCGTTGGAATTGTTGTTGCCCGGATGCAGGCCGAGGCCGACCCACACCATGCCGTGCTGCTGGGACAGGTTGAACATGGCGTGCAGGCCCTGGAGCTTGTCGCCGTTCTGCGCGCCCGAATTGACGAAGCCGGCGGCCAGCTTGTCCTTCCAGCTCATGGTCATCCAGCGCTTGGAGCTTTTCTCGGCAAAGCCGGAGAAGGCGGCGGAAACGTTGCCCATATAGATGGGCGCGCCGAAGATGATGGCCTCGGCGCCGTCCAGCGTCTCCCAATGGGAATCCACCTCGTCCACCGAGATCAGCTTGCCCTCGACGCCTTCCACCTCGGCGACGCCCGAGAGGACGGCTTCCGCCTGGACCTTCGTGTGGCCGTAGCCCGAATGATAGACGATGGCGACAACAGGCTTGCTCATGGTGCGGCTCCTTCTCGGCCTTGCCCTGGAATGCCCGGCGGTGCGGGCATCAGAAATCGATGGCTCTGTGTCTCATGCGTCGGCGCAAATTGCGATCGGAGAGACCGCAAACCTCTTTTGCGTCGATGCAAGGTCGTATCGGCCGGCGCTTAACCGGCTGGCAACCGTGCGCGATGTAAGCAAGGATCCATGCAGACCCGATCGCGCCTTCGCTCCATCCTCACCGCCGTCGTGCTCTACGCGGTCGCCGGCGGCGCGATCGGCTATTTCGCCTATCACGGCTACAGCGGGAACCATGGCCTCGTGGCCAAGCGCTCCTATGCCCAGGACGCCGCGCAGCTCGAGGCGGAACTCGGCAAGCTGAAGGCGACGCGGGTCGCGCTGGAGCACAAGGTGTCGCTCCTCAATGCCCAGCGGCTGGACCCGGACCTGCTCGACGAGCAGGGCCGCCGGCAGCTCGACTTCGTCCACCAGAAGGACATCGTGCTGCTAAAACAGAGCAGATGAACTCATATTGAGTTCATGGTGTGTATGAACTGAAACAAAGTTCATTCCAGCAAAATCAAGCATTTACAACATGTTGCGGTGCAGCAGAGCGCATTTCGCGCTTTGAGGCGCGTTTCAGGTGCGCTAGAGCTTTGGTCCAAGGTTCGAGCGTTATCCTGAGGACGACGATGGCTACCAGACGATCCGCCGCCAAGACCGCAGCCCCCAAGGACGCGGTGCCCGGAGAGGTACCCACCTTCTCCAAGGACCAGGAACTCGCCGCCTATCGCGAGATGCTGCTGATCCGCCGCTTCGAGGAGAAGGCGGGCCAGATGTACGGCATGGGCCTCATCGGCGGCTTCTGCCACCTCTATATCGGCCAGGAGGCCGTGGTGGTGGGCATGCAGATGGCCATGAAGCCGGGCGACCAGGTGATCACCGGCTACCGCGACCACGGCCACATGCTCTCCACGGGCATGGAGGCGAAGGGCGTCATGGCCGAGTTGACCGGCCGGCGCGGCGGCTATTCCAAGGGCAAGGGCGGCTCGATGCACATGTTCAGCATCGAGAAGCAGTTCTTCGGCGGCCACGGCATCGTGGGCGCGCAGGTCTCGCTGGGCACCGGCCTCGGCTTCGCGAACCATTACCGCGACAACGGCGCGGTCTCCGTCACCTATTTCGGCGACGGCGCGGCCAACCAGGGCCAGGTCTATGAAAGCTTCAACATGGCGGAGCTGTGGAAGCTGCCCGTCGTGTACGTGATCGAGAACAACAAGTACGCCATGGGCACCGCCGTCACCCGCGCCTCGGCGCAGACGGACTTCTCCAAGCGCGGCACCTCCTTCAACATCCCCGGCGAGCAGGTGGACGGGATGGACGTGCGCGCGGTGAAGGCGGCCGGCGAGCGGGCGCTGGAATTCGCCCGGTCCGGCAAGGGCCCCTACATCCTGGAAATGCAGACCTACCGCTATCGCGGCCACTCCATGTCCGATCCGGCCAAGTACCGGTCGAAGGAGGAGGTGCAGAAGATGCGGACCGAGCACGATCCCATCGAGCAGGTGCGCGCGCGCCTGCTGGAGGGCAAGTTCGCCACCGAGGACGAGCTCAAGAAGATCGACGCGGAAATCCGCGACATCGTCAACGAGGCGGCCGACTTCGCGAGCCACGATCCCGAGCCGGACGCGTCCGAGCTCTACACGGACGTGCTGCGCTAGGCGCGGCGGCTTCCAGGGCATCCCGATCGGGCGACCCCATGGCCATCATCAGCCTCCTCCTCGTCTTCGTCTCCCTCGCGACCTTCGTGGGGAGCTGGGGCGTGGCCGTCTACGAGGGCACGCGGGCAGAGGAGGGCGCCGGCGAGGTGAGCCTCCTGCGCCGTCTCTTCCTCGTGGTCTGGCCATTCGCCGCGCGCGGCCGGCAGGATCCGGCCAATCCCCATGGGCGGCGCGCGGGCAAGGCCCAGATCGCCGTCATCGCCTCTGTCATGGTCGCGGTCGCCGCGGCCTCCGCCTACACCAATCTCACACATGAGCGCCCCGGAAAGGCCGCGTCAGCGGCCTTCACGGCGCCGAGCCAGAGCTGACAGCCATGCCCATCGACATTCTCATGCCGGCCCTTTCGCCCACCATGGAGAAGGGCAACCTTGCCAAGTGGGTGAAGAAGGAAGGCGACACGGTGAAATCCGGCGACGTGATCGCCGAGATCGAGACCGACAAGGCCACCATGGAAGTGGAGGCCGTGGACGAGGGCATCCTCGGCAAGATCCTGGTGCCCGAGGGCACGCAGGACGTGGCCGTGAACACGCCCATCGCCGTGATCGTGGCCGAGGGTGAGGACGCCAACGCCGCGCCCGCGCCCCAGCAGAAGGCCGCCGAGAGCGCGCCGCCGGCCGCTCCGGCTCCCGCCGCGCCGCAGGCGCCCGCCCCCTCCGCCGTCGCGGCGCCGCCCACCGTGTCCGTCCAGCCGGACCCGGACGTGCCGCCCGGCACCGAGTTCGTCACCATGACCGTGCGCGAGGCCCTGCGCGACGCCATGGCGGAAGAGATGCGCCGCGACGGCGACGTCTTCGTCATGGGCGAGGAAGTGGCCGAGTATCAGGGCGCCTACAAGATCACCCAGGGGCTGCTCCAGGAGTTCGGCCCCAAGCGCGTGGTGGACACGCCCATCACCGAGCACGGCTTCGCGGGCCTGGGCGTGGGCGCCGCCATGGCGGGCCTGAAGCCCATCGTGGAGTTCATGACCTTCAACTTCGCCATGCAGGCCATCGACCAGATCATCAATTCGGCGGCGAAGACGCATTACATGTCCGGCGGCCAGGTGGGATGCTCCATCGTGTTCCGCGGCCCCAACGGCGCCGCCGCCCGCGTCGGCGCGCAGCACAGCCAGGACTATGCCGCCTGGTACAGCCAGATCCCCGGCCTGAAGGTGGTGGCGCCCTATAGCGCGGCCGATGCCAAGGGCCTGCTGAAGGCGGCGATCCGCGACCCGAACCCGGTCATCTTCCTGGAGAACGAGATCCTCTACGGCCACTCCTTCGAGGTGCCGAAGCTGGACGATTACGTGCTGCCCATCGGCAAGGCGCGCATTGCCCGCTCCGGCAAGGACGTGACGCTGGTCTCCTGGTCCATCGGCATGACCTACGCGCTGAAGGCGGCCGAGGAACTGGCCAAGCAGGGCATCGAGGCGGAGGTCATCGACCTGCGCACCATCCGCCCCATGGACGTGCCCGCCATCGTGGAAAGCGTGAAGAAGACCGGCCGCTGCGTGACGGTGGAGGAGGGCTGGCCCCAGTCGGGCGTCGGCGCCGAGATCGCCGCCCAGCTCATGGCGAAGGCGTTCGACTATCTGGACGCCCCGGTGCTGCGCGTGACCGGCAAGGACGTGCCCATGCCCTACGCCGCCAATCTTGAGAAGCTCGCCCTGCCGTCGGTCGCCGAGGTGATCGAGGCGGTCAAGGCCGTGACCTATCGCTGAGGGACGAGACCCATGCCCATCGAGATCCTGATGCCCGCCCTCTCTCCCACCATGGAGAAGGGCAACCTCGCCAAGTGGCTCAAGAAGGAAGGCGACAGCGTCAAGTCCGGCGATGTGATCGCCGAGATCGAGACCGACAAGGCCACCATGGAAGTGGAGGCCGTGGACGAAGGCGTGCTGGCCAAGATCGTGGTGCCGGAAGGCACCTCCGACGTGCCGGTGAACCAGCTCATCGCGGTGCTGGCCGCTGAGGGCGAGGACGTGAAGGCCGCCGCCGCCGGTGCCGGCGGCAAGCCTGCCGCCGCGCCCGCCGCTGCCGCGCCTGCTCCCGTGCCTGCCGCTCCGGCTCCCGCCGCCGCTGCGCCCGCTCCCGTGGCCGCGCCGGCTCCTGCCCCCGTCCCCGCCGCCCCTGCGGCGAACGGGCAGGGCGGCCGGGTCTTCGCCTCGCCGCTCGCCCGCCGCATCGCCAAGGAGAAGGGCGTCGATCTCGCCGCCCTGTCCGGCTCCGGTCCGCACGGCCGCATCGTCGCCCGCGACGTGGATGGCGCCCAGCCCGGTGCGAAGCCGGCGGCCGCCGCCGCCGCGGCGCCTGCGGCTGCCGCCGCTGCGGCCCCCGCTTCCGCGCCCAAGGCGGCGGTCGCCACCGCGCCCGGCGCCGATCAGGTCAAGGCGCTCTACGAGCCCGGCAGCTACGAGGAAGTGCAGCTCGACGGCATGCGCAAGACCATCGCGCGCCGCCTCGTGGAGAGCGAGCAGGTCACGCCCACCTTCTACCTCTCGGTGGATTGCGACCTGGACGAACTGATGAAGCTGCGCGAGACGGTGAACGCCGCCGCGCCCAAGGACAAGGACGGCAAGCCCGGCTTCCGCGTCTCGGTGAACGACTTCATCATCAAGGCCATGGCGCTGGCGCTCCAGAAGGTGCCCGCCGCCAACGCGGTGTGGGCCGAGGACCGCATCCTGCGCATGAAGCATTCGGACATCGGCGTGGCGGTGGCCATCGACGGCGGGCTCTATGCGCCCATCGTGAAGAAGGCCGAGCAGAAGACCATCTCCGCCATCTCGGCCGAGATGCGCGACCTCGCCGCCCGCGCCCGCACCAAGAAGCTGAAGCCGGACGAATATTCCGGCGGCAGCACGTCCATCTCCAATCTCGGCATGATGGGCATCCGCGACTTCGTCGCCATCATCAACGCCCCCCAGTCCTCCATCATCGCCATCGGCGCGTCGGAGCAGCGGGCGGTGGTGCGCGGCGGCGAGATCAAGGTCGTCACCCAGATGACCGCCACCATCACCTGCGACCACCGGGTGATGGACGGCGCGCTGGGCGCCGAGCTTCTCACTGCCTTCAAGGCCTATGTGGAGAACCCCTTCTCCATGCTGGTGTGAGGGCCGGACGGCGGCCGGGGCTGCGGCAGATCAAATCTGCCGTCACATGTGGGGTGTAGGTGAGGGGCGAGGCGGCGGTTCGCCGCCCAACGCCAACGACAATGAGCGAGGCCAGCCCATGAGCCATACCCCCCACCAGCTCGCCGCCGACTTCCCCGACTTCGCGGGGAAGATCCACGAACTGCGGCAGAGCGATGCGCATTTCGCGCGCCTCGCCGCCGAGTATGACGCCGTCAACGAGGTGGTCCACAAGGCGGAAACCAATCTCGCCCCCATGGACGACCTGGACCTGGAAGCCAAGCGCAAGGAGCGCGTCCGGCTGAAGGACGAGCTGTTCGCGCTTCTGTCCCGCTGAAGGCCGACGGTCGGCGGCGCCCGAACGCCGCCGGCCGGGGCATCCGCCGCGCGCCCGTCAGGTGCGTCCGTGGTGGTCGGCAGGACATCCTTCGACCCCCACACCCCGCCGCTCGGGACGCGCGGGGAGGAGACGACCCATGGCTGATGCCTCTTATGATGTGATCGTGATCGGCGGCGGGCCCGGCGGCTACGTGGCGGCCATCCGCGCCGCGCAGCTCGGCCTCAAGACCGCCGTGGTGGAGAAGTCGCATCTCGGCGGCATCTGCCTCAACTGGGGCTGCATCCCCACCAAGGCGCTGCTCCGCTCCGCCGAGATCTACCACTACATGCAGCACGCCAAGGATTACGGCCTCTCGGCCACCGGCGTCGGCTTCGACGCGGCGGCGGTGGTGAAGCGCTCACGCGGCGTCTCGGCCCAGCTCAATACCGGCGTCGGCTTCCTGCTGAAGAAGAACAAGGTGGACGTGATCTGGGGCACGGCCAAGCTCACCGCGCCCGGCAAGGTCAGCGTGGCCGCCGCCGAGAACGCGCCCAAGGGCGCGCTGGGCGGGGGGGACTACACCTCCAAGAACATCATCGTCGCCACCGGCGCCCGCCCACGCGCGCTGCCGGGCCTGGAGCCGGACAAGAAGCTCATCTGGACCTATTTCGAGGCCATGGTGCCCGAAACCATGCCCAAGTCCCTGGTGGTGATGGGCTCGGGCGCCATCGGCATCGAGTTCGCCTCCTTCTACCGCACCATGGGCGCGGACGTGACCGTGGTGGAGGTGCTCCCGCAGATCCTGCCCGTGGAGGACGAGGAGATCGCCGCGCTCGCCCGCAAGCGCTTCGAGAAGCAGGGCATGAAGATCCTGTCCGGCGCCAAGGTGACGGGCGTCACCAAGCATGCGGACAGCATCACGGCCCATGTGGAGGATTCCAAGGGCGTGAAGCACGACATCACGGCCGACCGGATGATCTCCGCCGTGGGCGTGGTGGGCAATGTGGACGGGCTCGGGCTGGAGGCGCTGGGCGTCAAGATCGAGCGCGGCATCATCGTCACCGACGGCCTCGGGCGCACCAATGTGCCCGGCGTGTGGGCCATCGGCGACGTGGCCGGCCCGCCCATGCTCGCCCACAAGGCCGAGCATGAGGGCGTGATCTGCGTGGAGACCATCAAGGGCCTCCACACCCACGCCATGGACAAGAACAAGATCCCCGGCTGCACCTATTGCACCCCGCAGATCGCCTCGGTGGGCCTCACCGAGAAGAAGGCGAAGGAGCAGGGCTACGAGGTCCGCGTCGGCCGCTTCCCGTTCGTGGGCAACGGCAAGGCCATCGCGCTCGGCGAGCCGGACGGCCTCGTGAAGACCATCTTCGACAAGAAGACCGGCCAACTCCTGGGCGCCCACATGGTGGGGGCGGAAGTCACCGAGCTGATCCAGGGCTTCGTCATCGCCATGAATCTGGAGACCACGGAGGAGGAGCTGATCCACGCCGTGTTCCCGCACCCGACCTTGTCCGAGATGATGCACGAGAGCGTGCTGGACGCGTACGGGCGGGTGATCCACACCTGAGGCGCCCAAGGCGGGAGCGTGCCGTCGGGACGGGGCGACCTTCGCCAACGGCGGGTTCTCTCCGCGTCTTCGGAAATCCTCTTGCCGCGTCATGGCCGGGCTTGTCCCGGCCATCCACGGGGTTCGTCCGGGTCCACGCTTGACCCGCAGGCGTGGATGCCCGGGACAAGCCCGGGCATGACGGCCCTGAGGGGCTGGACTCCATCCATCGATCTGACTGTTGACCCGCCCGAGCGCACGCATACCGGGGCGAATGGCGATCGGCTCCTGCCGCCTGCCGGCTTTCCCCTCTGTGCCAGAGCCCTTCCCGCGTTCACTGCCGCGTCATGGCCGGGCGTGTCCCGGCCATGACGCGGGGTTCGGCCGGGTCCACGCTCGACCCGCAGGGGTGGATGCCCGGGACAAGCCCGGGCATGACGGCCCCGAGGGGTTCGACTCCATCCATCGATCTGACTGTTGATCCGCCCTGGCGCACGCATACCGGGGCGAATGGCGATCGGCTCCTGCCGCCTGCCGGCTTTCCTCTCTGTGCCAGAACCCTTCCCGCGTTCGCGCACCCTCTTGCCGCGTCATGGCCGGGCTTGAGGGGCTGGACTCCATCCATCGATCTGAGTGCTGATTCACCGGAGTGCACGCATCCCCGGCGTGAATGGCGATCGGTTCCGGTCTCCTCCTGGCTTCCCCCTCTGTGCCAGAGCCCTTCCCGCGTTCACTCAATCTCTTGCCGCGTCATGGCCGGGCTCGTCCCGGCCATCCACCGGGTTCGGCCGGGTCCACGCTTGACCCGCAGGCGTGGATGCCCGGGATAAGCCCGGGCATGACGGCCCCGAGGGGCTGGACTCCATCCGTCGATCTGAGTGTTGATCCGCGATAGCGCACGCATCTCGGGCGAATGGCGATCCGTTCCGGTCTCCTGCTGGCTTTTCCCTCTGCGCCAGAGCTCATCCCGCGTTCGCGCACCCTCTTGCCGCGTCATGGCCGGGCTTGTCCCGGCCATCCACGGGGTTCCGCTGGATCCACGCTCGACCCGCAGGCGTGGATGCCCGGGACAAGCCCGGGCATGACGGCCCTGAGGGGTTCGACTCCACCCATCGATCTGGGTGTTGATTCGCACTGGCGCACGCATCCCCGGCGTGAATGGCGATCGATTCCGGCTTCCCCCTCCCAGCCCTTGTAAGTTTCCGTCACCGCCGTTGGGTTGTAGCGTTTCCTCCGCGGTGGCGGGTACGAGACCGTCATCCCTCAGGGCGTCAGAGCCCGTGGGAGAGCCAGGGTCCGTGCCCGCCGTTCCATCGAACCCGAACAGTCGCCGGGGCCGCGTTGCGAGCCCGTTTAGGCAAGGAGGGGTGCAGATGGACGCCACCGTTGTGTGGATCGACGTTTCCAAGGACCGCCTAGATGTCCACGTACTTCCCGGCGCGGTGTCGTTCGCCGTGGCGCGGGACGGGGAAGGCCTTGCGGCGCTGGTGGCGCGTCTGTCGGACGAGCCGGTGGCGCTGGTCGGCGTGGAGGCAACCGGAGGTTTTGAGACGATTGTGGCCGCGGCCCTGGCAGGTGCGGGACTGGCGGTGGTGGTGGTCAATCCGGCCCAGGTGCGCGCCTTCGCCCAGGCGCTGGGCCGGCGCGCCAAGACCGACCCCATCGACGCGGCGGTGATCGCCCGCTTCCTGGAGGCCACGCGACCGGAGCCCCGTCCGCTGCCGGACGCGGACACCGTGGCCCTGGCGGACCTCGTGACCCGCCGGCGCCAGATCATCCAGATGCTGGTGGCCGAGCGCCAGCGCGAGCGGCGTGCCACCCAGGCACGGCTGAAGAAGTCGCTCCATCGCCTGATCGCGGCCCTGGAGAAGGAGTTGTCGGAGATCGACGGGGCGATCTCCGACACGATGCGCGGCTCGCCGGCCTGGCGGGAGAAGGAGGACTTGCTGCGCAGCGTGCCGGGCGTGGGGCCGGTCCTGTCCCGCACGCTGATCGCCGAACTGCCGGAACTGGGCCGGCTTGACCGCCGCCAGGTGGCGGCGCTGGCGGGCCTTGCCCCCTGGACCCGGCAGTCCGGCCAGTGGCGGGGACGCAGCTTCATCGGCGGAGGACGAAGCTCCGTGCGCGCCTGCCTCTACATCGCCGCCATGGCTGCGGCCCGGTTCAATCCCGCGCTCAAGCTCTTCCACCAGCGCCTGATCAGCGCCGGAGAGCCCAAAATGGTCGCCCTCGTCGCCGTCGCACGAAAGCTCCTGACCATCCTCAACGCAATCCTCCGAGACCAAAGGCCATGGCAAACCGCTTGACCTCAAACACAGTCGCTCTCCCCTTGCGGGAGAGGGTGCCGAGCGACAGCGAGGCGGGTGAGGGGTTGGGCACCGCTTGGCGCGCCCAGTCCGACGATCGTGCGGCCCCTCACCCCAACCCTCTCCCGCACCGAAGTCGGAAACATCCGAATTCGGCACATTATCGAACCCAACGCGGCAACAGCCGAGTTTGGATGGGAGAGGGAGGACCGATGCTCCGGCAACCACAGGCCCGCACGAATCCACCAAACAATGAAGCGCTCTAGGTCGTAGACTCATAAGCTCTGATCCATAGGCGTGTTGAGACGAGCAGGACGGCGGCTAGGAAGTTCCTGGCGAGCTTGTCGAAGCGC
>JACESF010000028.1 GCA_013911975.1 Hyphomicrobiales bacterium | reverse complement strand
CGCCCATGTCCGTGCCGAACGACATGCGCACCCGCGAGCGCGGGTCCGTGGCGCGCCCGATCCGGAACAGGCCCGAGCCCAGGAACAGGTTGGAGCACGGGCAGAACACCACCGCCGCGCCCTTCTTCGACATGCGGTCGAACTCGTCATTGGACAGCCACACCCCGTGGCCGCCGGAGAATTTCGGGCCCACGAGGCCGTATTTCTCATAGACCCCGAGATAGTCCTTGCAGTCCGGATGCAGGCCCAGGAGGGTGCGGATCTCGGCCGGGTTCTCCGAGATGTGGGTGTTCACCCAGCAGTCGGGATACTGCGTCTTCAGCTGCTCGCAGCGCTCCATCAGCTCCTTGGAGGAGCCCATGGCGAAGCGGGGGGTGATGGCATAGAGGTTGCGGCCCTGGCGGTGGTAGCGCTCGATCAGCTCCACGCTGTCGCGATAGAAATTGTCGGCCGTGTCCACGTAATAGTCGGGCGCGTTGCGGTCGATGCCGGTGAGGCCGGCGATGACACGCATGTTGCGGCGGCCCGCCTCGTCGAACACTTCCTCGGTGGCGCTCTTGAAGGTGGTGGTGAAGGCCTGGCAGGTGGTGGTGCCGGACGCCAGCAACGTGTCGAAGAAGCGCTTCACGCCTTCCTTCGCGTAGGTGGGGTCCTTGTACTTCACCTCTTCCGGGAACACCCATTTCTGGAGCCAGGGCAGCAATTGCTCGCCATAGGCGCCGAGCACCCGGGTCTGGGGCAGGTGGATGTGGCCGTCAATGTAGCCGGGGGTGATGATGCGCCCCTTCAGGTGGGTGATCTCCAGCCCGGCATGGCGCGGCGCCACCTCCGCATGGGGGCCGAAATCGGTGATGATCCCGTCCTCCACCACCAGCAGCCCGTCCGCATGAAAGCGCGCCGCATCCTGCTCGCGCCCCACATGCTTCCACGGGTCGTCCACGAAATCGAAAAAGGAACCGCGGATGCCGATCTGAGTCATGGGGCGTCTTCCCGTTTTTGCGATGAGATGGTCAAGGCCGGACGGCAGGGGGCGGGGTGTGCCGCGACTGCGCAGCGCGTTGGGATAACGCTCGCGGGCGCCGTCCGGCTCCGCGCCGGAACGCGGCCCACGGACGCATCTTCGCGTCTTGTGACAGGAGGTAGCAGACCGGCGCCGCTATCGCCTATTCCCTCATTTGGGGGATAGGTCGCAGTGCCGACGACGCTAGCGGTCCCCGCCGTCGCCCATCTGGAAGCGCCGCAGCAGCGTGGTGTGGGAATTGACGCCGAAATGGCTGTAGATCGCCCTCTGGTACTGGGCGACGGTGTATTCGGAGAGGGACAGGCTCTTGGCCATTTCCTTCCGGGTGCGTCCATCCAACAGAAGGTTCAGCACAAGGCGCAGCCGGGGGGAGAGGCGCGGCACCGTCACGCCCCTGTCCGTGGGCCAGCCCTGTTCGTGGAGCCAGGGCAGCTCGCTGAGCAGGATGTGCGCGATGCGCGATTCCCGCTCCGAGAAGGCCGGTTCGTCCCTGCGGCGGAAGATGCAGATGGTGCTCACCGCGCGGGCATCGATGGGCCGGAGCGAGAAGATGAAGGGGCCGATGTCCGCGTCGCACAGATAGGCGTTCACGCCGGAGCCGACGAACGTCGCCTCGTCCACGATCTGCTGGCGCGCGCGGGTGACGTGCGCGGCCCGCTCCCGCATCTCGCCCAGCAGCTTGCGGGAGGTCCAGGCCATGTCGGGATGGGAGGCCGCGAGGATCAGGCGGTTGTAGCGCGCCTCGTCGAAGCCGCCATGGGCCATGCCCAGATAGACCGGCTGCTCGCCGGGCTCCACCACGCAGCCGAGGCTCCAGGTCCAGGCGTCCGCCTTCACCAGATGGCAGATACCCTCCACCAAGTGCCGCTTCGCGCTGGAGAAGTCGCCGCGCGCCGCGATCACGTCGCCCATGAGCCGGACGATGTCGCGCACATCCTCTTCGGCCAGCGCGGCGGAGGAAGGGAAGTGGGTCTCGGTCATCGGCGGCCCGCGCTTGCGATGCGGCCCGTGGCGCCCGCTTCCAAGGGCCGCCCGCGCCAGCTTCGGCTTCAGCGGTGAAGCTGGGCGACAAATCCAGGGGGGTCAAGCATCGCCGCCGCCATGCCGGGCGCTTTATCCCCCAATTGAGGGAATAGGCGCCCGTCCCGCCGCTCTGCTAGTGGGTTGCGAGGGAGCCGCGCTCCGCGCCGGCTTCGATGCTGCCTCGCACGGAATGGGCCGGGACATGACCATCGAGACCTTGAAGAGCGCATGCAAGGGCCCGGTCCACGCGGCCGGAGAGGAGGGCTTCGCGCAGGCGCTCCACGGCCCGCTCTGGAACCGTCTGGTGCCCGCGCGCGCCCCACTGGCCATCGTGGGGGCGGCGGACGAGGACGACATCATCGCCGCCGTCCGGTTCGCCCGCGCCAACGGGCTGAAGGTGGCGGTGCGCGGCGGCGGCCACAATTGGTGCCAGCCCTCCCTGCGGAACGGCGGCCTGCTGATCGACATGGGGAGCTTCACGAAGGTGATCTCCATCGATGCGGCCGCCCGCCGGGCCGTCATCCAGCCCATCATCAGCAACCGCGACGTCCAGAAGGCGCTCAATCCCCTGGGCCTCGCCTTTCCCACCGGCCATTGCCCGCAGGTGAAGGCGAGCGGCTTCCTCCTGGGCGGCGGCATGGCCTGGAACCCCACCGTCTGGGGTTCCGGCGCGGACAGCGTGGAGGCCATCGAACTCGTCACCGCGCAGGGCGAGCTGATCACGACCAGCGCGAGCGAGAACCCGGACTATTTCTGGGCCGCGCGCGGTTCGGGCTCCGGCTTCTTCGGCATCGTCACGCGATACCACCTGAAGCTCCATGCCCTGCCCAAGGCCATTCACGGCAGCACCTATCATTTCCGGCTGGAGGATGCCCCCGCCATCGGCACCTGGCTCGGGCGGGCTGCGCCGGGCCTCTCGCGCAGCGTCGAGCTGAGCCAGTTCATCGTGCAGGCGCCGCCGGAGCTTGCGGAGGCCGCCGCCGCGCAGAACGGCTGGCTGTGCATGGTGACCGGCGCCGCGTTCGAGGACACGCCGGAGGCGGCGCGGACCGCACTCCAGCCGCTGGAGGCGCCGCCCGTGCCGCCGCTGTCGCGCGCCTTCGCGGTGCCGCTGACGTTCGAACAGCTCTTCGACGGCTCCGGCGCGCTCTGGCCCGAGGGGGTGCGCGCACGGGTGGAAGCCACCTTCTCCAACCACGATCCCGGCGAGATGATGCGGGCCGTCCTGCCGATCCTGGCCGAGGCCCCCTCCCCCACCACGGTCTTCCTGTTCACCATCTTCTGCGGCCCGGACGTGCCGGCGCCGCAGACGGACATGGCCATGTCCATGCACGCCAAGGTCTATGGCGGCCCCTGGACCATGTGGTGGGACGCGCAGGACGACGCGGCCAATACCGATTGGCACCGCAAGCTGACCACGGCGCTGCGGCCCTTCAACCTCGGCTATTATCTCGGGGAATCCAACACCGTGGAGCGGCCGGACAATGCCGTGCAGGCCTTCACGCCGGAGAAGTGGCAAAGGCTCTGCGACCTGCGGAACACCTACGATCCCGACCGCCTGTTCTTCGATTATTTCGAGGGCCTGTCCGACGCGTAGCAGGGCCGGGCCACGACAGCCTTTCCACAGGAAAATTTATCCTGTATTATTTCCATGGAAAGGATGCGAGATGCCTGTCGTTCAGCCCATCGCCACACCGTCGCAAGCCGGGGCCGTCGTCACCAAGGCGGTCCTTCGGGCGGCGGACCGGCTTTCGGTCACGGCCCGCATCCTCGCCGCGACCATCGGTGTCAGCGAGGCGACCGTGTCGCGCATGAAACGCGGGGAATACGGGCTGGAGCCCGGCACCAAGCCGTTCGAGCTTGCGGTCCTGTTCGTGCGCCTGTTCCGCTCGCTGGACGCGATCACCGGCGGCGACGAGAAGGTGGCCGCGAGTTGGCTCGCCAATCCCAACACCGCCCTCGACGCCCGGCCGATCGAGAAACTCCAGACCGTCAGCGGGCTCGTGGATGTCATCGCCTATCTGGACGCGCGTCGCGCTCTCGTCTGAGTTCCGCAGCTTCACCGGCGCCTGCTGGCGGCTGGTGGAGGCGCAGCACCGCGTCTCGACGCTGAAGCTCACCGACACGCTCGCCGAGCAGGCGCTGCTGGAGGATCTCATCGAGGGCACCAAGCCGGCGCTCCCGCCGGACTGCCATCATCTGGATTTCCTGCTGGCCACCGCCTTCCGCTATGGCGCCGTCTATCCCCACGGCTCCCGCTTCCGGCGCGCTGGGCGCACGCCCGGCGTCTATTACGCGGCCGAGCAGCCGGAGACGGCGGTCGCGGAGATGGCCTTCTACCGGCTGCTGTTCTTCGCCGAATCCCCGGCCACGCCTTGGCCGTCCGACGCGGCGGAATACACCGCCTTTTCCGCCGAGGTCGCGACCGCGCGCCTCCTGGACCTGACACGCGAACCGCTTTCGGCGGACAGCGCCCTCTGGACCGACCCGACCGACTATCACGCCTGCCAATCCTTCGCCGACGCGGCCCGCGCGGCGGACGCGGACGCGATCCGCTACCGGTCGGTCCGCGATCCCGCGCGGGGTGCCAACCTGGCGCTTCTCGCCTGCCGCGCTTTCTCCCGGCCCGCGCCGGTGGAACGCCAGACCTGGCGCATGCGCCTCAGCCGTTCCGGCGTCCAGGCGCTGTGCGAGTTCCCCCGTCAGGGGATCGAGTTCCCCCGCGCGGCCTTCGCCGCCGACCCGAGGATCGCCGCGCTCGACTGGGAGCGCGGCGGCGCCTGACGGCTCACGCGGCCGCGTCGCGGCGGATGCTCCGCAGCCGCTCCCACACGCGCCCGGGCGCGGGAATGTCGAGGCGGAAGACGGTCTCGAACGTCTCGGCGAGATGGTCCGCGCTCGTGATGCGCTGCTCGCTGAGGCTGGTGGCGGTCACGCGGCGCAGGCAATCGTTCTGCAGGGCCACGTAGCCGTCCTCCGTATGGCGCAGGACGGCGAGCGCCTGGGTGAAGGGCGAGCCGGAATCCTGCGTCAGCCAGGCATGCGCGGCCGCCATGGCGGCTTCGTCGCTGTGGTCGGGCCGGAAATCCACGCTCCTGGCGAGGCCGCGCGCATGGTTGGTGAAGCGCAGCCACCCCCCCTCGACCGGCGCGATGGAGAAGTCGAAGCCCCGCTGGCTGATAGCCCCCGCCGCCAGCGGCACGGGCGCGATGATGGCGTCCGC
This sequence comes from Hyphomicrobiales bacterium, assembly GCA_013911975.1. GTDB lineage: Bacteria > Pseudomonadota > Alphaproteobacteria > Rhizobiales > Xanthobacteraceae > Aquabacter. Next base: position 42,677 of record JACESF010000028.1, on the reverse strand, counting down.
GAGGCCCACCTCCGCGAGATAGGGCCGGTCGAGATCGACCCGCAGCGTCAGATGGTTACCGATGGCGACATCGCCGAGCGTCTCCCGGTTCACGCCGCCGCACAGCCGGGTGACGCGGAAGCCAAGTGCCGCCAGCGCCGCGCCGAACAGGCCGTTCATCTCGAAGCACCAGCCGCCGCGCCGGCCCTCCACCATCTTGGTGAAGACCGATGCGGGGGCGATGGAGGACGGCCACCCCATGAAGGCGTCCAGCGCCTCCCAGGTGAAGGCCAGCAGGTGGGCGCGGTGAAGCCGGGACAGGCTGTCGAGGTCGAGCACGTCCGGCCGGTCCATGCCGATCCGGTCGAGATAGGCGCCGATCTGGTCCGGCGTCAGGATCATGTCTTGGGGGATCGCGTGCACGTGCGTCATCCTTCGGCCGCCGCATGGGGCCGCTGCTGAGGTCTCTGGGCTGGGTTTCCAGGCGGCTGTGCCCGCGCTCCGCGCCGGCCCGCCGATGCCGCGTCCTATAGCGCCCCGGCGCGCGGCGCGTTCCTAAATGAAGGTGCAAGGCGTGCCGGTTTTCCTAAAAGTTTGCTAAGCAGGCTTTGGGCGCGCGATGGGGACGGCGGTGCAGCTCGACGACACGCTTCTGGCGTTCTTGAAACGGCCGCTGATGTGCATCATCGCCGGCGCGGACGCGGCCGGGCGCCCCTCGGCGGGGCGGGGCATCGGCTTCCACGTTCTGGAGGACCGGCAGACCATCGACGTGATGTTCTCCGGCTGGCAATGGCCGCGCCTGGAAGCGGACATCCGGCAGACCGGGCGCATCGCCGCCACCTTCGTCAGCCCTTCCGACTATGTCACCTTCCAGCTCAAGGGTAGCGCCGGCCTCAGGGAGACGCAGGCGCAGGACCTCGACCATGCGGCGCGCTTCATAGGCGCCGCAACGGACGAACTCGCCTCTCTGGGCGTGCCGCGGCACATCATCACCCCCTGGCTCACCGCCCGCGAGGCGCGGGTGACGCGGCTCGTCGTGAGCGAGATCTACATCCAGACGCCGGGGCCCCTCGCGGGCATGCTGGCCGGCGCGAGAACGCCATGAGCCTTCGCCTCGCCGATCTCTCCGCCTGTTTCGAGGGCGTCATTCCCTCCATCATCGCCACGGCCTCGGCCGACGGCATGCCCAACATCTCCTATCTCTCGCACGTGGTGCGGGTGGACGAGGAGCATGTGGCGCTCTCCAACCAGTTCTTCGCCAAGACGGCGGCGAACATCCGCGCCAATCCCCACGTGACGCTGATCCTCGTGGACGGGTTCACGGGCGACCAGTTCCTGCTGGCCATCGGCTTCGTGCGATCGGTCGAGACCGGCCCCCTGTTCGACAGGATCGCGCTCCAGCTCAAGGCCAGCAGCGCGCAGCTCGGCATGTCGGAGATCATGCGCCTGCGCAGTGCCGACATCTTCCGGGTGCACCGGATCGAGAAGGTGCCGAACCCGGTGGAGACCGCCCCTGCGCCCGCGCGCGAGGCCGTCAGCCTGCCCGCTTTGTCGGAGGCGACACGGGCCATCGAGCGGCAGGGAGAGGCGGACGAGATCATCGACACGCTGCTCTCCGGCGTCCGGCGCGTGCTGGGATACGGGCACGCGCTGGTGCTGATCCGCGACAGCCATCGCGGCGGCTGGGTCACCACCGGCAGCATCGGCTATGCGCCCTCGGGGCTGGGATCGGAAATCGCCGGGGACGAGGGCATGATTGGCGCGGCCGCCGCCAGCCGGCAGACCATCAAGGTCAACGACATGAGCCGCGTGCGCCGCCTCGGGGAGGCGATCGGCATGGAGGCGGAGACCTCGGAGAACGCCACGCGCGTCATCACCTTCCCCCACTTGCCCCGGGCCATGAGCCAGATCGCCATTCCCATGGTCACGCGCGACGCCGTGACCGGCATTCTGTTCGTGGAGAGCCCGGAGCGGCTGGCCTTCCGCGACGAGGACGAGGCGGCCCTCGAAATCCTCGCCGGGCAGGCCGCGAACGCCTTGCGCGCCAGCGAGCAGGCCGCCGCCGTTGCGCCGCCCGAACAGGCGCCCCCCGCCCCCCGGCCCTCGTCCGGCGGCCGGGAGATCCGCGTGGTCCATCACGGCGTGGACGACAGCGTGTTCGTGGACGGCGCCTATATCGTGAAAGGCGTGGCCGGCGCCTTGCTTCGCCTGATGCTGCAAAGGCATCTGGCGGACGGGGGCGACGTGTTCACCAACCGGGAGATGCGGCTCGCCTTGGGCAGCCGCATGCCGGAGATCAAGGACAATCTCGAAACCCGGCTCCTGCTGCTGCGCCGCCGGCTGGAGGAGAAGCAGGCTCCGATCCGGGTGGTGCGGGTCGGCCGGGGCCGCGTCCGCCTGGAGGCCACGGGCCCCCTCCGGCTCGACGCCGCGCCGGATTAGACGGGCTCCATTGCGACTGCGTCCCACGATGGGTTGCAGGGACCGGGCTTCTACAGGTCGGAAGCCGCGGGGCGGTGGTGCTGGCAGGTTCCATGGTCCGCCAGGGTCTCGATGACGCGGCAATCCGAGACGCTGCCATGGGCGCAGCCCTCGATCATGCGCTCCAGTTCCTTCTTCAGGGCGACGAGGCTGGCAATGCGCTGCTCCACGTCCAGAAGGCGCGCCCGCGCGATGGCGTCCGCGGCCTCGCACGGCTGGTCCGGGCGATCCTGGAGAAGGAGAAGGGTGCGGATCGCGTCGATCTCGAATCCCAGCTCGCGCGCGTGCCGGATGAAGGTGAGGCGGCGGAGATCGGCCCCTCCGTAGAGCCGCCGGTTCCCCTCGGTGCGCGGCGGGGCCAGCAGGAGGCCGATCTGCTCGTAGAACCGGATGGTCGGCACTTTCACCCCGCTGGCCTTCGCCGCCTGGCCGATGGAAACGCCCTCGAACATTCCGCTTGCTCCTCTAGTCGCTAGAGGATGTAGCGTGCCCCGACACGATGCGAAAGGGCATGCCATGAACGCTCTGCTTCTCCACACCCGCTTCCGCGTGACGGGAATGGATTGCGCAAGCTGCGCGGCAAAGATCGACACCGCCGCGCGGCGCGTCGCCGGCGTGGAAGAAGTCTCCATCTCCGTCACCGCCGGGACCATGACGGTCCGGCACGCCCCGGACAGCGACCTCGACGCGCTCCGCCGCTCGGTGACGCGCCTGGGCTATGAGATCACCCCTGCCGGTGGACGCGGCACCGACGTCGCAGCGGCCGCGCCGGACGGCGCGTGCTCCGGCCATGACCATGACCATCCCCACGACCATCCCCACGATCACGACCATGATCACGCGCACGAAGCGGCGCCCGCGCCGGACGCGCCCGGCCTCGATGAGCCCCGGGCCGAGAAGGCCTGGTGGAAGACCGCGAAGGCCCGCCTCACGCTGGTGAGCGGGGCGGCGCTGGCCGTCGCCTTCGTCGCCGGGCACCTGTTCCCGTCCATCGCCTTGCCCGCCTTCATCCTCGCCATGCTGGTGGGGCTGGTCCCGATCACCCGCCGCGCGGTCATGGCGGCGCTGAGCGGCATGCCCTTCACCATCGAGATGCTCATGACCATCGCCGCCGTCGGCGCGGTCATCATCGGCGCCACGGAGGAAGCGGCGGCGGTGGTGTTCCTGTTCCTGGTGGGCGAATTGCTGGAGGGCGTCGCCGCCGGACGCGCCCGAGCGAGCATCCAGTCCCTCACCGAACTCGTGCCGCAGACGGCGCTGCTGGAGCGGGACGGGCGCACGCAGGAGGTGGCCGCCGCGCGCCTCTCCGTGGGCGACGTCATCCTGGTCCGCCCCGGCGACCGTGTGCCCGCGGACGGCCTCATCCTGTCCGGGGAAAGCTCCATCGACGAGGCGCCGGTCACCGGCGAAAGCACGCCGGTCCTGAAAGGCGCGGACGCGACCGTGTTCGCCGGCACGGTGAACGGGGACGGCGCCCTGCGGGTCCGCGTCACCGCCGCCGCCGAGGACAACACCATCGCCCGCGTGGTGAAGCTGGTGGAGGAGGCGCAGGAATCCAAGGCGCCCACCGAGCGCTTCATCGACCAGTTCTCCCGCTACTACACGCCCGCCGTGGTGGTGGTGGCGGCGTTGGTGGCGCTCGTTCCCCCGCTCCTGTTCGGCGGCGTGTGGGACGAGTGGGTCTACAAGGGCCTCGCCATTCTGCTCATCGGCTGTCCGTGCGCCCTGGTCATCTCGACGCCCGCCGCCATCGCCGCGGGCCTCTCGGCCGGCGCGCGCCGGGGCCTGCTGATGAAGGGCGGCGCGGTCCTCGAAGGGCTGCGCAAGGTGACGGCCGTCTGCTTCGACAAGACCGGGACCCTCACCGAGGGCAAGCCCAAGGTGACGGACGTGATCGGCTTCGCCTTGCCCGAACCGGACGTGGTGCGGCTCGCCGCCGCCCTGGAGGCCGGGTCCAGCCATCCCTTGGCCAAGGCGATCCTCGACCGCGCGCAGGCGGACGGCACCGCCATCCCCCTCGCCCTCGACGGCAAGGCGCTGGGCGGCAAGGGCGTGTCCGCCACCGTGGAGTGCCGGGAGGTGTTCCTCGGGTCTCCCAAGGCGTCGAACGAGCGCGCCGCCCTCCCGGCGGACGCGGTCACGCGGATCGCGGACCTGAACGACGCGGGCAAGACCGTCTCCCTGCTGGTGGTGGACAATGCCGTCGCCGGTGCCATCGCCATGCGCGACGAGCCCCGGGCGGATGCCCTCCCCGGCCTCAAGGCCCTCGCGGACGCGGGCATCCGGACCATCATGCTCACCGGCGACAATGCCCGCACGGCGCGCGCCATCGGCGAGCAACTGGGCATGGAGGTGCGCGCCGAGCTGCTGCCGCAGGACAAGCAGCGCATCGTCGGCGAGCTGAAGGCGCAGGGCCTCGTGGTGGCGAAGGTGGGCGACGGCATCAACGACGCCCCCGCCCTCGCGGCGGCGGACGTGGGCATCGCCATGGGCGGCGGCACGGACGTGGCGCTGGAGACGGCGGACGCCGCCATCCTCCACGGCCGGGTGAAGGACGTGGCCACCATGGTGGACCTCTCGGGCCGCACCATGGGCAACATCCGCCAGAACATCACCATCGCCCTCGGGCTGAAGGCGGTGTTCCTGGTGACGACGGTGATCGGCATCACCGGCCTGTGGCCCGCCATCCTCGCCGATACGGGCGCCACGGTCCTCGTGACCCTGAACGCCCTTCGGCTCCTGGGGTACAAGCCGCCGGCCTCCTGAAACCGGCCTTCCGGCCCCGCGCCCCGGCGGGGCCGGTCAGCGCCCCGCGAGGGAGCGGAACAACTGGTAGCGCCGCTCCAGCAAAAGGCAGCACAAGGCCGTCACCACGATGACGGCGGTGCTGGCCGCCGCCACCGAGGGCTCCGCCAGATTCTCCATGCGCGAGAAGATCACCACCGGCAGCGGGCTGATGCCGGGCTGCGAGATGAAGACCGAGATCACCACGTTGTTGATGGACGCGAGGAAGCTGAACAGCCCGCCCGAGATGAGGCCGGGACGCAGCGCCGGGAGCCGCACATGCCAGAGCACCTGCCAGGGCCGGGCCCCGTGGATGGCGGCGGCGCGCGGCAGGGACGGGTCGCTGAGCGACATGCTGGACAGCGCGGAGCGCAGCACATAGGGCACCGAGATGACCGTGTGGCCGATGACGAGGCCGGTCTGGTTCAGCAGCCCCAATTGCGTCAGCAACACCAGAAGCGAGAAGCCGGTGAGCACCATGGGCACGCTGAGGGGCGAGCCGAACAGCGTCGCCAGCAGGTTGCGCTTCTGCGGGCTCACCTGCCCGAGATAGATGGCGGCCAGGGCGCCGACCGGCAGCGAGATGAGCACCGTGAGCAGCGCGATCTTCACGCTGATCCAGAAGCCCATCATCATCTCGCGGTCGTTCACCATCACGTTCCACCAGCGCAGCGACAGGCCCTGCGGGGGGAAGCTCAGATAGCCGGCGGACGTGAACGAGGCACCCACCACGAACACCACGGGCAGCGCGAGCACCGCATAGACCACGTAGGCGACGATGTTGAGGAAGCGGTTCATCGCGCACGCTCCCAGGGCATGGCGCGCTGGGCGAAGCCGGTCATCAGCCAGGTGGCCGCCAGCGTCAGCACCAGCAGGAGGACGCTGAGCGTCGCGGCGCCCGGCCAGTCGAAGAACTGGACGGTGTACTGGTAGACCAGCAGCGGCATGACCACGACGCGCCCGCCGCCGATGAGGAACGGGATCACGAACGCCGCCATGGACAGCGAGAACACGATCACCCCGCCCGACACCATGCCCGGCAGGCTCAGCGGCAGGATCACGCGGGTGAGGATCTGGGTCTCCGTGGCGCCATGGATGCGCGCCGCCCGGACCATGCTGGGGTCGATATTCTCCAGCGAGGCGAAGATGGTGAGGATGGAATAGGAGATGTGGCTGAACACCGTCACCACGATGACCCCGGCGACGGTGTTCATCATGTGGATGGGCGACGAGATCAGCCCCGCCTTCATGAGAAGGCTGTTGAGCACGCCGTTATTGCCGATGATCAGCATCCAGGAGAAGGACGCCACCACGAGGCTGATCATGAGCGGCAGGAGGACCACCAGGGTCAGCCAGAGCCGCGCCTGCGCCGAGCGCAGGCTGTGGAGCTGCCACGCCACCGGAAAGCCGAGCAGGATGCAGAGCACGGTCGTCGCGGCCGAGATGCCGAGCGTGCGCGCCAGCGTCCAGAGGTGCTCGGCATTGCCGAGGAAGCGGGCGAAGTTGGCGAGCGTGTAGCCCTCGCCGATCAGCGTCACCTGGTCGTACGGCTTGAAGGCCAGCGACAGCACCATGGCGATGGGCAGGAAGAAGAACACGCCCAGCAGCACGACGATGGGGAGCGCGAGGATCGCGAAGCCGCGGGAGGGGGACGCGCCGCTCATGCGCCGCCCTCCGGGAACACCATCCAGTCGTGCGCCGACGCGGACATCACGAGGGCGTCGTCGATCTGCGGCAGGGCCGAGCTGGCGTCGATGGAGGCCTTCATCTCCACCCCGTCGGCGAGCCGCACCATGACCCGCTGGAGCGAGCCCACGAAGGCGCTCGCCACCACGACGGCCTTCAGGCCGTCCCCGGAGGCCGGGTCGCGGGAGAGGCGCAGGCGATCCGGCCGGATGCCGAGGCGCACCTTGCCGCCCACCGCGCCGCCGACGGGCGTCGCAACGGCGATGCGCTCGCCGGTGGCGATCTCGATCTGCGCCTCGGCGCCCCGGATCTCTCTCAGCACCCCGTCCAGGAACGAGGATTCGCCGATGAAGCCGGCGACGAACTCCGTCAGCGGCTGGCGATAGAGTTCCGTGGGCGAGCCCGCCTGCTCGATCCGTCCCTTGTTCATGAGCACGATCCGGTCGGAGAGCGAGAGCGCCTCCTCCTGGTCGTGGGTCACGTAGAGGGCGGTGATGCCGACGCTCTGCTGGATGCGGCGCAGTTCGAGCTGCATCTCGCGGCGCAGCTTCGCGTCCAGGCTGGACAGCGGCTCGTCCATGAGGAGCACCTTGGGATTGACCGTGAGCGCGCGGGCGATGCCCACCCGCTGCTGCTGGCCGCCCGACAATTCGCGGGGATAGCGCGCCTCGAACCCTTCCAGCCGCACGAGGCGCAGCGCCTCGCGCGCCCGGCGGGCGATCTCCGGCTTCGGCACGCGCGTCATGGCGAGGCCGAAGCCCACATTCTGCTCCACCGTGAGGTGGGGCAGCAGGGCATGGTTCTGGAACACCATGCCGAGGCCGCGCTTGTGGGACGGCAAGGGGAGCATGGAGCGCCCGCCCAGCCGGACATCGCCGGAACTCGGCTGCTCGAAGCCGCCGACGATGTTGAGCGTCGTGGTCTTGCCGCAGCCGGAGGGACCGACCAGGGAGATGAACTCCCCCTGGCGGGCCGCGATGGAAACCCCCTTCAGCACCTCGACGGTGCCGTAGGACTTGTGAAGATCGACGATCTCGAGGAAATCGCCGCTGGCGCTCGCATTCATCTGCGCACGCGGCCTAGGACTGGACTTCGCGCTGCCAGCGCTCGCTCAGCTCCACGCGCTTGTCGTTATAGAGCGCCCACGACACGGTGCTCGCCTTGGCGACGATTTCCGGCGTGACCGGGAAGGAGGCGGCGAAGGCCGGGTCCAGCTTGGTCTTGGGATTGGCCGGAACCATGAAGTCGGTCTCGGCGAGCACCTTCTGGTAGTCGGGCGAGAGCATCATGTTGGCGAGCTTCAGCGCATCCTCGCTGTTGGGCGCGTTGCGGGCCACCGCCAGGTAATGGGAGAAGGCCACCGCGCCGTCGCTCGGCGCGGCCCACTTGATGGGCAGCCCGGCCTTGGCGGCCTGGAGCGCGGTGAGCTGGGGCGCGAAGGAGAGCCAGATCTCCTTCTGCTGGAACAGCTGGATGAGCTGGCCGATGGGGCCGATGAAGGTGCGCACGTTGGGCCGCAGGTCGTGCAGCTTGGCGAATGCCTTGTCGAACGAGCCCGTGGAGCCCTCGCCCAGCAGCCGCGCGGTGTTCTGCAGCGTGATGTAGGCGAAGGTGTTGGTGAATTGCGGAAGCGCGATGCGGTTCTTGAAGGCCGGCGACCACATGTCGAAGAACGGGCCGGGCACCGGCACGCCGGCCGCCTTGAGGGCCTCCTCGTCATAGCAGAAGCCCGTCATGTAGCTGAACAGCGCCGTGCCCGCCCCGCCCGGATCCCGGAACGCCGGGGGAATGGAGGCGACGTTCGGCACCGTCTCGGGCGTCACCGCGCCCCACAAATTCAGCCGCTTGCCCTGCTCCCACGGGCCCTCGTCGAGGGTGAACAGGCTGATCTGCGGATTGGCGCGCTGGCCCATGGCGCGGGTGAGCGCCTCGGCGCTGAGCATGGTGGAGAGCGCCACGTCCACATTGTGCTCCTCCTTCATGCGCGGGACCACATAGGCCTCGAACGACTTCCGGTAGATGGCGGAAATCACCACGGAGAGGTTGCGCGTCTGGGCGCGCGCGATGGACGGCATGCACACCGCCGCGCTGCCGGCGAGCAGCATGTTGAAGCTGCGGCGGGTCAGTTTCGAATGATCGGTCATTAGAGGTCCCCTCACTCTCGTAGGAACGACTGAGCTATCGGAAGGAATTCTTCAGCGGCGCCCTTTGCGGGCCCTTCGGTACAGGAGTCATAGCCGACATTTTCGATTTTGCATATACGGTGCATGCAATAACGGGAATGCGGCTCCGACTTCGCGTCCCGCCCGCCATGGAAACCCTTGCGGACGAAGGACTTGGTCGGCGGGCGTCCCAGACGGGGCGCCCGCAGGGAAACGTCAGGTCAAGCGGCTGCGGTGCCCGGGATGAACCGACCGTAGCCTGCCTCGCCGACAATGGCGTTGTCCTTGGCCACCACGGTGCCGCGCACGATGGTGTAGGCCGCCATCCCGCGACACTTCATGCCTTCCCAGCTCGTGTGGCCGGCCTTGGTCAGCATGTCGGCCTTGGTGAAGACCACCTCGCGCTTCATGTCCACGATGGAGAAGTCCGCGTCCGCGCCGGGCTGGATGACGCCCTTGCGGGGATAGATGCCGAAGCGCCGCGCCGGGGCTTCCGCCGTCAATTGGGCGATCTGGTTGAGCGTCAGGCGCCCCTCGTTCACCGCATTGAGCATCATGGGCACGAATTCCTGCGCGCCGGTCATGCCCAGCGGCACGGAATACATGTCCTGCCAGCCGGGCTGCACCTCTTCCCAGGTGTGGGGCGCGTGTTCGAGGACGATGAAGTCCGCCACGCCGTTGCGGATCGTCTCCCATCCGGCCTCGGGATCGTATCCCCAATTGTAGGTGGCGGGCCCCACCTTCTCCATCTGCTCGCGGGTCATGAACAGCGTGCCGAGTTCCAGCTCCGACGACACGTCCTGGCCGAGGTCGAACTTGGCGTGGCGGATCATCTCGTTGGCGCCCGAGGGCATCACGCCGAGATGCAGGACATGGAGCTTCACGCCGGCGATGCGCGCGTAATAGAGCGACGCCGCGAGCCCGGCCACCATGCCGTGGCCGTACATGTATCCCTTGGCGAAGCTCTCGTGATAGGCGAGCGCGTCGGTGCGGTCCTTGTTGATATAGTCGCGGAAAGTCAGGCGCTTGCACCATTCCGGGTCGTCGTGGTGGACCGCCGCCACGAGGCCCATGTCGCGGGTCGCCTCGTACAGTTCGAACAGGATGCCGTGGTCGAGCACGCCCAGCTCGGAGATGTAGGGATACACTTCCTTGATGTGCCGGGTGTTGAAGATCTTGATGCCGATGGCCCCCGCCTTGGCAAGCGCCTCCACCGTGCGCGGATAGAGCCCGCCGCCATAAAGGGCGTAGTCCACATAGGCCTTCGGGGCCACCAGCGCCTTCTTCTCCTCGAAGGTCTCGATGGTGGTCGGGTGGGGCGTGTTGTTGGTCATGTCGATGCAGGTGGTGACGCCGCCCACGGCGGCCGTCATGCTCCCGCTCGCGAAATCTTCCTTGTAGGTGTGCCCCGGCTCGCGGAAGTGGCAATGCACGTGCCAGATGCCGGGAAGGATATCGAGGCCGGTGGCGTCGATGCGCTTCGCCGCGTCCGTGAACTGCGTTCCAATCGCCGCGATCTTGCCGTCCAGCACCGCCACGTCCGCCTTGAAGCTGTGGGTGGGCGTATGGATCGTCCCGTTCTCGATTACGAGGTCGTATGGCCGTGCCATGTAGGTTCCCCTGTGGAGCTTTTGCTCGTTTGAAGAGAAGTCCTGGCGGGCGGTCCGGCGCGTGTGCGTCTCGGAGGTCAGCGCTCGCCCTGTGACTTTCATAGGCACAAACGGGTGGACGATCCAGACATTTATGCATAGTTTATACAAAAGGGATTTTGCACATGGCCCCACGCTCCGCAGCGAAGCCGAAGCCCGCCACCGATCGTCCGGTGAAGGGTGAAAGCGCCGAGTACGCCTATCGCATCCTCCGCAAGGAGATCATCTCGCTCGAACTGCCGCCCGGCAGCGATTTCGACGAGGCGGACAATGTCCGGCGCCTCGGCATTTCGCGCACGCCCCTGCGGGAAGCCGTGGTGCGCCTCGCGGGCGAAGGGCTCATCCGCCTTCTGCCGAACCGGGGCGCGCGCGTCTCGCCCATGGAATGGCACGACATCCGCGAGCACCTGGAGGCGTTCGAGCTGATGCAGCGGCTGGTCTCCCGCTGGGCGGCGGCGCGGCGCACCGACGAGGACCTCGCCGAGATCCGGCGGTTCCGCGACGCCTTCAAGGCGGCCACGGAGCGCAAGGATCCCGAGGCCATGGCGGACCTGAACTGGGAGTTCCACGCCGCCATCGCGCGCAGCTCGAAGAATGCGCGGGTGTCGCGCTTCTATCTCCAGCTTCTGACGGAAAACCTGCGGATCTCGCGCCTCGCCATGGGCCCGGACCACTATGTCTCGGCCTATGCCTACGACAACCATATCGGCCTGATCCTCAGCGAGCACGACGCGCTGGTGGACGCCATCGCCGCCGGCGACTGCGACGCGGCGGACGACCTCGCGCGCTCCCATACGGGCCTCGCCCGCAAGCGCGTCACCGAGGTCCTGAGCAACTTCACGTCCGGCGACCTGCGGCTCGACCTTTCGGGCACCGACCGGCCTGCGGGCAACTGACATGCGCGAGGCTGACTGACATGTGCGAGGTTTGCGCCATCTTCGGAGCCGGCGAGCATTGGAGCGACTTCGGCCGCACGCGCGACGAGCGCTATCCGTTCGACGACATCATGCATTTCCGCAAGGAACGCGCCCGCCGCCTGTCGCTGATCAACCGCATCCTCGGCAAGATCGGCGCCACCTGCGAGGACTGGGACGGCGAGGCCGTGGCCGTCCATGACCGCTCCGGCCGCTTCAAGCTGGCCGCCACCCTGAACGACATCTGGCCCGCCGCCGAGGCCCTGACGGGCCGGCGGATCGACCCGCTGGACCTGGACTTCCTGCCGCCCTCCGGGCGCTTTTCGGCGGAGGCCGCCTGACATGGACGACCGCCTTGCCCTCACCCTCGTCACCGGCTTCCTCGGCAGCGGCAAGACGACCCTCATCCGCCGCTATATCGAGACCGATCAGGGCGCCGATACGGGCGTGATCGTGAACGAATTCGGCGAGGCCGGCGTCGATCACAGCCTGTTCGTCCACGCGGCCGAGCAGGTGGAACTGGTGGACGGCGGCTGCCTGTGCTGCGCCAAGCGCGCGGACGTGGCGCAGGCCATGTACCGGCTCGTCCAGATGTCGCGAGAGACCGGCGCGTTCCGCCGCACCGTGCTCGAAACCTCGGGCCTCGCCGACCCCGCGCCCATCGTCGCGACGCTCCAGAACGATCCCTGGCTGAAGTCCCATGTGCGGCTCGCTTCCATCGTCACGGTGATCGACGCGGTGGCCGGCATCGGCAATCTCGACCTCCACCCCGAGGCGCGCCGTCAGCTCTCCCTGGCGGACACCGTGGTCGTGACCAAGACCGACATGCGCGCCAGCCAGGATTTCGACGCCCTGGTGGAGGCGATCCGCCGCCATTCCCCCGACGCGCGCATCTTCGACGCGCAGGAACCCGACTATCTCGCGCACGACATTTTCGGCGGAGCCGGCACGCCCGCCCTCGCCCACGGCCTCGACGCACCCGGCGATGGGGAGCGGCACAGCGCGGATCTCAGCTCCTTCACGCTCAGGATCGCGGAGACGCTGGACTGGCCGGTCTTCACCCTCTGGCTCTCCGCGCTTCTCCATGCCCATGGCGACCGCATCCTGCGGGTGAAGGGGCTGCTCAAGACGTCCTCCGCCGACACGCGCCTCGCCGTGCACGGCGTGCAGCATGTGATGCACCCGCCCATCCATCTCCCGGCCGACGAGGCGGACGAATCCTATCTCGTCTTCATCACGCGGGGCATCGAGAAGGCCGCCATCTCCAGCAGCTTCCACCGCACCATGAGCTGGGGAGCCATGACGGGCGCGCGCTGACGGGCGCAAGGTGACGGGCGGTCAGCGGCCGACCTTGGTCGGCCTTTTTTGGTCCCCATGCGCCCGCTATAGTCTCCCATAAGAACGAGGCCGAACGCGCGGGATCACCGCGACGGCCCGCAGGATCGGGACGAGACGCGAAGCAGCCGCTTATCCGAGGAGGAGGCGATGGCGCACCGGGAGGCGTTGCAGCACGCCGACAGAATCCACACGGCCATCCGCTCCGGCGCGGCGGCAAGCTCGGCGCTGGTAGCGTCCTGGCAGCGCTCCGCCGGCCTCCATCATCTCAACCCCACCGAACGGCGCGCCCCGGACCGGCTGGACGCGCACACGCTGGCCGAAGCGCGGGAGCGGCTCGGCCCCATGCTGCACGCGGCGCAGGCGAGCCTCGACCGCCTGTTCGCGGCGGTGGGCGGCATGGGATGCTGCGTGCTGATCGCCGACCGCGACGGCATTCCCCTCGAACGGCGTGGCCTCTCGGGCGACGACGCCGTGTTCGAGGACTGGGGCCTGTGGCCCGGCACTGTCTGGAGCGAGGAGCGCGAGGGCACCAACGGCATCGGCACCTGCCTCGTGGAGCAGCGGGCGGTGACCATCCATCGCGACCAGCACTTCTTCACGCGCAACACGATCCTCACCTGCACCACCGCGCCCATCTACGACCACGAGGGCAATGTCGCCGCCGCGCTCGACATTTCCTCCTGCCGGAACGACCTGACGGAGGACTTGGTCAACGTGATCGCGCTGGCGCTGGGCGAAGCGGCCCGCCGGATCGAGACCGAGAATTTCCGCATGGCCTTCCCCGAGGCCCGCATCGTCGTGGCGCAGACCGACGACTGGTCGCCCCACGCCTTGCTGGCGCTCGATGGGGACGACGTCATCATCGGCGCCACCCGGGCCGCGCGGCAGGCCTATCGCCAGCGCGGCGGCATCATCGGCAAGCCCATCTCTCTGGCGGACGGCGCAGGCGGCGGGCTCGGCTTCGACGACGAACTGCGCCACGCGGAGCGCGCCATCCTGGAGCGCGCCCTGATGCGCATGGGCGGCAATGTCAGCGCGGCGGCCCGCCAGCTCGGCCTTTCCCGCGCGACGCTCCATCGCAAGCTGGGCAAGCTGCGGCGCGACAAGTCCCACTGATATTTTGCACTGCACGGTGTCGCACGCCTGCGACACATGCGGGGGGCGTGCCCTCCCGCCCCTGCTGACACCGGCCCGCGTGCGGCCGAACCTGCCACCCACGACGCGATCCCAGCGTTGAACGAGGGAGGCAGACATGAACAAGCCGGAATTCGCCCGCGCGACCCAGGTGCCGTTCGCGCCGCGCTATGACAATTTCATCGGCGGCCAGTATGTGGCGCCGAAGTCGGGCCGGTATTTCGAGAACACCTCGCCCATCAACGGGCGGGTCATCGGCGAGATCGCCCGCTCCGAGGCGGCGGACGTGGAGGCCGCGCTCGACGCCGCCCATGCCGCCAAGGAGGCCTGGGGCCGCACCAGCCCGGCCGAGCGCGCCCGGATGCTGATGCGCATCGCCGACGTGATGGAGGAAAACCTCGACACGCTGGCGCTGGCCGAGACCTGGGACAACGGCAAGCCGATCCGCGAATCCACCGCCGCCGACGTCCCGCTCGCCATCGACCATTTCCGCTATTTCGCCGGCGCCATCCGGGCGCAGGAGGGCGCGCTCTCGGAGATCGACCACGACACGGTGGCCTATCATTTCCACGAGCCCCTCGGCGTGGTCGGCCAGATCATCCCCTGGAACTTCCCCCTCCTCATGGCGGTGTGGAAGCTCGCCCCGGCGCTGGCCGCGGGCAATTGCGTGGTGCTGAAGCCCGCCGAGCAGACCCCGGCCTCCATCCATGTGCTCGTCGGCCTGATCGCGGATATCCTGCCGCCCGGCGTGCTGAACGTGGTGAACGGCTTCGGCCTGGAGGCGGGCAAGCCGCTGGCGTCCAATCCCCGCATCGCCAAGATCGCCTTCACCGGCGAGACCACCACCGGCCGGCTGATCATGCAATATGCCAGCCAGAACCTCATTCCCGTGACGCTGGAGTTGGGCGGCAAGTCGCCGAACATCTTCTTCAAGGACGTGGCGGCGGAGGACGACGACTTCCTCGACAAGGCCATCGAGGGCTTCGTCATGTTCGCCCTGAACCAGGGCGAGGTCTGCACCTGCCCGAGCCGCGCGCTGGTGCACGAGAGCATCTATGACCGCTTCATGGAGAAGGCGCTGAAGCGCGTCGCCGCCATCAAGCAGGGCAATCCGCTCGATCCCGAAACCATGGTCGGGGCGCAGGCCTCCGGCGAGCAGTTGGAGAAGATCCTCTCCTATCTCGACATCGGCCGGAAGGAAGGCGCCGAGGTGCTGATCGGCGGCCACCGCACCGAGCTGCCGGGCGAACTGGCGGGCGGCTATTATGTCCAGCCCACCGTCTTCCGGGGCCACAACAAGATGCGGATCTTCCAGGAGGAAATCTTCGGGCCGGTCGTGTCCGTGACCACCTTCAAGGACGACGAGGAGGCCCTCGCCATCGCCAACGACACGCTCTACGGCCTCGGCGCGGGCATCTGGACCCGGGACGGCACGCGGGCCTACCGCTTCGGCCGCGCGATCCAGGCGGGCCGCGTCTGGACGAACTGCTACCACGCCTATCCCGCCCACGCGGCGTTCGGCGGCTACAAGCAGTCCGGCATCGGACGTGAGAACCACAAGATGATGCTCGACCATTATCAGCAGACCAAGAACATGCTGGTCAGCTATTCGCCCAAGAAGCTCGGCTTCTTCTGACCGGCCGCGCCCCGGCCGGCTCCCCTGCCCGGCCGGGGCCTCCATCCCCGGAGGACGCCATGGACACCCCGGACGACCCGGAGCGCGTGCGCGCCACCCCTGCCGCCCTGCAATTGCTGGACGAGATCATCGCCGATCACGGCCCGGTCCTGTTCCACCAGTCGGGCGGGTGCTGCGACGGCTCCTCGCCCATGTGCTACCCGCAAGGGGACTTCCTCATCGGCGAGCGCGACGTGCTGCTGGGCACCATCGGGCAGACGCCCTTCTACATGGGCGCCTCCCAGTTCGAGGCCTGGAAGCACACGCGCCTCACCCTGGACGTGGTGCCCGGGCGGGGCGGCATGTTCTCCCTCGACAACGGCCGCGAGCGCCGCTTCCTCGTCCGGTCCGACATCTGCCGGATCGGCTAGGGACGCTCCGCCCCGGCGGCGTCCCCCCGCCGGGCGCGACCGAGTTTCGTCTTTCCATGCTCCCCGCGCGCGGATAGCGTTCCCCACGCTCCGCATTTCGCGCGGAGCCTGGGAGAGGATGCGATGGCGAGGCCGGCGGATCTCAAGGTGGTCGTGCTCGACCACCTGAACATGGCCGTTCCCGACGGCTATGCCGGGTACGGCTATTATCTGGTGGACCAGGACGGGCGGGTCCATGCGGGCCCCTTCCGCACACGCGCCATCGCCGACGAACACCTGGAAGACCTGTGGCACCTCCCCCGCACGGGGTGACGGCGCCTCGCCGGACGTCCCGTGCCGGGCGTCAGAAGTCCACGGCGTCGCGGATGATGGGACAGGTCATGCAATGGCCGCCGCCGCGCCCGCGCCCCAGCTCCGAGCCGTCGATGGTGATCACCTCGATGCCCGCCTTGCGCAGCAGGGAATTGGTGTAGGTGTTGCGGTCATAGGCGAACACCACGCCGGGCGAGGCGCACACGAGGTTCGCGCCAGAATCCCACTGGGTCCGCTCGCGCATGTAGGCGTTGCCGCCGGTCTCCACCACGCGGATCGCCGGCAGGCCGAGCGCCTCCGTCACGGTCTCCACCAGGCCCTTGTCCTTGTGAAGCTCGACCCCGCCATTGCCGTCCGGGCGATAGGAGAAGCACTCGATCCCGTCCACGATATCCGGATAGAGCAGCACGCAGTCCCGGTCCGCGAAGGTGAAGACCGTGTCGAGATGCATGGCCGCCCGCAGCTTGGGCATGGCGGCGATGATGACGCGGCTCGCGGCGCCCTGCTCGAACAGCGCGGCGGCAAGCTGGCTGATGGCCTGCCGCGAGGTGCGCTCGCTCATGCCGATGAGCACGTTGCCCTTGCCGATGGGCATCACGTCGCCACCCTCCAGGGTGGCGAGGCCCCAGTCCGTGGTGGGATCGCCCCACCAGACCTTCACCTTGCCGGCGAAGTCGGGATGGAATTTGTAGATGGACGTGGTGAGGAGCGTCTCCTCGTGGCGCGCCGGCCAATAGAGCGGGTTCAGGGTGACGCCGCCATAGATCCAGCACGTGGTATCGCGGGTGTAGAGCGTGTTGGGCAGGGGCGGCAGGAGATATTCGTTGACGCCGGCGGCATCGCGGATGAGCGCCAGTGTCTCGCCGCCGATGGTCTCGGGGAATTCGTAGGTGGAGAGGCCGCCGATGAGCGTCTCCGCCAGGGCGCGGTCGGAGAGGCCCTCCAGATAGGAGCGCACCTCGTGGATGAAGCCGAGGCCGATCCGGTTGGGCACCACCTGCTGGTCGAGGATCCAGGCCTTCGCTTCGGGGACGGCCAGGGTCTCGGCGAGAAGGTTGTGCATCTCCACCACGTCGATGCCCCGGTCGCGCATCTTGTTGATGAAGTCGAAATGGTCCCGCTTGGCCACGTCCACCCAGAGCACGTCGTCGAACAGCAGGGAATCGCAATTGCTCGGGGTCAGGCGCTGGTGGGCGCGGCCCGGCGCGCAGACCATGACCTTGCGCAGCTGGCCGACCTCGGAATGAACGCCGAAGGGGGTTTCCATCGTCTGGCTCCTTGGGTGCCGTTATTCTGTCAGGGCGTGATGAGGCCGGTCGCGAGGCCATAGGCGCCCACGAGGCAGCCGAGGACGATGACCGCGAAGACGGCAAGCTCGATGGGCGAGAACAGACGGGCCTTCCGCTCCCGGCGGGCCCAGACATAGAGGATGGTCCCCGGCGCGAAGAGCACCGCCACCAGCAGCACATATTTGAGGCCCGCGGCGACGAACATGAACAGCGTGTAGACGACGGCGATCCAGGCGAAGACCTGGTCGCGGCCCCGCTCCTTGGGCGTCGCCTCGTAGCCGATCCCGCCCCGCGCCACGATCACCGCATAGCCCGCCACCAGCAGATAGGGCAGCAGGGACGTCACGCTCGTCATGTCGAGCATGATGTTGAACGCGTCGCGCGACCAATAGGTGGAGATCACGAACAGCGACACGACCGAATTGGTGAGCCACAGCGCATGGGCCGGCACGCGGTTGGCATTCTGCGCGGAGAAGAGCTTCGGCATGTCGTTGGATTTCGCGGCGGCGAACAGGACCTCGGCGCAGATGAGAGACCAGGCGAGATAGGCGCCCAGAACGGACACCAGCACGCCGATGGAGATGAACACCGCGCCCCAATGGCCCACCACCAGTTCCAGCGCGCCGGCGAGGGAGGGGTTCTGGACCCCCGCAATGGCCGCGCGCGGCGCCGTGGCGTAGGGCAGGAGCGTGACGGCCACCATCAGGCCGGTGACGGCGACGAAGCCGAGGATGGTGGCGGTGCCCACGTCCGACCGCGTCTTGGCGAAGCGGGAATAGACGCTCGCGCCCTCGATGCCGAGGAACACGAACACGGTGATGAGCATGGTGTCGCGCACCTGCGCCAGCAGCGTCTTCTCGGGCATGCCGGTGCCGCCGAAGAAGTTCTCGGAGAACTGGGCGTAATTGAAGAAGAACACGAAGGCGAGGATGGCCACGATCAGCGGCACGATCTTCGCGACGGTGACGATGGTGTTGATGACCGTCGCCTGCTCCACCCCGCGCAGGATCATGAAGTGGAAGGACCAGATGCCAATCAGCGAGACGATGATGGCGAGCGCGCTCGTTCCGTCGCCGAAGATGGAGGGAAAGAAACGCCCCAGCGTCGAACTGATGAGGACCCAGTAGAAGACGTTGCCGAGGCAGCTTCCCAGCCAATAGCCGAAGGCGGAGAGGAAGCCCATATAGTCGCCAAAGCCGGCCTTGGCATAGGCGAACACGCCGGAATCGATGTCCGGCCGCTTTTCCGCGAGCGACTGGAAGACGCGGGCGAGCATGAACATGCCCGTTCCGGCGATGCACCAAGCGATGATAGCACCGAATGGACCGGTCGCCGTTGCGAAACGGCCAGGTAGATTAAAGATTCCAGCGCCGACCATCGACCCCACGACAAGGGCAGTCAGCGAGAAAAGAGAGAGCTTTCCAGGTGATTTTGTAGCCATGAGGATGGCCTTATTTTTGAGCTCAAGAACAGGAGTAGTCCCGTCACCGGAAATTTGCAACACCCGGGATGCGTGCCGTATTTTTTAGATCGACGAAGCTTTGACCCCCCGGCTCCGAGGCCACCCCTCTTGGCCTCGACCGGCTCGGCGCGCGTCGGCCGGGTCCGCTCGGCCGGCCGAGCCGCCAGCGCGCTGCGCATGTTCAGGCAGCCCCCTCCCGGAGCCGCGATCACTCGGCCACATTCGCTATATTCCGCTCTCTATCCTTATTTATAACCGTTCCAATTGACATATTTGAGCAATAACAAAGTATGTCACAGCAGCTTACCTTGCCCGATGCTCCATGATAACGCTCTGCCACACGCATCTGTGATATGGAGAGTGGGCCGGTTTCATGCAGCCTGACATGTCGCTTGTCTTTTCAGCCCACGGGACCGAGCTGAAGAGCTATCTCCAGCATCGCCTCGGCGATGGGCATATGGCCAGCGACCTGGTCCAGGACACGTTCGTGAACGTCCTGGAGCGGCCGGAGACCCGCATTCACGATATCCGCGCCTATCTCTATGCCGTGGCGCGCAATCTCCTGATCAACCATCGCAAGCAGGAAAAGCGGCGCCTCACCCAGGCATTCGCCCCGGAAGTGTTCGCCCAGATGGCGGCGGACCAGCCTTCCCCGGAGGATGTGGTCGATTCCCGCCTTCAGCTCGAACGGGTCTATGCGCTGGTTCAGGAATTGCCGCCGCGCACGCAGCAGATCTTCGCGCTGAACCGCATCGACGGCCTTACCCATGCCGAGGTGGCCCAGCGGCTGGGCATTTCGGAAAGCTCGGTGCAGAAGCACCTCGCCGTCGCCATCGCGCATATGACGCGCCGCCTGCGCGCCCGCTGAGGCCCGGCGGCGAAATTCAGGTGGGCCCGTTACGGTATTTCCCCGCTCGGTTGTCTTATAGGGTGACGGGCATCGATTTGTGGACGTGTGGCGGTGGGCAGCAGCAGCATCGGCGAAGATTCGGATGAGATCGGCATGCGCGCGGCCGAGTGGGTGGCGCGCCTCGACGGATCCGCGCTCAGCGACGAGGAGCAGCACGCGCTGCGCTCCTGGCTGGAGGCGGACCCCGACCATCGCGCCGCCTTCGAGGAAGCTGGCTCCACCTGGCGGGAATTGTCCCTGCTGCGGCACGATCCCGGCCCCCTGCGCGACCTGCTGCCGCCGCGCGGGCGCACGTCGCTCGGGAGGCGCGCGGGCCGGTTCGGAATCATCGTCGGCCTCTTGATCCTCGCCGCCGGGGTCGCGCGCTATCAATTGGGCGATCCCTGGCTGCTGGCCGCTGCGGACTTCCAAACCGCGCCCGGCGAACTGCGCACGGTAACGCTGGCGGACGGCAGTTCCGTGGAACTCGGCCCCGCCAGCGCCATTGCGGTCGCGTTCGACGCGGGCGAGCGGCGGGTGAAATTCCTCACGGGCGAGGCCTTCTTCGCCGTGGCGCCCCGGACCGGGCAGGAGCCGCGCCCCTTCGTGGTCGAGGCCGCGGGGGGCACCACCACAGCGCTCGGCACCAAATTCGTGGTGGAGCAGGCGGGCACGGGCGCCGAAGTGCTGGCCATCGAGCATCAGGTCGAGGTGTCCGTGCACCAGAACGGCGAGCGGCAGGGCGTCGTCCTGTCGCCCGGCCAGGAGGTCCATTACAGCTCCGAGAAGGGCATGGGGAAAGTCCACGCGCGCGACATGGAGGTGGCTACCGCGTGGCGACGGGGCATGCTGGTCTTCAACGGTGCGCCGCTGGGCGAAGTGGTCGAGACGCTGAACCGGTACCGCAAGGGCCGCATCGTTATCCTGGACGAGACCTTGTCGCGCCGCCGCGTCAGCGGCGTCTTCGCCACCAATGACCTGCGCGACGCGATCGAGACGATCACCTCGGAGCTCGGCATCGGCGCCAAGTCGATTTATCCTTTTATCACAGTGCTTTATTAGATTTTTTAAGAATCTTTTACGGACTTCCCCGCCCCGATTGTCTTCCTTCCTGACGAACCGCAGCGAACGGCTGGCCGGGCGCGCCGCGCGCGCCGGCGGGAAGGAAGAAGGCTTCATGACGACCAGGGTCACTCTCCGCGATCGACGCACCCGGCGGCACTTTTTCGCCGGCACCGCGGTCAATGCCCTTGTCCTCGGCCTGATTGTCTCGGGCCTCGGCGTCCCGGTGGCGGCGGCGCAGGCGCAGACGGCGGCCAACGTCGCCCCCGCGCGGATGGCCTTCGACATTCCCGCGCAGGACCTGAACGGCGCCATCCTGTCCTTCGCCCAGAAGGCCGGCGTCCGCGTGTTCTACGACACCTCCAAGTTCGGCGCGCGGCGGTCCTCTGCGGTCAGCGGCACCCTGAGCGCGCCGGAAGCCCTGGGCATCCTGCTGCGCGGCACCGGCCTCTCCTATCGCTTCACCGCGCCCAACCGCGTGACCATCGAGGACCCGACGGTCCCGGCCGTCACCGGCGGCGGGGCGGGCGGGATCGAGCTGGACACGATCGATGTCCAGAGCGCCGGGGGCGCTCCGGTGGGCTATGTGGCGAGCGTGAGCACGGTCGGCACCAAGACCGACACGCCCCTCGTGGAAGTGCCGCAATCCATCTCCGTCGTCACCCGCCAGGAGCTGGACGACCGCAACGTCCAGACGCTCACGCAGGCCGTGGCCTACACGCCAGGCGTCCGCACCCAGCAGAGCGGCTACGATCCGCGCTACGACGCCTTCTCCATCCGCGGCTTCGACCTGACCTATAGCGGCATCTACCGGGACGGGCTGCGCCAGCCGGGCGCCAACATGTCGGTGTTCAAGGTCGAGCCCTACGGCGTGGAAAGCGTCACGGTCCTGCGCGGCCCCAGCTCCGCGTTGTACGGCCTCGGCTCGCCCGGCGGCCTCGTGGACATCACCTCCAAGCGCCCCACCGAGAAGGCGTTCGGCGAGATCGAGGTGCAGGGCGGCACCTATGACTGGCTCCAGGGCCAGTTCGACATGGGCGGCCCGCTCGACAAGGACGGGCAGTTCCTCTACCGCCTCACCGGCTTGGTGCGCGACGCCGGCTCGCCGAACACGCTCGGCGGCGGCGTCAACGACATGACCTTCATCGCCCCCGCGCTGACCTGGAAGCCCAACGACCGCACCAAGATCACCTTCCTCGGCGAATATCAGAGCTCGGAAACCCCGGCCTCCCTGCCCTTCTACGGCTGGACCGGGAGCAACACCGACACCTTCAGCCGCAGCCCGGGCGACTACAACAGCCAGACGCAGGACCAATACCGCTTCGGCTACGCCGCCGAGCACGAGATCAACGACGTCTTCACCATCCGGCAGAACCTGCGATACGGCAGCGCCGACACCTCGGTCCGCTATACCGGCCAGACCTCCGTCGATCCCCTCACCAGCATCGCCAGCCGCTATACCGGCTATGTGCACGACCTGCTGGATTCCTTCGCGGTGGACACCCAGGTGCAGGCCGATTTCGCCACCGGCGGCATCGAGCACAAGCTCCTGGTCGGCATCGACTACACCTACCTGTCACTGGACGGCGGCATCGGGTTCGGCACGGCGGCCGACTACAATCTGGCCTACGGCATTCCCCTGGGCCTGACGGAAGACCCGCCCTTCAATTCCTCCCGCTACCGCCAGCGGCAGAACCAGATCGGCCTCTATGTCCAGGAACAGGCAAAGATCGAGCGCCTGATCCTCACCCTCTCCGGCCGCCAGGACTGGGTCGACACCAAGGACGAGGACCTGCTCAACGCCACCACCGAAAATATCGACGACAGCCAGTTCAGCGGCCGCGTCGGCCTGACCTACATGTTCGACAACGGCCTTGCGCCCTATGTCAGCTATTCCACCTCGTTCGCGCCCAATCTCGGCGTAGACATTAACGGCAATCCCTTCGCCCCCACGACCGCCAAGCAGATCGAGGGCGGCGTGAAATATGTCCCGCACGGCTTCGACGGCTATTTCACCGCCGCCATCTTCCAGATCCGGCAGGAGAACGGCCTCACCACAGACCCAACCAACCCGCTCTATCAGGTGCAGACCGGCGAAGTGCAGGCGCGCGGCTTCGAGCTGGAGGCGGTCGCCAATCTGGGCGCGGGCCTGCGGGTGCGGGGCGCCTACACCTATCTCGACCTAACCAACGTGGCGGGTGATCCCACCACGGTCGGCCTGACGCCCTCGGGCCAGCCGCAGAACAGCTTCTCCTTCTGGGCGGACTACCAGTTCCAGCCGGGAACCGCCTTCGCGGGCCTCGGGGTGGGCGCGGGCGTGCGCTATACGGGCGCCACCTGGGGCAATTCCCTCAACACCTTCCAGAACAGCGCCTACACCCTCGTGGACGCCAAGCTGAGCTACGACTTCCGCCACCTCAACACGAAGCTCGCGGGCTGGAGCTTCCAGGTGAATGCCGAGAACCTGCTGGACGAGGAATACATCACCTGCGACGCGGGCTATTGCTACCTCGGCGCCCCGCGTACCGTGATCGCCGGCCTGAAGTATCGCTGGTGAGGTTCACTCTGCGCACCTCCCGCCGGGCGTTGCTGCTCGGCGGGCTCGCCGCCGGGGCCCTCGCCCCGGTGGTTCGGGCAGCCGATACCCCCCGCCGCCCCGCGCCCTCGCGCGTCGTCGCGATGGATTTCGGGCTGGCCGAGACCCTTATCGAGATGGGCCGTCCCCCCATCGCGGTGCCCGATCCCGACACCTGGGCCGACTGGGTGGTGGAGCCGCCCTTGCCCGCCGGCATCGTCAATCTGGGAACCGACCGCGAGCCCAACCTGGAACTGCTCGCCGCGCTGAAGCCGGACCTGATCGTCACCACGCCCTTTCTCGAAGCGGTCTTCCCGCTTCTGGCGCGCTTCGCGCCGACGCTGACATTCTCCATCTACGCGCCGCCCGCCGGGCGCGTGTATGAGCGCAGCGTCGTCGCCACCCGCGACCTTGCCGCCGCCGTGGGACTGGAGGACGCCGGGGCGGCCCTGATCGCCCGCGCCCAGGCCACCATGGACGCGACGCGCGCGCGCCTCGCCCCCCACGCCGGACGGCCGCTCCTGGTAGTCCAGTTCCTCGACACGCGCCACGTCCGCGTCTTCGGTCCCGGCGGCCTGTTCGGCGACGTGCTGGACCGCTGCGGCCTCGTGAACGGCTGGACCCGCCCCAGCAATTTCTGGGGCTTCAGCACGGTGGGCATCGAGGCGCTGGCCGAGAGCCCTGAGAGCACCCTCGTCTATCTGGAACCCATCTCCCCCGACACGCTGGAGAAGCTGGAAGCGAGCCCGCTGTGGAACAGCCTTCCCTTCGTGAAGGCCGGGCGGATCCATCGCCTGCCGCCCGCGCTCATGTTCGGCATGCTGCCCTCGGCCATGCGGTTCGCCCGCGAATTGACCCGTGCCCTCGACAGCGCGCCATCCCATGGCTGAGATGACGCTCGCCCCTTCCCGCCTCGGCCGCCTGCGCCCCGGCCCCTTTGGCGTCGTCCTGCTGCTGGCGGCGGCGGCGCTCGCCGCCACCCTCGTCAACCTGTCCCTCACTTTGCCGCCCGCGCGCTGGTGGAGGGCCGTCACCGATCCGCGCCTCGACGACATGGCGGAGATCCTGGCGCTCTACAGCTTCGCGCCGCGCCTCGCCGTCAGCCTCCTGGCGGGGGCCGCGCTCGGGCTCGCCGGGGCGCTGCTGCAGCAGGTGCTGCGAAACCCCATCGCCTCGCCCACCACGCTCGGCATCGAGGCCGGGGCGAATTTCGCCCTCGCCGCCACACTCGTCTGGGCGCCCGGCCTTCTCGGCCTCGGGCGGGAATGGGTGGCGCTCGGCGGCGGGCTGCTGGCCATTGCGCTCGTGCTGGCCCTGTCGCGGCGCAGCGGCTTCGCGCCGCTGGTGGTCATCCTCGCCGGCATGGTGACGGGCCTCGCCTGCGCCGCCCTGTCGGCGCTGCTGACCCTGTTCAACAGCCATTACCTGACCGGCCTGTTCCTCTGGGGCGCGGGGTCGCTGACCCAGCAGGACTGGTCCGCCCCGGCCTTCCTCGCCCCGCGCCTCGCGGTGTCCGCCCTCGCCGCCCTGCTGCTCCTGCGGCCGCTGGCCCTGCTGGGTCTCGACGACGGGTCCGCCCGCAGCCTCGGCCTGTCGCTGGCGATCACCCGCTTCGCGGCCCTCGCCGTCGCCGTCGCCCTCACCGCGCTGGTGGTGGCGAGCGTCGGGAGCATCGGCTTCATCGGGCTCGCCGCGCCCGTGCTCGCCCGCATCGGCGGCGCACGGCGCATGGGCACGCGCCTGCTGGCCGCGACGCTCACGGGCGCCGCCCTGCTGTGGTTCACCGACCAGGTGGTGCAGCTCGTCTCCCTGGCCACGGGAGAGATGCTGCCCACCGGTGCCGTCACCGCCATGTTCGGCGCGCCGCTGCTGCTCTGGATGCTGCCGCGCCTCAAGCTGCCGCCGCATGTGGGCGCCGGGCTCGTGGCGCATGCCAGGGGCTTCCTGCGCCCCGCGCCCCTGCTGGCCGGGCTCGCCGCGCTGCTGCTCCTGGCGGCCCTGGCCTCCGCCGCCATCGGGCAGGGCGTGGAGGGCTGGGGCCTCGCCTTGCCCGGCGATCCGGTCTGGGGGCTGCGCGTCCCGCGCATCATGGCGGCGGTGGCGGGCGGGACGCTGCTGGCGGTGGCGGGCGGCATCCTCCAGCGCATGACCGGCAACCCCATGGCGAGCCCGGAAGTGCTGGGCGTGAGCGCGGGCGCCGCCTGCGGGCTCATCGCCGCGCTGTTCCTGTTCCAAGTTGGGAGCCGCGCGGGGCAGACGCTGGCGGCGACGCTGGGCGCCGCGCTGGCGCTCGCCGCCGTCCTGGCTCTGTCCCGCGCCGCGAAGGGGGCGCCGGAGCGCATCATCCTGGCGGGCATCGCCATCGGCGCCCTGCTCGATTCCTTCGTCAGCCTGCTTCTGGCGAGCGGCGATCCCCGCGCCGCGCTGATCCTCAACTGGATGACCGGCTCGACCTACGGCGCCGACGCGGTTTCCGCCGCCGGCAGTCTCGCCGTGGCGGCATGCGTCCTCACCGTCCTGCCCGCGCTGGCTCGCTGGCTCGACATCCTCACCCTTGGAGAAGGCTCGGCGCACGCCCTCGGCATGCCCCCCTTCTTCAGCCGCTCGCTGCTGCTCACCCTGGCCGCGCTCGCCACCGCCGTCGCGACGCTGCTGGTGGGTCCTCTGTCCTTCATCGGGCTCATCGCGCCGCCCCTCGCCCGGTTCGCCGGACTGCGCCGCCCCCTGCCCGAACTGTTCGGCGCGGCGCTGATCGGCAGCATCGTCATGGTGGGCGCCGATTTCATCGGCCGCACCATCGCCTTCCCCTGGCAACTGCCGGCGGGCCTCATCGCCTCCATGCTGGGCGCGCCCGTCTTCCTCTGGCTCCTCACCCGCAAGCAGGCCGCTTCATGACCGCCGCCGTCATTCCCGGGACCACGATCTTCGACTTCGCCGCCCGCGAGGGGGACCCCGTCCGCCGCATCTTCCTCTATTGCCCGCCGGGCGAGCCGCCCGCCGGGGGCTGGCCGATCCTCTATTATCTCGACGCCAATGCCATGGCCGGAACGGCGGCCGACATCATGCGCGTGCAGGCGGCCTGGCCGCTCGGCACCGGCATCGAATGGGGCGTCATGGTGGGCATCGGCTATCCCGTGGACGATGCCTATGACGGCGTCCGCCGCTCCTGGGACCTGAGCCCGCCCCCCGGCAAGACCTATCCGCCCTTCGTGCCCGGAGGGCCGGACGTGCGCACCGGCGGCGCGGACGACTTCCTCGCCTTCATCGAGGACGACCTGAAGCCGGAGATCGCCCGCCGCGTCGCCGTGGACCCGAGCCGGCAGGCGCTGCTCGGCCATTCCTTCGGTGGGCTGTTCGTGCTCCACGCGCTGTTCCGCCGCCCCTCCGCCTTCTCGCGCTGGATTTCCGCCAGCCCGGCCATCTGGTGGGAAGGCGCGGGCATCGTGGACGCGGCGGACGCGTTCGTGGCCGACGCCGCGCCGCGCAGCGGCAAGGTGCTCACGCTCGTCGGGGAGTATGAGCAGGCGCTGGCTCCGTTCCAGGTCGGCGCGCCCGACGCGGCGGAGCGCCTCGCGGCTTTCGAGGAGAGCCGCATCGTCGACAATGCGCGCCTCATGGCCGAGCGCCTCTCCCGGGTGCCCGGCCTCGACAGCGACTATGTGTTCCTGCCGGGCGAGACCCATATGACGGTCCTGCCGGCCACGTTCAACCACGCCATCCGCTTCGCCTTCGGCCGGCCCGCATGACGGCGGATCCGCTCTTCGCGCTCTCGGACGTCCATTTTCGCGTGGACCAGCGCACCCTGCTGGAGGGGCTGACGCTCCCCATTCCGGCCGGCCGCGTGGTGGGGCTGATCGGCCATAACGGGTCCGGCAAGTCCACGCTGCTGAAGCTACTGGCGCGGCAGCTCACGCCCGCCGGCGGGACGATCCGCTTCGAGGGACGGCCGCTGGAGGCGCATGGCGCCCGCGCGTTCGCGAGACAGGTCGCCTACCTGCCCCAGACCTCCCCCACCACGGGGGGCATGACCGGCCGCGAGCTGATCGCGCTCGGCCGCTATCCCTGGCACGGTGCGCTCGGCCGCTTCACGGCGCAGGACCGGCGGAAGGTGGACGACGCCATCGCGCTCACGCACACCGGCGCCTTCGCGGACCGGCTGGTGGACACCCTGTCCGGCGGCGAGCGCCAGCGGGTGTGGATCGCCATGATGGTGGCGCAGGATGCCGGCTGCCTGCTCCTGGACGAGCCCACGTCCGCGCTGGACATCGCCCACCAGATCGAGGTGCTGGCCCTGGTGCGCGATCTGTGCCGCGACCGCGGGACGGGCGTGGTGCTGGTGCTGCACGACGTGAACATGGCGGCGCGGTTCTGCGACGACATCATCGCCCTCCACAGCGGCCGCCTGATCGCGCGCGGCACGCCGGCGGAGATCGTCACCCCCGACACGCTCGAACGCATCTACGGCATCGCCATGGAGGTGATCCGCCCGGAGCATGGCCGCCCCGTCGCCGTTCCGCGGGCCGTGACGCGTGAGGACGGGCCAGGAAGGCGTGCGGCCACGATGGGGTGAGGCTACCCCTGCCTCCCGCCTGCCTTTGCCGCGGCCACGTATCATGCTGCAAATTCAGCGGAGTGCGGCGGCGGAACCAGAAGTGACACGCGTTCAATCGCTTACGGCAAAAGCGGTCCGGGGTGGACCGCAATGCCCCTGGCCCCTGGAGCCTGCTCATCCACTGGGAGCCCGTGGTCGTCTCCCGACCGGTGGCGGGGGGACGGAGGTTCGGCCTATAACGGCGGCTCCAACAAAGCGATCCTCAACCGAAGAGTCACCCGTGATCCCCTGGTCGCAACTCGACACCGCGGACGTGCCCGATGGCGGCGGCCAGCTCCGCCTGATGCGGCGCGGCGCGGAATTCTCGATCATGGCAGGCTCCATCGAGCTCATGAACAGCCGCCTCAGCGGATCGGAAGAGGCGCTCGCCACGATGGTCTGCGACAGGCTTCGGGACCGCCCCAGGCCGCAGGTGCTGATCGGCGGGCTGGGCATGGGCTTTACCCTTCGCGCGGCGCTCGCCGAACTCGGGCCCGATGCGCGTGTCATCGTGGCGGAACTGGTGCCGGCGGTGGTGGCATGGGCGCGGGGCCCCATGGCGGAGATCTTCGCAGGGTGCCTCACCGATCCGCGCGTCAGCATCCGCGAGGAGGACGTGGGCGGCCCGATCCGCGCCGGCCGGGCGACGTTCGATGCGATCCTGCTCGATGTCGACAACGGCCCCGAAGGGCTGACACGCGCCGCCAACGACCGGCTTTACGATGTTGCCGGCCTTCACGCAGCCAGGGCGGCGCTGCGGCCCGGCGGCGTGCTGGCCGTCTGGTCGTCACGGCCGGACCGGAATTTCACCCAGCGGCTTCGCAAGGCGGGATTTGGCGTCGAAGAGGCGCGCGTGCGGGCCAATGGCGGGCGCGGCGGAGCGCGCCACATCATCTGGATCGCCACCAATCCGCAGGTTCGCCCGCCGGGCCCCGCCCGGCACAGGCCGGCCTGTTGACGGAGAGCCCATCCTGGAGACATCGCTTTATCTGCCCGTGAAGGCGTTTCTCGAAGGCCTCGGCTTTGCCGTGAAAGGTGAGATCGGCGGCTGCGACTTGGTCGCGCTTGCCGGAGACGGAACGCCGGTCGTGGTCATCGGGGAATTGAAGCTCAGCTTCAATCTGGAGCTGGTCCTCCAGGCCGTCGACCGCGCCGCCGCCTGCGACGAGGTCTGGCTCGCAGCGCGCACATCGGCGCGCGGAAACGGGCGGGAAAGCGATGCGCGCTTCCGCAACCTGTGTCGGCGCCTGGGTTTCGGGATGCTCGGCGTCTCGCCCCAAGGCGAGGTGACCGTCATCGTCAGCCCCATATCTCCCATCCCGCGCAAGGATCCGCGCCGCAGGTCGCGGCTCGTGGACGAGCACCGGCGGCGGCTGGGCGATCCGGCGGTGGGGGGCGGGTCGCGGACCCCCATCATGACCGCATATCGGCAACAGGCGCTCGCCTGCGCCCTGGCCATGGCGGAGGCCCCCCAACGCCCGCGCGATCTTCGTGCGTTCGCGCCCAAGGCGGGGAAAATCCTTCTGGACAATGTCTATGGCTGGTTCGCCCGTGCGGATCGCGGCATCTACAGCCTCACGCCCGCGGGGCGCGAGGCACTGATCCGCTGGCAGGCGGCTCCCGGTTCCCCGGCTGGCGCGATGTCACCCACGGACTCCGGCCCAGCCGGCGAGAATTGAGCCCGCCGGCCCACGTGCCCGTCGCGAACGCATCGACCTCCAGAGATCGTGGCGGACCACGTAAAAGTTCGGCGCGCCCTCACGGATGCCCCTTCGTCCCGGCATGCCTGCGATGCGGCAAGGGTCCGCTGCGAGGACGCCGATGCTCTGCATGAGGCGCTGACGGCGGCAGGGAAACGCTGAGCCGAAACGCGGATTTGAAGTCCTGGCCCGAGCGGGCGTCCGTCGAAGCCCATGGGGGCGCACGCTCTCATGGACACGCCGACCTACACGGCAGATGAAAGCCAAATGAATGAACGGCTTAGGAAGATAGCTGGCGGAGAGAGAGGGATTCGAACCCTCGATACGGTTTCCCGTATACACGCGTTCCAGGCGTGCGCCTTCAACCACTCGGCCACCTCTCCGCAGGCGCTGGGCGCGCGGTTCGATTGGCGGCGGGCGTCCGGGAGGACGGCCGGGGCCGCTAACCGTCGCCTCGGGTCCGCAAGCGCGAACGATGCCGGTTGAGAGCACCAACCCCAGGCGAGGCGGCGGAATATAGCGGTTCGCGACGCGCTGGCAAGCCGTGTCGAACCACTTTTCCAGCGATTGCATCGCCACCTTGTCGAGACCGGGCGCGCCGGCTTCGGCGCGCCCGCCTCGCAAGGCGGGAAAGCCCGCCTCAGTCGCGCAGCAGGTCGTTGATGGAGGTCTTCGAGCGGGTCTGCTCGTCCACCCGCTTCACGATCACCGCGCAGGCGAGCGAAGGACCGGGGCGGCCGTCGGGGAACGGCTTGCCGGGCAGCGAGCCGGGCACCACCACCGAATAGGCCGGAACCTCGCCGATGAAGATCTCGCCGGTCTCGCGGTCCACAATCTTCGTGGAGGCGGAGATGAAGACGCCCATGGAGAGCACCGAGCCGCGCCGCACCACGACGCCTTCGACCACTTCCGAGCGGGCGCCGATGAAGCAATTGTCCTCGATGATCACCGGGCCGGCCTGGAGCGGCTCCAGCACGCCGCCGATGCCCACGCCGCCGGACAGGTGCACATGCTTGCCGATCTGCGCGCAGGAGCCCACCGTCGCCCAGGTGTCCACCATGGTGCCCTCGCCCACATGGGCGCCCAGATTGACGAAGGAGGGCATCAGAACCACGTTCGGCGCGATATAGGCGGAATGGCGCACGATGGCGCCGGGCACCGCCCGGAAGGCCGCCTTGCGGAAGTCCGCGCTGTTCCAGCTCTCGAACTTGGACGGCACCTTGTCCCACCAGGCCGCGCCGCCGGGGCCGCCGGTGATGATGTTCATGTCGTTGAGGCGGAAGGACAGGAGCACCGCCTTCTTCAGCCACTGGTTGACCGTCCAGCTTCCGTCCTCGGCCGGCTCGGCGACGCGCGCCTTGCCGGTGTCCAGCAGCCGCAGCGCCTCCTCGACCGCATCGCGGACCTTGCCACGGGTGGAGAAATCGACCTCGGCGCGCTTCTCGAAGGCGGCATCGATGGTGATTTCGAGGTCGGGGTCGCTGGACAGGCGGGCGGGATGGGACATGGGGCTACCTCGTGGGGTTCGGCGTGCGCCGGCGGCGCAAGGAATGGGATGGAATGCGTCAGCCGCGCTCCTTGACGGCGAGGAATTTCAGCTTGGGCCACTCTTCGATGGCGCGGTCCAGCACCCACTGGCTGCGGGCGAGATAGACCGGGGCGTCGTCGCGGTCGAGGGCGATGGAGAAGCGATTGCCCTCCACGAAGCGCTCCACTTCCGCATGATCGCCGACAATCCAACGCGCAGTGACGAAGGATACCGTCTCGTAGCGGATCGGCACGCCGTATTCCTTCTCGAGCCGCGAGGCGAGCACGTCGAGCTGGAGCGTGCCCACCACGCCGACGATGGGCAAAGGATCGGCTACCGGGCGCATCACCTGCACCACGCCCTCCTCCGCCATGTCCTGCAGCGCCTTCTGGAGCTGCTTGGTCTTCATGTGGTCGCCCAGCATGACCCGGCGCAGGATTTCCGGCGCGAAGTCCGGCACGCCCTCGAAGCGGATGGTCTCGCCCTCGGAAAGGGTATCGCCCACGCGCAGCAGGCCGTGATTGGGAATGCCGATGATGTCGCCCGCCACCGCCTCGTCCACCGTCTCGCGCTCCTGGGCGAAGAAGAAGATGGGGTTGGCGATGGCCATCTGGCGCTTCTCGCGGGCGTTGAACAGCTTCATGCCGCGCTTGAACGTGCCCGAGCACAGGCGCACGAAGGCCACCCGGTCGCGGTGGTTGGGGTCCATGTTGGCCTGGACCTTGAACACGAAGCCGGAGACGTTGGTCTCCTGCGGCTCCACGGTGCGGCCGTTGGCGCTGCGCGGCAGCGGGCTCGGCCCGAAGCCGCCCAGGCCCGCCAGTAGTTCGGCGACGCCCATTTCCTTGATGGCGCTGCCGAAGAAGACCGGGGAGAGATGCCCCTCGCGGAAGCTCTCCAGGTCGAAGCCGGGCAGGACGCCGAGCGCGAGGGAAAGCCCTTCCACGCTCTCGTTGAGGATGCGCTCCTCCACGCCGTCGAGGCCGATCAGGTCCTCCGGCGCGTCGAACGGCACGATACGGGTGAGCGGGCCGCCCCGCTCCTGCGCCAGCAGCGCGCGCTTGCCGGGCACGTCGATGAGCCCGCGCGCGTCCACGCCCATGCCGATGGGCCAGGTGAAGGGCGTGAGGTCCAGCGCCAGGGTGGCGGAGATGTCGTCCATCAGGCCCAGCGGGTCGAGGCCCTCGCGGTCCACCTTGTTGATGAAGGTGAAGATGGGGATGTCGCGCAGGCGGCAGACCTCGAACAGCTTGCGGGTCTGGCTCTCGATGCCCTTGGCGGCGTCGATCACCATCACCGCCGCGTCCACGGCCGACAGGGTGCGGTAGGTGTCTTCGGAGAAGTCCGAGTGGCCCGGCGTGTCCAGGAGATTGAACACGATGCCGTCGCGCTCGAAGGTCATCACCGAGGAGGTGACGGAGATGCCGCGCTGCTGCTCGATCTCCATCCAGTCGGAGCGGGTGCGGCGGCGCTCACCGCGCGCCTTCACCTGCCCGGCCTGCCGGATGGCGCCGGAGGCCAGCAGCAGCTTCTCGGTCAGCGTCGTCTTGCCCGCGTCCGGATGCGAGATGATCGCGAAGGTGCGGCGGCGCGTATAGTCGGGATCGCCGGCCGTGGCGGCGGCGAGGGGGGCGGACGGGTCGAGCATGCGCCCTTCTAGCCGGAAATGCCGTCCGATCAAACAGGCGACGGCGCGCGGTTCGTGTTATGATTCGCGTTGGATACGAGAGGAGGCCATGGGCGCGAGCATGAGGAGATCATCGCGTCCTCCGGCGGGCGGCCCGGTTTTCGCGCTGGTCGTCGCCCTGCTGGCTGTCCTGCTCGGTGCCGCCCCCGTGCATGCGCTCATGGCGCCGGAATATTACGAGCGTGCCCGCAAGAACGCGCCGGACGTCATCGTGCTCAAGGTGGGCACGGTCATCGGCCCGGTCGAAGCCTACGGCCTCTGCAAGGTGGAGGGCACGGTGGCGCAGGTGGAGCGCGGCAACCGCTACAAGCCGGGGGCGAGCGTGGCGGTCGATGTGCCGTGCCGCAAGCCGGGCGCGACGCCACCCCTCGGCCCGGTCCTCTACAATGCCTTCGCCGACCTGCAGACCTATCCGTTCGGCCGGGCCTATCTGCTGGAGGACGGGCGGCTCTCCCTCTACCAGTACCACCCGCTGCGCACCTATCCCTGACGGGCGGGCCATGCAGCCCGGATGCTCCCAGGCCATGCACAGTCGCGTGCCGTCAGGGGGGCAGCGGGCGCCAACTCGAACGTCACAATCCCACCGGCCCACGACGCACGCGCTGCTTCCTGCGGCGCATCGCGTGCGTCAATGAAACGAGCGCACGGGGCCCTCAGACGGAGCCGAGACCTCAGTCCCCGGTGCCGGGCTCCGGATTGAACAGCTCTTCCTTGCCGGGCTTGCCGTCCCATTCCTTGGCATCGGGCGGGGCATCCCGCTTGATGGTGATGTTCGGCCAGGTCTTGGCATATTCGGCGTTCAGCGCGAGCCATTTCTCAAGGCCGCCCTCGGTGTCCGGCTTGATGGCCTCGGCGGGGCATTCCGGCTCGCACACGCCGCAATCGATGCATTCGTCCGGATGGATGACGAGCATGTTCTCGCCTTCGTAGAAGCAATCCACCGGGCACACAGAGACGCAATCCGTGTATTTGCAGCGGATGCAGTTCTCGGTGACGACATAGGTCATTGACGTGTTCCTTATGGCCGGACCGGCACGATCCGGCGCATTTGACGCGACTAATCTGTAATTTCCTCATAAGTCGCAAGGGCTGATGTAGCATCCTCGCGCCGCTCGGAAAAGCCGATCACCCGCAAGACGCGGACCGCGTGGTCGAGGCTGACCGTCACCACCTGTCCGGCACGGAGCATATGGCCCGCGCTGGTGGTGCGCGCGCCGTCCACCCGCACATGGCCTTCGCGCACCAGTCCCGCGGCGGCGGCACGGGCGCGAACGACGCGCGCGTGCCACAGCCACAGGTCCAGCCGCTGGCGGGCCGGGGGTGCGAATTCCGAGGCGGCTGGCTCGCGCACTCAGCCGCCTTTCTTCTCCGCCTCCAGGCGCGCCTTGAGCGCGGCAAGGGCGGCGAAGGGGCTGTCGGGATCGGCCTGCTTCTCGCGGCGCCGGTCCTGGTGGACCTGGACGCGCTCGGGGCGCGGACCGCGCTGGCCCTCGCCCTCGGGACGGGAGCGGAACGGCCGGTCGCCACGGGGCGGACGGGACTGGCGCTCGCCCTCGGCACCCGGCGCGCCGCCTTCGCGGGTCTCCCCGGAGCGCTGCGGACGGTTGCCGTGGCGATGCTGCGGACGGCCGCCCTCGCGGCGCTCGTCACCCTCGCGGTTGCGATGATGGCCGGAGCCGCGCTCGCCCTGGTTCCGCTCGCCCTGGCCGCGGTCCCCCTGCCCACGCTCGCCGTGACCACGCTCACCATGGGGGCGATCGCGGCGCGGCGCGCCCGGGGGACGGCCGGGCCGCCAGACTTCGATGAGGGCCGGCTCGGAGGCTTCCGCCGCCTCGGCGGCCACGGGAGCCTCGCCCCCGGCCTCGGCCGGAACGCCCACCTCGGCCGCCGTCTCGGCGGCGGTGGGATCGGCGGTTTCCGCCACCAGTTCGGCGACGGCTTCGGCCTCGGCGGCCTCCTCGGCCGGAGCAGACGGGGCCTCGGCCTCGACGGCCTCGACGATTTCGGCTTCGGCTTCGGCTTCGGCTTCGACAGCCTCGGCGCTTTCGGCCGCGGCAGGCGCGCCCGCGTCATCCAGCGTGGCTTCCGCGATGGCCTCGATCTCCGAGGACGGCTCCACAGGATCGAACAGCAGGTCCGCCTCGATGGCGCCTTCCGGCGCGGGGGCGAGGTCTTCCACCACCGGGGCGGCGGGGGCCTCGGCCTCCGGCGCGGGCGCCGCGCGGCGCTCCATGCGGTAGCCCAGCGACTTCAGGATGGAGGCGAAATCCTCACCCGAGCAGCCCGCGAGCGAGGTCATGCCCACGGTGACGGTGAAGCCGCGCCCGTCCACAGCGCCCGCCGGCTTGGGGCCGGGAGACTGCGGCCGCCAGGCGAGAGCCGGGCGGATGAGGTCCGCGAGACGCTCCAGGATGTCCACGCGCACCGCGCGCTCGCCGCACACGCGGAAGCCGGCGGCCCGGTACAGGCCCTTCTGGATCTCGTGGTCCACGGGAATGGAGGTCCGGCCCGAGGCGGCGAGGCTCGGCAGCTCGTCCAGGCCCTTCTGGGCGAGGCCGCCATGCTTCAGCGCATAGAGCTCCAGCGCCAGCGCGCGGGGCGCGGGCTTCAGCAGTGCGGGCAGGTAGATGTGATGGGCGCCGAACCGCACCCCGTAGCCGCGCAGGGTGGCCCGGGCGGGCTGGTCGAGGGTCTTCATCTCCTCGCCCACCTTGGTGCGCTCCAGCACGCCGAGGCTTTCCACGATCTGGAAGGCGATGCCGCGCGCGATACCCACGAGGTCCGGCGCCTCGGCGAGCTTGGTGAGGGCGCCCAGCAGCTTCTCCACATGGGCCTTCACCCACAAGGCGAGGCGCGCCTCCACCTGATCGCGGGCCGGGCCGGTCAGGTGCTCGTCGGCGATGATCTTGAAGCGGGGCGCCAGCACCGTGTCGCCGGGGATGAGCTTGGCCACCGGCTCGCCGATCCAGCGGACCGTGCCGTCGGCGGTGAGCACGAAGGCCTCGTCCACGGCGGCGGCAAGCCGCGTCGCCCGAGCCTCGATCTCACCTGCCAGGGCCTTCTGGGCCGCGGCGCGCAGGGCCTTGGCCTCCTCGCCGCCGGCGGAAGGGTCGGGCGCGAATTGGAAGCCCTGGAGGTGGCCGATCTTGTGGCCCTCCACGGTGACGTCGCCGGTCTTGCTGATCTCAGTTTCGAGCATCTTGTTCTCTCGCAGGCGCCGCATGAGCACGCTGGTCCGTCGATCCACGAAGCGTTGTGCCAACCGCTCGTGAAGCGCATCGGACAGCTTGTCCTCGACCCCTCTCGTGACGCCTTGCCAGTGGTCCGGATCCTTGAGCCAGTCGGGGCGGTTGGCAACGTAGGTGAGGGTCCTCACCTGCGCGATCCGTCTCGACAGCGTGTCGATGTCCCCTTCCGGGCGATCGGTCAAGGCGATTTGACGCGCGAACCACTCGTCGGGGATGCGACCCCCTGTCCCCACATGGTCGAAAAGGGTGCGCACAAGCTCCGCATGGGCCCCCGGGGAAATCTTCCGATAGTCCGGCACCTGGCACACGTCCCAGAGCCGTTCCACCACCGCCGGAGCGCTGGCGCGGCCCTGCACATCGGCCTCCCGGCCCATGATTTCCAACACTTGCACGTCGTCGGCGGTGGGCGCGCGGGTCAGGCCCTCCTCGCGCGGCGGGGCGGCGAGGCTGGCCTGGAGCGCCTTCACCGAGGAATAATCAGGTACCGCGTTGCGCCATTGCAACACCTTGGCGGTGTCGAACACATGGCTTTCCAGGCGCTCCACAAGTTCCGGCTCGAACGGCGGGCAGCGGCCGGTGGTTCCGAACGTCCCGTCCCGCGTGGCGCGACCGGCGCGGCCGGCGATCTGGGCCATCTCGGAGGGATTCAGGCGGCGGAACTGCCAGCCGTCGAACTTGCGGTCCGAGGCGAAGGCCACATGGTCCACGTCGAGGTTGAGGCCCATGCCGATGGCATCGGTGGCCACCAGATAATCCACGTCGCCGCTCTGGTAGAGCTCCACCTGGGCGTTGCGGGTGCGCGGGGAGAGCGCGCCCATCACCACCGCCGCCCCGCCCCGCTGGCGGCGGATCAGCTCGGCGATGGCATAGACCTCGTCCGCCGAGAAGGCGACGATGGCCGAGCGTGGCGGCAGGCGGGTGATCTTCTTCTCGCCCGCGAAGGACAAGGTGGACAGGCGCGGGCGCACCGAGACGGTGAGACCCGGCAAAAGCCGCTCCAGCAGCGGGCGCATGGTGGCCGCGCCCAGCACCAGCGTCTCGTGGCGGCCGCGCCGGTTCAGCAGCCGGTTGGTGAAGACGTGGCCCCGGTCGAAGTCGCACGCGAGTTGGATCTCGTCGATGGCGACGAAGGCCACGTCCAGGTCGCGGGGCATGGCCTCCACGGTCGCCACCCAATAACGCGGATTGGGCGGCTTGATCTTTTCCTCGCCGGTGATGAGCGCCACCTGCTTGGGGCCCACCCGCTCCACCACGCGCTGGTACACCTCGCGCGCCAGCAGGCGCAGCGGCAGGCCGATGAGGCCGCTCTCGTGGCCGAGCATGCGCTCGATGGCGAGATGGGTCTTGCCGGTATTGGTGGGTCCGAGCACCGCCGTGACGCCCCGCGCCCGGATCGAACGCGGCAGCACAGGCAGTTTGGCGACGTCATCCATGGGCGCTGTACGAGATCCGGTGCGGGTGGGTTGGGTCTGTATCATATCGGGACGCCGGGGCCATTGCGCCACCCGCCGCGCGAACACGGGCGGAACGGAGCGTGAGCGAATCGCTGTCTGGGGCCGAGGCGCGCTTTGTTCCCCGCGCCGGATGCCCGTCCCGAAACGGGACATCCCGCGCCGGCGCGTCCCGCCTCGGGAGAACGCAGCGCGCACAAAGGGGCTCCGAATCAGGTGCCCGCGCCCGATCCCGCTCCGTTCCCCATGGAACCGGACCCCGCCCGTCAGGTTGGACTGAAAAGACCCGCCGAGGAGACACGTCCATGCGTCTCACCCTCCCTGCCCTTGCCCTTTCCGCCGTCGCCGGCCTCGCCCTCATGACCCCCGCCTTCGCGCAGGACGCGCCGGCCACCGCGCCGCGCCAGCCCAATGGCGCGCTCGTGCCGGACCCGGCGGCGACGCCCGGCACCGCCCACCCGGCCGAAAACGCGCCAGCCTGGGACCCCGGCGCCACCGGCACCATCCGCTCGCGCGACACGAAGGGGCTGCCGCAATCGCCGGAGAACCTCAACGTGTTCGGCTGCAAGCAGATCGACCCGCTCTGCCAGGGGGAACCGCGCCGCTGACAATGCTGCGGCGCACCCTCCAATCGTCTTGACACCGGCGGCGCCGCGTCGCTTGGTGGCGCCCATGGAGCCTCTGGTCGAAGTGGCCGCCCCCCCTGAAGCGGCGGAAGATGCGCGGGCGCGCCGGGAAGCGGACGCGCCGCATTCGCCCGTGGTGCGTTTCGGCCGCGAGGCGCCGCTGAAGCTCGATGCCGGCGTGCTGCTGCCGGACCTTCAGATCGCCTACCAGACCTATGGCGAGCCGAACGCCGCGCGCTCCAACGCCGTGCTCGTGTGCCACGCCTTGACCGGCGACCAGCATGTGGCCAACGCCAATCCCGTCACCGGAAAGCCCGGCTGGTGGGAGACCCTGGTGGGCCCCGGCAAGCCCATCGACACGGAGCGCTTCTTCGTCATCTGCTCGAACGTGCTGGGCGGCTGCATGGGCACCACGGGCCCGGCCTCCCGCAATCCGGCCACCGGCGGCCCCTATGGCCTCGACATGCCGCTCGTCACCATCCGCGACATGGTGAATGCGCAGGCCAAGCTGCTCGACCACCTGGGCATCGACGAGCTTCTGTGCGTGGCGGGCGGCTCCATGGGCGGCATGCAGGTGCTGCAATGGGCGGCGAGCTATCCCGAGCGGGTGCGCACGGCCCTGCCCATCGCCACCGCCGCGCGCCATTCCGCCCAGAACATCGCGTTCCACGAGGTGGGGCGGCAGGCGGTGATGGCCGACCCGGAATGGCATGGCGGCCATTATCTCCAGCAGGGCGTCACGCCCCATCGCGGGCTCGCGGTGGCGCGCATGGCCGCGCACATCACCTACATGTCCGACCAGGCGCTGCACCGGAAGTTCGGCCGCCGCCTGCAGAACCGGGCCTTGCCCACGTTCGGATTCGACGCCGATTTCCAGGTGGAGAGCTATCTGCGCCACCAGGGCGAGAGCTTCGTGCAGCGGTTCGATCCCAATTCCTATCTCTACGTCACGCGGGCCATGGATTATTTCGACCTCGCCGCCGACTATGACGGCGTGCTCGCCAATGCCTTCCGGGGCAGCAAGACGCGCTTCTGCCTCGTCTCCTTCACCAGCGACTGGCTGTTCCCCACCCAGGATTCGCGCACCGTGGTCCACGCCCTGAACGCTTCCGGCGCCAGCGTCTCCTTCGCGGAGATCGACAGCGACAAGGGCCACGACGCCTTCCTTCTGGACGAGCCCGAGCTGACCGGCATCGCGCGCGGCTTCCTGGACAGCGCGGCCAAGGCAGCCGGGCTTCCCCCGGCGCGCACGCGATGAGCGGACCCGTGACTCCGTCCGTGCCGGCCGTGAACCCCGAGACCGGCGTGCGTATCGACCACATGGTGGTGGCCGAGATGGTGGCCCAGGGCGCGCGCGTGCTGGACGTGGGCTCGGGCGACGGCGCGCTGCTTGAACTGCTCGCCACGGCGCGCGGCTGCGACGCGCGCGGCATCGAACTCTCCCGCGAAGGGGTGAATGCGGGCGTGGCGCGCGGCCTTGCCGTGGTGCAGGGCGACGCGGACGTGGACCTCGCCCACTATCCCGACGACGCGTTCGACTATGTGATCCTGTCCCAGACGCTCCAGGCCACCCGGCGCCCCCGCTGGGTGCTGGAGCAGATGCTGCGCATCGGCCAGCACGCCATCGTGTCCTTCCCCAATTTCGGCCACTGGCGCTCGCGGGTGGACCTGCTTCTGCATGGCCGCATGCCGGTGACGGAGAACATGCCGCTCGCCTGGTACGAGACGCCCAACATCCATTTCTGCACCATCCGCGACTTCGTGGACCTGGTGGAGCTGATGGGCGCGCGCATGGAAAAGGCGGTGGCGCTGGATTCCTCGGGCCACCCCGTGCGCTTCAACCTGCCCTGGTCGGTGTGGAACCTTTTGGGCGAGCAGGCGGTGTTCCTGCTCACGCGCAAGACCTGACGGGCGCTCAGCCCGCCGGGACGCCCTGGCCGAACACTGGCTCCAGCGACGGCACCAGCGAGGGGCGCTTCACCGGCGCGGGCCGGTAGAGCTGCTTCGTCGCCTCCACGATATGCACCCCCGCGAACGGCAGCGAGAGCCCGCCGCCCATGCGCTCCCACGCCACCGCCGTGCGCAGCAGCCAGCGGGAGGAGACCGGCGGGAAATACAGCGCCTCGTCCCACCCCACCGGCGTGAACAGCGCCTCGCGCAGCAGCCGCACCACCTGCCCGCGCGAGAAGGGGCGGCCATTGCCGAACGGGGTGGTGTCGAGGCGCGCCCAGACGCCCCGGCGGCTCGGCACCACCGCCAGGAGCCGCCCGCCCGGCGCCAGCACGCGCCAGACTTCCCGCAGGGCGGCGGCGGCATCGGGCGTCATTTCCAGAAGATGGACCGCCACCACCCGGTCGATGGAGGCGGTGGGGAGCGGCAGCGCGCCCTCGTCCGCGAGGGCCGCCAGGGTGGGGGCGGCGGAGGGCCAGCGCACCACGCCCTGGGCCGCCGGCATGAGGGCGAGGCAGCACTCCGCCTCTTCGCGGAACACGCCGAGATAGGGGGTCGCGTAGCCGATGCCGAGGACGGTGAGCCCGCGCACATCCGGCATGCGGGCGCGGATCGCGCGCCCCAGCAGCCGCCGCGTCACACCCCCCAGCGGCTGGGCATAGAAGCTGCGCAGATCGACGACGTCGAGGAACATGCCTCCCCCTTCACGCTTGCTTTATAGCACGTCCAAGGGGCGTGATGAGGGTTGCCCCGGCACCGCGTCGTGCTACTCAGGGGCACCTTCGAGCCTTTAGGAGACGGTTATGGCTGCCGAGATTCGGATCGTGCCCTGCCTCGCCGACAATTTCGCCGTGCTGATCCATGACCCGGTGTCGCAGGCCACGGCGGTTGTCGATGTGCCCGAGGTGGCACCGGTCCTCGCCGCGCTGGAGCGGGAAGGCTGGACGCCCAACCAGATCCTCGTCACGCACCACCATGCGGACCATGTGGATGGCGTCCCCGCCCTCAAGGCGCGCTTCAACGCCACCGTGGTCGGCCCCAAGGCCGAGGCGGCCTCCATTCCCGGCATCGACGTGGAAGTGGTGGACGGCGACCCGGTGGCGGTGGGCTCGCTCATCGGCCGCGTCATGGAGACGCCCGGCCACACCGCCGGCCATGTGGTCTATCTGTTCGAGGACGAGCGCCTGCTGTTCGCGGGCGACACCCTGTTCGTCATGGGTTGCGGGCGACCCATCGAGTGCGAGCCGCCGGTCCTGTGGAAGTCGCTCCAGCGGCTGCGCACCCTGCCGGACGACCTCGCCATCTATGTGGGCCACGAATACACCATCGCCAACGCCAAGTTCGCCCTGAGCGTGGACCCGGACAACGGCGCCCTCCAGGCCCGCTTCGGCGAGGCGCAGGCAGCGCGGGCGGACGGGCGGCCCACCATCCCCACCCGCCTCGGCGACGAGAAGCTGACCAACCCCTTCCTGCGGGCCGACGACCCGGAGATGGCCGCCCGCCTCGGCCTCGGCGAAGCGGACAGCGCCGCCGTGTTCACCGAGCTGCGCGCCCGCAAGAACAGCTTCAAGGGCTGATCCGGTGCGGGAGATGCGCGCCGAGGAGGTGATCGCCCTTCTCGGCCTCCAGCCCCACCCGGAGGGCGGGCATTTCCGGGAAACCCACCGGGAGAGCGCCCCGGACGGCGGGCGCGGCGCCTCCACCGCCATCTATTTCCTGCTGGCGGCGGGCGAGCGCTCCCACTGGCACCGGGTGGACGCGTCCGAGACCTGGCATTTCTACGCGGGCGCGCCCCTGCGCCTCGGCATCGTCGCGCCCTGCGGGACGCGCAGCGCGCCTGTGCTCGGCGCGGACCTCGCGGCGGGCGAACGCCCCCAGGCGGTGGTGCCGCCCCATGCCTGGCAGGCGGCCGAGACGCTGGGCGCCTGGACGCTGGTGGGCTGCACCGTGGCGCCCGCCTTCCAGTTCGAGGGCTTCGAACTCGCCCCGCCCGGCTGGGAGCCGGAATAGGCCGGACCGGCTGCACAGCGTGTCATGCCCGGGCTAGGTTCTGAACCCATAAATCTTGCGCAGAGGGACCCGCGCTGATTCAAGGACGCTGAGAGGTGTCTTTGAATGGCGCGCTATGATCTGA
>JACESF010000027.1 GCA_013911975.1 Hyphomicrobiales bacterium | reverse complement strand
GCCCCGCCCCGCGCCCGGGTGGAGCCCGCCGTGACCGCGGTGGTCGCCGCGCTTCCCGAGCCCGCGCTGCTGCTGACGCCGGACGGCGACATCCTGGTGGCCAATGCCCGCGTGGCCATGGCCATCGGCCCCGCGCGGGTCGGCGATCCCCTCTCCTTCCTCGTCCGGGTGCCGGAAGTGCTGGAGGCGGTGCGCACCAGCGCCCAGGACGGCATTCCCCGGCGCGTGGAATTCGGCGAGCGCATCCCGCTGGACCGCTGGCTTGAGGCGCACATCGTGCCCCTGCGCCTGCTGGAGGTCCCGGGTCAGGTGCGCGGGCCAGACACGGTGCTCCTCACCTTCCGCGACCTCACCCAGCAGCGGCGGGTGGAGCAGATGCGCGCCGACTTCGTCGCCAATGCCAGCCACGAGCTGCGCACGCCCCTCGCCTCGCTCTCGGGCTTCATCGAGACCCTCATGGGCCCGGCGCGGAACGACGCGGCGGCGCGCGAGCGGTTCCTCGGCATCATGGG
This sequence comes from Hyphomicrobiales bacterium, assembly GCA_013911975.1. GTDB lineage: Bacteria > Pseudomonadota > Alphaproteobacteria > Rhizobiales > Xanthobacteraceae > Aquabacter. Next base: position 47,976 of record JACESF010000027.1, on the reverse strand, counting down.
CGCCCAGGCCCGGCGCATGTCCCGCCTCATCGACGACCTGCTCTCCCTGTCGCGCATCGAGCTGAACGCCCATGTGCGCCCCGACACGCAGGTGGAGCTGGGCATGATCGTCGCCCATGTCTGCGAGACCCTCTCCCCGCTGGCGCGCGAGCGCGGCGTCGAGATCTGCGTGACGCGCCCGGAAGAGCCGGTGCCGGTGCTGGGCGACCGGGACGAGCTGATCCGCCTGTTCGAGAATTTGGTGGAGAATGCCCTGAAATACGGTGCGGCGGGCAAGCGGGTCGAAGTCTCCATCGCCAAGGACGGCGGCGGCGATGCGCTGGTCTCGATCCGCGATTTCGGACCCGGCATCTCGCCGGAGCACCTGCCTCGTCTCACGGAACGCTTCTACCGGGTGGACGTGGTGGCGAGCCGCGACCAGGGCGGCACGGGGCTGGGCCTCGCCATCGTGAAGCACATCGTCGCCCGCCACCGGGGCAAACTGGCCGTGGAAAGCCAGCCGGGCCAGGGCGCGACCTTCGCCGTGCGGTTCGAAACTTTGGCGGCTCAGTAAAAAATCCCTGCCTTAACAGAAGCTTAAGTCGTCATCCGACTGTCACTCAAGAGTCATAGAACGGTGGCGCCTGCCCGGTATTCATTCCGGGCCCATGTTGCGTCTCGGCCCCGCAGGCCGACGGGCGACACCTGATTGGCAAGGAGACACCCCCGTGAAGCACATCACCGTTCTTGGCGCAGCGCTTGCGCTCGCCGGATCCCTGGTCGCTGGCAGCGCGTCCGCGGTCGACATCAACGGCGCCGGCGCGTCCTTCCCCGCTCCCGTCTACCAGTCGTGGGGCGCGAAGTATAAGGAGAAGTCCGGTAACGCCCTGAACTATCAGTCCATCGGCTCGGGTGGCGGTCAGAATCAGATCATCAACCGCACGGTCGATTTCGGCGCGTCCGACGCCCCGATGGCGTCCGACAAGCTGGCGTCCAACAACCTGCTTCAGTTCCCGACCGTGATCGGCTCGGTGGTCGCCACCGTGAACCTGGACGGCGTCACCACCAACCAGCTCAAGCTGACCGGCCCGGTGATCGCCGACATCTATCTCGGCAAGGTCACCAAGTGGGACGACAAGGCCATCGCCGACCTGAACCCCGGCGTGAAGCTGCCCGCCACCGCCATCGTCCCGGTCTACCGGTCCGACGCGTCGGGCACGACCTTCATCTTCACCAGCTACCTCTCCGAGGTCAGCCCCGAGTGGAAGTCCAAGGTCGGCGCCGCCACCTCGGTCCAGTGGCCCACCGGCGCTGGCGCCAAGGGCAATGAGGGCGTCACCGGCAACGTGAAGAACACCAAGGGCGGCATCGGCTACGTGGAGTTCATCTACGCCGCGTCCAACAAGCTGGTCGTCACCCAGCTCCAGAACAAGGCCGGCAAGTTCGTCAGCCCCGAAGTGAAGAACTTCGTGGAAGCCGCCGCCGCCGCCGACTGGGCCGGCTCCAAGGACTTCGCCGCCTCCATGATCAACACCGCCGGCGAAGGCGCGTGGCCGATCGTGAGCCCCACCTACATCCTCCTGCCGAAGAACCCCACCAACGTGGAAGCTTCCCGTGAAGTGATGAAGTTCTTCGACTGGGCCTATGGCAAGGAAGGCTCCGAGATCGCCGAGAAGATGCACTACATCCCGCTTCCCGAAGCGGTGGTGGAGCGCGTGAAGGCGGCCTGGAAGGCGGAAGTGAAGGCCCCGGACGGAAAGCCGGTGTTCTGATCTAGGCCCGGCCCCCTTCTGCGGGGAACAGGGGGCGGGCCGCCAAGCCCGGCGAGAGGGGACCTTCCCCCTTCGCCGGGCTCGGCACCATGAACGGCCGGACGTGACCGGCCGGATACGTGCAGGCGAGAGGCCGGAGCGTCCCGGGGGGAGCGTCAAGGCATCTCGGCCGCCGGGTTTTCAGGAAACGACGGGCCCGGCACGCGGCCCTTCGGCGGATCGGAGCAGGCGGGGCCTGCCGTGACCGCCCGAAGGTGGCCCGGCACGGGTACAGCCGGCCACGGGCGCGCAGCCGCGGGCCGATGATTTTGCAGTTCGGCTACGCGAAGGGCGTGGCACGCGATTGGGGAAGAGCGGGACGATGGACGCGACGATCACCACCGCAAAGGCCGGGGCCCTGACCCCCATCGACAAGGCGAAGCCCACCGGGGCGGTTGCCGATCCCATTTTCGTCGGCGCCCTGTGGGCGAGCGGCATCTTCGTTCTGGTGCTGCTGGGCCTGATCATCGCCCAGCTCTTCGAGGGCGGCCTTCCGGCCCTGCGCCATTTCGGCCTCGACTTCCTCTGGACCGCCTCGTGGAACCCGGTGACCGAGAATTTCGGCGCGCTGGTGATGATCTACGGCACGGTCTTCAGCGCCGTCATCGCGGTCATCTTCGCGCTGCCGCTGTCCTTCGGCATCGCCTTCTTCCTCACTGAGATCGCGCCGCAGGCGCTGCGCCGGCCCATCGGCGTCGCCGTGCAGCTCCTCGCCGCCGTGCCCTCCATCATCTACGGCATGTGGGGCTTCTTCGTCATCGTGCCGCTGATCGCGGCCTATGTGCAGCCGCCGCTGATCGAGTGGCTGAGCCCCATCCCGGTCATCGGCGCCCTCTTCATGGGCCCGCCGCTCGGCTCGGGCATGCTCACCGCCGGTCTGATCCTGGCGGTCATGATCATCCCCTTCATCACGGCCATGTTCGTGGAGACCCTGGAATCGGTTCCCCCCATGCTCAAGGAGAGCGCCTACGGCGTCGGGGCCACCACCTACGAGGTCTACAAGAACGTCTCCATCCCCTACGGCAAGACCGCCATGGTGGGCGCGGTGATGCTGGGCCTCGGGCGCGCGCTGGGCGAGACCATGGCCGTCACCTTCGTGATCGGCAACGCGACCCGCCTCTCCGCCTCGCTGTTCGCGCCGGGCGCCACCATCGCCTCGACCATCGCGAACGAATTCCCCGAGGCGGCGATCGGCTCGCTGAAGCTCACCTCGCTGCTTCAGCTCGGCTTCATCCTGTTCGTCATCTCCTTCATCGTCCTTGCACTCTCCCGCGCGCTCGTGCGCTCGCGCCTCGACTGACCGGGAAGGATAAACAGCCATGGCTTCCCTCGCCGCACGCCGCGCCAAGGACACCACCATCAAGGTGCTCTCGACCGGCTTCGCCATCTTCGCCATCTTCCTGCTGGCCTGGATCCTCTGGACGCTGCTGGAGCGGGGCCTTCCCGCGCTCCGGCTCACCGTGTTCACCAACGTCACCATGCCTCCGGGCCAGAATGGCGGCCTGCTGAACGCCATCGTCGGCTCGCTGATCCAGATCGCGCTGGCGCTGGTCATCGGCGGTCCCATCGGCCTGCTGTGCGGCACCTTCCTCGCGGAGAACGGCCGGGGCACGAAGATCGGCTCCGCCGCCCGCTTCGTGAACGACATCCTGCTCTCGGCCCCGTCCATCCTGGTGGGCCTGTTCATCTACCAGTTCCTGGTGATCCCGTTCGGCGGCTTCTCCGGCTGGGCGGGCGGCATCGCCCTCGCCATCCTGGTGATCCCGGTGATCGTGCGCACCACGGAGGACATGCTGAACCTCGTGCCCGTGGGCCTGCGCGAGGCGGCCTTCGCGCTGGGCGCGCCGCAGTGGAAAGTGGTGATGATGGTGACGTGGCGCGCCGCCCGGGCGGGCATCGTCACGGGCATCCTGCTCGCGGTGGCCCGCGCCGCCGGCGAGACGGCGCCCCTGCTCTTCACCTCGCTGGGCAACAATTCCTGGTCGGTGGACCTGTCGCGGCCCATGGCCAGCCTGCCCATCGCCATCTATCAGTATGCCGGCAGCCCGTTCGATGACTGGGTGGCGCTCGCCTGGGCGGGTGCGCTTCTGATCACCGTGGGCGTCCTGCTCCTCAACGTCGTGTCCCGGCTGGTCCTGGCCCGGATGAAGTGACCCGGCGGCACCGCCGCCGAAACCGCAACGCCGAACCCAAGATCATGCGGGCCGCCCCGGGCGGCCCTGAGCCCCGAGATCGAAGAGGCCGAAAATGACTTCAGCTGTGGACCCGACCTTTAACATCGCCTCGTCCGTCGCCGCCAAGCCCGACGCCCCGCCCGCGCCCACCAAGATCAAGGTGGAGGGCCTGAACTTCTATTACGGGCAGAACCACGCCCTGAAGAACATCAACTTCGACATCCCCGAGAAGCGCGTCACCGCGATGATCGGCCCGTCGGGCTGCGGCAAGTCCACCCTGCTGCGCGTGTTCAACCGCATGTACGACCTCTATCCCGGCCAGCGCGCCGAGGGGCAGGTGCTGTTCGACGGCGTGAACGTGGTCGGCAAGGAGCTGGACCCCACCATCGTGCGCACGCGCATCGGTATGGTGTTCCAGAAGCCGACCCCCTTCCCCATGTCCATCTATGACAACATCGCCTTCGGCGTGCGCCTCCACGAGAGCCTCTCGAAGTCGAAGATGGACGAGCGGGTGGAAAGCTGCCTGCGCAAGGCCGCCATCTGGGAGGAGACGAAGGACCGTCTCCACACCTCCGCGCTCGGCATGTCCGGCGGCCAGCAGCAGCGCCTGTGCATCGCGCGCACCATCGCGGTGCAGCCCGAGGTGATCCTGCTGGACGAGCCCACCTCGGCGCTCGACCCCATCTCCACCTCGAAGATCGAGGACCTGATCGATGAGCTGAAGCAGGACTTCACCATCGTCATCGTGACCCACAACATGCAGCAGGCGGCCCGCTGCGCGGACATCACCGCCTTCTTCTATCTCGGCGAGCTGGTCGAGGTCGCGCCCTCCGACGTGATCTTCACCAACCCGAAGCAGATCAAGACCCGCGACTACATCACCGGCCGGTTCGGCTGAGACGGAAAGGACCGCGGACATGACCGAACATACCGTTACGGCGTTCGACGCCGAGCTGAAGGAAATCGGCCGGAAGATCGTGGAGATGGGCGGCCAGGCCGAGCGTCTCGTGATCGACGCGGTCAACGCCCTCATGCGGCGCGACACCGCGCTCGCCCACCGCGTCATCCTGCTGGACGCCAATATCGACCAGATCCAGCGGGAGATCGAGGAGAAGTCCATCCTCGTGATCGCCAAGCGCCAGCCCATGGCGAGCGACCTGCGCGAGCTGGTGGCGGCGATCCGCATCGCCAGCGACCTGGAGCGCATCGGCGACCTCGCCAAGAACGTGGGCAAGCGGGTCCTCGCCATCGAGGGCGAGTATCATCCCCAGAAGCTGGTGCGCGGCGTCGAGCACATGTCCGACCTCGTGCTCGAGCAGATGAAGGAAGTGCTGGACGCCTATGCCGGCAAGGATCCAGCGAAGGCGATCTCCGTGTGGCGCCGCGACAGCGGCATCGACACCATGTACACCTCGCTGTTCCGCGAACTTCTCACCTATATGATGGAAGATCCGCGCAATATCTCGGTCTGCACGCATCTCCTGTTCTGCGCGAAGAACATCGAGCGCATCGGCGACCATGCGACCAACATCGCCGAAACGGTCTACTACATGGTGTCCGGTGAGATGATCTCCGAGGAACGCCCCAAGGCCGATATCTCCAGCGAGACCACCGTCGCCTTCCCCGGGCACGCGCAGGGCTAAGCTCCAGAGGTAGGCTCACGTGCCCGCACGCATTCTCATCATCGAAGACGAGGAGGCCCTCAGCCTCCTCCTGCGGTACAATCTGGAATCCGAAGGCTATGCCGTCGACACCGTGATCCGGGGCGACGAGGCCGAGACGCGGCTGCGCGAGAGCGTGCCCGACCTCGTGATCCTGGACTGGATGCTGCCGGGCCTGTCCGGCATCGAACTGTGCCGCCGCCTCCGGACCCGGCCGGAGACCGAGCGCCTGCCGGTCATCATGCTGACCGCCCGCGGCGACGAGACCGAGCGCGTGCGCGGCCTCGCCACCGGCGCCGACGATTATGTGGTGAAGCCCTTCTCCGTGCCGGAGCTTCTGGCTCGGGTGCGGGCGCTGCTGCGCCGGGCCAAGCCCGAGCATGTGGCGACGCTGCTGCGCGCCGGTGACATCGAGCTGGACCGGGAGACCCACCGGGTGCACCGGGGCGGGCGCGAGGTTCATCTCGGCCCCACCGAGTTCCGTCTGCTGGAATTCCTGATGCAGAGCCCCGGCCGCGTCTTCTCGCGCGAGCAATTGCTCGACGGCGTGTGGGGCCAGGACGTCTATATCGACGAGCGCACGGTGGACGTGCATGTGGGCCGCCTGCGCAAGGCCATCAATCGCGGCCGCCAGATGGACCCCATCCGCACGGTGCGCGGCGCCGGCTATTCCTTCAACGAGATGTTCGCCCGCGCCCATTGAGGCGCGCGGGCCGGGACGCACGGCGCGCCCTGCGCCCATCGGCACCGGTCTTTGGCCGGTCCCGAGCGGGTTCGTTCAAGCGCCGCGCGGGCTCCGCCGAAGGCCCATGGGCAAGCGCACGCGCCCTGCCCTCAGCCGACCGGGCGGAAATGCTTCGACAGCTTCAGGCCCTGGCCCTGATAGTTCGAGCCCAGCTCGCCATAGAGCACGTTCGGCCGCTGCTCCATGTGCTCATAGATGAGCCGGCCGACGATCTGGCCGTGCTCCAGGATGAAGGGCACCTCCCGCGAGCGCACCTCCAGCACCGCGCGGGCGCCGGTTCCGCCCACCGCCGCGTCGCCGAAGCCGGGATCGAAGAAGCCCGCATAATGCACGCGGAATTCGCCCACCAGCGGATCGAACGGCACCATCTCGGCGGCATAGTCCGGCGGCACGTGCACCGCCTCGCGCGAGGCGAGGATGTAGAAGGCGTCCGGCTCCAGGATCAGGCCGGACCGGCCGCGCGCATGGATCGGCTCCCAGAAGTCCAGCACGTCCAGCACCGCGCGCTGGTCCACGTCGATGACGCCGGTGTGGCGCTTGGCGCGGAAGCCCAGAAGCCCCTCCCAGGACGCGGCGGACAGATCGACGCCCACCGCGATGCCGCCGGCGAACACGTCGGGAGCGGGGGAATCCACCAGCCCCTGCTCCGCCTGGAGCGCCAGCAGGTCCGCGTCCGACAGGCGGCAGGCGCCGCGGCGGAAGCGGATCTGAGACAGGCGAGAGCCGGCCCGCACCAGGATGGGGAAGGTGCGCGGGGAAATCTCCAGATAGAGCGGCCCCTCATAGCCCGCCGGGATCACGTCGAAGGCGCGCGCGCGGTCGGCGATGACGCGGGTGAACACGTCGAGCCGCCCGGTAGAGCTTTTCGGATTGGTGGACGCCGCCACATCGACGGGCAGCGCGAGGCGCTCGGCCAGCTCCACCAGATAGACGCAGCCGGTTTCCAGCACCGCGCCGTCGGCGAGGTCGAGCTTGTGAAGCTGGAGGTCGGCCCGGCGCTCTGCCACGCTCTTGTCGGCGCCCGGCAGGAAGCTGGCGCGGATGCGCCACGCGGTGCGGCCGAGCCGCAGGTCGAGGCTCGCGGGCTGCACCTGGTCCGCGTCAAACGGCGTCGCGCAGACGATGCCGCCCACCGCGTGCAGGGCCGAAATGGATTGGGCCGGCAGGATCCCCGACTTCTGATGTTCCGCCACGCGCCACAGCTCCCCGGCGGACGATGGTCGGGGGTCCGCACCCGTTCCGTTCGGTTTAACGGACGCATCCCTTGACGCCAAGGGCCAGGGGAGCTTTAACCTTAGGCCATTCGTGGTCATTTGAGCCGGCCGGCTTGCAGCCACGTTAAACAACTCGCTAAAAGGCCGGGGAACGAGAAGGGCGCGCTCGCGCGCAATCCGCGTCTCCTCGGCCTCTGTTGGAGGCGCGAAGACCTTGGCCCACTCCTTCATTCCCGCCGATCCGGCCACGCTGCATCCCGATTCCCTGCTGGTCCACGGCGGCACCACCCGCTCGCCCTATGGCGAGACGGCGGAAGCGCTCTACCTCACGCAGGGCTTCGTCTATGACAGCGCGGAAGCCTGCGAAGCCCGCTTCAAGGGCGAGGATCCCGGCTTCGTCTATTCCCGCTACGGCAACCCCACCACCGCCATGTTCGAAACCCGCATGGCGCTCCTGGAAGGCGCCGAGGCGGCGCGGGCGACGGCGTCCGGCATGGCCGCCGTCCAGTCGGCGCTGCTGTGCCAGTTGCGCGCGGGCGACCATATCGTGGCGGGCCGCGCCCTGTTCGGCTCATGCCGCTGGATCCTGGAAGACTTCCTGCCCCGCTTCAACGTGACCACGACGCTGGTGGACGGCGCCGACCTCGACGCCTGGCGCGCCGCGGTGCAGCCCAACACCAAGCTGTTCTTCCTGGAAAGCCCCACCAACCCCACCCTCGACCTGGTGGACATCCGGGCCGTGGCGGACATTGCCCACGCGGCGGGGGCCAAGCTCGTGGTGGACAACGTGTTCGCCACCCCCCTGCTCCAGAAGCCCCTCCAGCTCGGGGCGGACATCGTCGTCTATTCCGCCACCAAGCATATCGACGGCCAGGGTCGGTGCCTGGGCGGTGTGGTGCTGGCCTCGGAGAAGTTCGTCGCCGACCATCTCCAGACCTATCTGCGCCAGACCGGCCCCTCCATCTCCCCGTTCAATGCCTGGGTGATGCTGAAGGGCCTGGAAACGCTCGCCCTGCGGGTGGAGCGCCAGCAGCAGAGCGCGGCGCGGCTCGCCGATGCCCTCGCCGATCTGGGCAAGGTCGAGAAGGTGGTCTATCCGTTCCGCCCCGACCATCCCCAGGTGGAGCTGGCGCGGCGCCAGATGAAGGGCGGCGGCACCCTCGTCACCTTCGTGGTGGCCGGCGGCAAGGCGGGGGCGTTCCGCTTCGCCAACGCGCTGCGGCTCATCCGCATCTCCAACAATCTCGGGGATGCCAAGAGCCTGCTCACCCATCCCGCCACCACCACCCACCAGCGCTTCACGCGGGAGGCGCGGGCGGAGATGGGCATTTCGGACGGCCTCGTGCGCCTGTCCGTGGGCCTGGAGGATGTGGGCGACCTGCTGGCGGACATCGAGCAGGCGCTCGCCAAGGTCTGATCCGCGAAGTCACAGTTGCACCCGGGCGGCTTCGCGGCTTCACTGTCGCAAGGCGCGCCCGGGTTGGGTCCGGCGCCGCCCGCAAGGGAGGCCCGGTCCGGCGGACGCGCGGCGGCGGCTCCCGGCGCGGCGAGAGGAGGAGCAGCGGCATGTACCGGGCGACCACCCGCCGGATCCAGGTGACGGCGACCCCCCGCTTCGTGGCGGAACGCTCCGACCCGGACCAGAACCGTTTCTTCTGGGCCTATACGATCGAGGTGGTGAATCTCGGCAGCGGGACCGTGCAGCTCAAGCGGCGGCACTGGACCATCACCGATGCCCACGGCCATGTGGAGGAAGTCCACGGCGCGGGCGTGGTGGGCGAGGAGCCGGTCCTCCCCCCGGGCGGGCGTTTCGAATATACGAGCGGCGTGCCGCTCGGCACGGCGACGGGAATCATGAGCGGGAGCTATGACATGCTGACCGATACCGGGGAGACGTTCCCGGTGGAGATCCCGGCCTTCTCGCTGGATTCCCCGCACCTGCGCCGCATCCTCAACTGAGGCTTCATGGACACCGTCAAAGCGCCCCGCCTCCCGGTGCAGACGCGCATCGGCCTGGACCTGCGCCCCATCGCGGGCCCGCTCGGCCTGATCCTCGCCGGCCTCGGGGCCAGCATGCTGGTGCCCGCCCTCGCGGATTTCTCCGTGGAGGCGAAGGGCGCGGACGCGTTCGTGGGCACAGCCGCCATCACCATCTTCGTGGGCGTGCTCATGTGGCTGGCCGGCCGTTCGGCGGAGCCGATCCGCAAGATCGACCTGCGGCAGGCCTTCCTGTTCACGGTCTCCATGTGGGTGGTGCTCTCCGTGTTCGCGGCGCTGCCCTTCGTGTGGGGCTCGGCGAACCTCTCCTTCACGGACGCCATGTTCGAGAGCGTGTCCGGCCTCACCACCACGGGCGCGAGCGCCATGTCGGGGCTGGACACCATGGCGCCGGGCACGCTGCTGTGGCGCGCGCTGCTGCACTGGTTCGGCGGCATCGGCATCGTGGTTCTGGCCATCGCCGTGCTGCCGCTCCTGTCCATCGGCGGCATGCAGCTCTTCCGCACGGAATCCTCCGACAAGTCGGAAAAATTCCTGCCGCGCGTGGGCGCCATCGCGAAGGGGCTGCTATACGCCTATCTGGTGCTGACGGCGGCCTGCACGGTCGCCTATCTGGCGGCGGGCATGGAGGCGTTCGACGCGGTCACGCTCGCCATGTCCACCCTGTCGAGCGGCGGCTTCGCCAATTCGGATTCCTCCCTTGGCGTGTTCGCCAATCCGGCGGTGGATTATGTGGCGGTGGTGTTCATGCTGCTCGCCAGCCTGCCCTTCCCGCTCTATGCCCGCGCCCTCACCGGGGACGTGACGCGCCTCTTCACCAATGCGGAGGTGCGCCTGTTCCTGGGCATCGTGGCGGCCTTCACCCTCGCCTTGTTCGCCCAGCAGGTGTTCTTCGGCATCGCCGAGGGGGAGACCGCGTTCCGCAACGCGCTGTTCACCGTCACCTCGCTCCTGTCGTCCACCGGCTTCATGTCCGTGGACTACACGAACTGGGGCCCGCTCTCGGACGCGCTGATCTTCGTGCTGCTGTTCCTGGGCGGCTGCACCGGCTCCACCGCCGGCGGCCTGAAGGCCATGCGCGTGTCCATCGCCGCCAAGGCGGTGCGCCAGCACCTGAAGCGCATCTTCTACCGCAACGGCGTGTTCCCCATCCGCTATGGCGGCGCGCCCGTGGCCGACGACGTGGTGGCCTCGGTCCTGGGCTACATCTTCCTGTATTTCGCCACCTTCCTGGTGGCGGGCGTGGTGCTGAACGCCATGGGGCTCGACCTGCGCACGGCCTTCTCGGCATCCATCTCGTGCCTCTCCAATTCCGGCCCGGGCCTCGGCCCGATCGTGGGACCGGCCAGCAATTATTCCTCCCTCCCCGACCCCGCCATCTGGGTGCTCACCCTGGTCATGCTGCTGGGGCGCCTGGAGATCCTCACCATTCTCGTCCTGCTGCTCCCGAGCTTCTGGTCGCGCTGAAACAGAACGGGCCGGGCCGCCATGCGACCCGGCCCGTGGCTTTGCCCGGGTTCCGTCGAAAGTGCCGCGTCAGGCGTCGGAACGGCCCAGCACTTCCTCGGCGGAGAAGCCGTAGGTGCGCCCGCAGAACTCGCAGGTGACGCCCACCGTGCCGTCCTCCTGGATCATCTCGCGCCGCTCGCTCTCCTCGAAGCTCGCGAGCACGCCCTTCACGCGGTCCCGGTTGCAGGTGCAATGGGCCTGCATGGGCACGGGCTCGAAGATCCGCACGCCGCGCTCGTGGAACAGCCGATAGAGCAGGCGCTCGCTGGGAAGGTCGCGATCGATCAGCTCCACATCCTCCAGCGTGCCCACCAGCGACTGGGCCTCCGCCCAGGCGTCATCCGTGTCCACCGCGTGGACCGCAGCCCCCTCGGGCGCATCGCCGGGATCGAGGTCCGCCCGCGCGGCGCGGCCGGATTCCTCCGGCAGGAACTGGGCGAGAAGCCCGCCCGCCCGCCAGGACGAGGGCTCGCCGCCCGCGCGCATCTCCTCGCCCACGGCGAGGCGCACGCGGGTGGGGATCTGCTCGGACTGGTGGAAATACTGGTGCGCCGCCGCCTCCAGCCCCTCGCCCTCCAGGGCGACGATGCCCTGGTAGCGGTTGGCGGACAGGCCCTGGTCGATGGTCATGGCGAGATGCCCGCGCCCGAGCAGAGCGGCGGGCGTCGCCTGGTTCGTCTCCTGGGCCTTGGCGAGGGCGGCGGCATCGAAACGCGCATAGGCACGGATCTTGTCGGGGCTCACGAAGTCCACCACCACCATGTCCACCGGCCCGTCGGTCTGGGTCTGGAGGATGAAGCGGCCCTCGAACTTCAGCGAGCTGCCCAAGAGAGCGGTCAGCGCCACCGCCTCGCCCAGCACGCGCTTCACCGGCGCGGGATAATTGTGATGCGCCAGCACCGCGTCGAGCGCCGGCCCGAGCCGCACGACGCGGCCCCGGATATCGAGCGCGTCCACCTGGAAAGGCAGGACGGCATCATCGAGGCCCTCCAGCTTCGCGCTCCAAGACGTGTCCTTCGCCATGTCGAACCTCGAGATCCCGGCCACGCACGCAAAGCCGCCGGCCGGGTGGCCCCGACTAGTCGTCCGTCCTTCCGGGATGAATGAATTGCCAGACGTGCCGCGAATATAGGTGCGGGACAGCCTGAGCGGGAGGGGCGCCCGCGCGTCGCGAACAACGCGCGGGGCTGGAGCGCGTCAGGCGCGGGGCGCCTCGAAGCACCAGGCGAGGATGCCCTTCTGGGCATGCAGGCGGTTTTCCGCCTCGTCGAACACCACGGACTGCGGGCCGTCCATGACTTCGTCCGTGACCTCCTCGCCGCGATGGGCGGGCAGGCAATGCATGAAGATCGCGCCGGGATCGGCCCGGGACATGAGCGCCCGGTTCACCTGGTACGGCTGGAGCATGTTGTGCCGCTTCTCGGTCTCCTTGTCGCCCATGGAGACCCAGGTGTCGGTGATGACGCAGTCCACGCCGTCCACGGCCTTCTCCGGGTCGCGCATGAAGGTGACGTTCGCCTTGGTGCGCTTCACGAAGTCCTTGAGCGCCTGGCGGGGCGACAATTCCTTCGGGGTCGCCACCTTCAGGGCGAAGTCGAAGCGTTCCGCCGCGTGCACCCAGGAGGCGAGCACGTTGTTGGCGTCGCCCGTCCAGGCCACCGTGCGGCCGGTGATGGGGCCCTTGTGCTCCTCGAATGTGAGCACGTCGGCCATCACCTGGCACGGGTGGGAGACGCGGGTGAGGCCGTTGATGACCGGCACGGTCGCGTTCTGCGCCAGTTCCAGCAGGTTCTCGTGGTCGAGGATGCGGATCATGATGGCGTCCACGAACCGCGAGAGGACGCGCGCCGTGTCCGCGATGCTCTCGCCGCGGCCGAGCTGCATCTCGGCGCCGGTGAGCATGATCGTGTCGCCGCCGAGCTGTCGCATGGCGAGGTCGAACGAGACGCGGGTCCGGGTCGAGGGCTTGTCGAACACCATGGCGAGCGACTTGCCCGCCAGCGGATGCCCGGCCGTGCCCGCCTTCCGGGCGGCCTTCAGGTCCTTGGAGAGGTCGATGACGCGCCGGAGTTCCTCGGCGGGAATCTCCGACAGATCCAGAAAATGACGCACGCCGTTGTCCTTCATTCCGCAGCTCCCTTCACGGTGGGGAGCTGGAGGTCCTCTTCCAGGCGGCGGCAGGCCGCCTCGATCTTGTCGCAGGCGATGGCGATCTCCTCGTCGCTCACCGTGAGCGGGGGAAGCAGCCGCACCACATTGTCGCCCGCGCCGGGCACGAGCATGCCTTCCGCGCGCAGCGCCACCACCAGGTCGGCGGCCGGCACATGGGCCTTGAGGCCCAGCAGCAGGCCCTCGCCGCGGATTTCCGCGATGACCGCGGGGTGGCGGTCCTTCAGCGCCGCGAGGCGTTGCCGGAACAGGGTGCTGGCAAAGCGGACGCGATCGAGGAAGCCCTCTTCCAGCACCTTGTCGAGCACCGCGTTGCCCACCGCCATGGCCAGCGGATTGCCGCCATAGGTGGAGCCGTGGGTGCCGAGCGTCATGCCTTTCGCGGCGTCCTCCGTGGCGAGGCACGCCCCCATGGGGAAGCCGCCGCCGATGCCCTTGGCCACCGACATGATGTCCGGCCGGATGCCCGCCGCCTCGTGGAAGAACAGGTGGCCGGTGCGCCCGACGCCGGACTGCACCTCGTCCAGCACCAGAAGCATCCCGTGCTCGTCGCACAGGGCGCGAAGCTGGCGCAGGAAGTCCAGCGGCGGCACGCGCACGCCGCCCTCGCCCTGGATCGGCTCCACCAGGATGGCGCCGGTCTCGGGGGTGATGGCGGCCTTCACGGCCTCGATGTCGCCGAACGGCACCTGGTCGAAGCCCGGCAGGTCGGGCCCGAAGCCTTCCAGATACTTGGCGTTGCCGCCGGCCGCGATGGTGGCGAGGGTCCGGCCGTGGAAGGCGCCCTCGAACGTGATCATGCGCGGGCGCTCATGGCCGCAGGCATGGTGATAGCGGCGCGCGGTCTTGATGGCGCATTCCAGCGCCTCGGCGCCGGAATTGGTGAAGAACACCGTGTCGGCGAAGGTGGCCTCGGTGAGGCGCCGCGCCAGCCGCTCGCCCTCCGGGATGCGGAACAGGTTCGAGATGTGCCACAGCTTCTGGGCCTGCGCGGTGAGCGCGTCCACCAGATAGGGATTGGCGTGCCCGAGCACGTTCACGGCGATGCCGGCGGTGAAGTCGAGATAACGTCGCCCGTCCGTGGTGAAGAGCCAGCAGCCCTCTCCCCGCTCGAATTCGAGATCGATGCGTGCATAGGTCGGCAGGACGGGGGTGATCACGGAACGAGCCCTCCCAGGGGCCTGGCGGACGGACCGGTTTATTTTTGCCGGCTCTGCATCCGCGTGGTTACAGAAATGCCAAAGGCCGCCCCATCTGCGGGGGCGGCCCGACGGGCGCGGATTCTAATGATCGCGCGCGCGCGGTCAATACGAAGCTCAGGGTTAAAAATTCCATAACGACCTGGGGAAAACAGCCGCCCGCGCCATTCTGACTCTGTGCGGGAGTCGGCGCATATTGTAGTTTCACCGTCGCCGACCACGATATGTCGTGCGGTGCGTTTCCTACAGGTGTCGGGCACCTTCCGCCCAGCGCGCGGTTCGCGCGTCCGGGGAGCGTGGAGGGAGTCCGCAAGATGCGGCCAGGAGCGGATCGAAAGGGGCTGAGCCGGCCGCTTTCGGGAATCCGGCTCCGTATTGAATGACACGGCACCCGCCGCCCCTCGCGGCGCTGGGATCGCCCCGTCAAGGAGGAGAGCGATGAGCTGGAATGATGAGCGCGTCGAACTCTTGAAACGGCTGTGGGGCGAAGGCCTCTCCGCCAGCCAGATCGCCGGCGAGTTGGGCGGCATTACCCGTAACGCGGTGATCGGCAAGGTTCACCGCCTCGGCCTGTCCGGCCGGGTGAAGAGCGCCACGCCCGCCCGCCCGCGCAAGACGCGGCCCGAGGCACCCGCCCCGCGCCCGAACCCGCGCCCCGCGACCGTGGGCAACACCGCGCTCGCCCCGGCCTTCGAGGCCCTGGTGGAGACCGCGCCTGCCTCCGCGCCGGAGCCGGTCGCCCACAACGTGGTGCCGCTGGCGCAGCGCTGCACCATCATGAACCTGACCGAGAGCACCTGCCGCTGGCCCGTGGGCGAGCCGGGGACGGCCAGCTTCTATTTCTGCGGCTCGCGCAGCGTGACGGGGATGCCCTACTGCACCCAGCACGCCCGCATGGCCTACCAGCCGGTCCAGGACCGGCGGCGTGACCGCCGCCTCGCGAACCTGCGCTGACCGGACCTATCCCGGAACGAAAAAGGCCGATCCGCCCCGCGGATCGGCCTTTTTCTTTTGGCGGGCAACACGCCCGTGGGCGCCTTGACCGGCGAGCCGCCCGGCGCCGAAGCGCCGGGCCTCCCGCTCACTCGTTGATGGACGCGCCGGAGGCCTTCACCACCGGGCCCCACTTCGCGATCTCCGCCTTCACGTGGTCGCTGAGCTGCGCGGGGGTGGAGCCCACCGCCACGGCGCTGAGGTCCGCGAGCTTGGCCTTCACTTCCGGGTCGGCCATGGCTTCCATGCAGGCCTTGGCGAGCTTGTCCACGATGGCGGACGGCGTGCCGGCAGGCGCGAAGATGGCGTTCCAGGAATAGGTCTCGTAGCCGGGCAGGCCGGATTCATTCACGGTCGGCATATCCGGGGCGGCCGGCGAGCGCTCCTTGGTGGTGACGGCGAGGCCGATCACCGAGCCCTTGCGGATGTGGCTGATGGAGGACGGCAGGTTGTCGAACATGATCTTCACCTGGCCGCCCATGACGTCCACCAGCGCGGGGCCGGCGCCCTTGTAGGGCACATGGACCATCTTCACGCCCGCCATGCTCTCGAACAGCGCGCCGGAGAGGTGCAGCGGCGTGCCGATGCCGGACGAGGCATATTCATACTTGTCCGGGTTCGCCTTCAGCAGCGCGATCAGCTCGGCCGTGGTCTTCACGTTCAGGGAGGGATGGACCACCACCACGTTGGGCACGTTCACCAGCAGCGAGACTGGGGCGAAGTCCTTCACCGGGTCATAGGGCATCTTGGTGTAGAGCGCCGGATTGATGGCGTGGGTCGCGACCGTGCCCATGAGCACGGTGTAGCCATCGGGCGGGGACTTGGCGACGAGGGCGGCGCCGGTATTGCCGCCCGCGCCCCCGCGGTTCTCCACGACCATGGGCTGCTTGAGGATGTCGCTCATCTTGGCGGCGATGATGCGGGCCACGATGTCGGTGGAGCCGCCGGCGGCGAACGGCACGACCAGACGGACGGCGCGGTTCGGATAATCGTCCGCCGACTGGGCATGGGCGGCGCCGGTCATCACGGCCAGCGCGAGCGCGGCCATGGAGAAAATGCGTTTCATATGTGTCCTCCTCCCTTTGTTATAGAATAGCGGTCATCACCGAAGAAGGCACCGAGGCCCCATCTAAAGTCTATTAGACTTAAGACACCCGACCCTCTGCCTGTCAAAATACTATGGGCCCGTGCGCGCGGCGCCCGTTCAACCATCGCACGCTCATCCCTCCCCTAAAGGTAGGGATCGCCCGCCTGCCGGTTCCGCACGATGCGGGCCGGGCACCCATAGGCCACGACATTGTCGCCGAGGTCACGGTGCACGTAACTGGCCGCGCCCACAACCGTGTCCTGCCCCACGCGCACGCCGTGCTTCACCGTCGCGCCCATGGAGATGGCGGAACGCCGGCCAAGGGAGACCGTCCCGCCGGTGGTGGTGCCCGGCGCGAGGGAGGCGAAATCCTCCATGCGGCAATCATGGTCCAGGGAGGCCCGCGTGTTGACGATGCACAGGCGGCCCACGGAGGAGTTCGGGCCGATCACGGACATGGCGAGGATCACGCTGCCCGGGCCCACCGTGGCATGGGGCGAGACGAACGCGGTCCGGTGGATGATGGCCGGGGTGACGAGGGTGGGCAGGTCCCGCGCCAGATCCTCGAAGATCCGCTCGCGCCGGAAATTGTCGCCCACCGCCAGAACCAGCGCATGGGCGTCGGGATCGAACACCTGCGCGAAGCCCCGGCGCACCGGGCGGTCGAGGAGCGAGGCCCCCTCGCGATGGTCGTCGAGGAAGGCGTGGATGTCCCATCCGCTGGACAGGGCCGCATCGGCGACGCTGGTGGCGTGGCCGCCGGCCCCGAAGATCACGAGCTTCCTGGGCGGCCCTTCCCGGCTGGGGTGCATCGTTCCGCCCGCTCCGATCACAGACCCCCAAGGACTACCGGATAACCGGCGCCGGTGTCGAGGTGGCCCGCCGGGAGCCCCGGAGTCTCACACCCCCGCCGCGCCGCCATCGGCGCGCGGATCATGGGCGCCCTCGACCCCGCCCGTGGGATGGAACACCACGGCGCCCGCATGCCCCATCGTGTCGGAATAGGCCTCGGGCAGCACCTCCACGTCGTGGCCGGCCTTTTCGAGGGCCGAGACGAGGCTGTCGTCGAAGCGGTTTTCGAGGCGCAGATTGGTCTGCACCGAGCCCCAGGTGCGCCCCAGCAGCCAACGCGGCGCGTCGATGGCGGCGCCGAGCGGCTGGCCGTAGAAGACGTGGCGCGTGAACACCATGGCCTGGGTCTGCGGCTGTCCCTCCCCGCCCATGGTGCCATAGGCCATCACCCGGCCGTCCTTCAGCTCGGCCAGCGCGGGATTGAGGGTGTGGAACGGCCGGCGGCCGGGCACCAGCGGGTTCACGGACTTCGGGTCCAGGGAGAAGCTGGCGCCTCGGTTCTGCATGAGCACGCCGGTGGAGGGCAGCACGCAGCCCGAGCCGAACTCGAAGAAGATGGACTGGATGTAGGACACCGAGAGGCCGGACGCATCGGTGGCGCCGAGCCAGATGGTGTCGCCGGGCGCGGCGGGCTGGGGCCAGGGCAGCGCGCGGCGCATGTCGATGCGCGCCGCGTCTTCGTCCAGCGCCGCCGGGCTCAGCAGGGCCGCGAGGTCGTGGCGCAGGTGCTCGAAGTCGCACACCACCTTGTCCCGCACCAGGAAGGCGCGCTTGGTGGCCTCCACGAGGCCGTGCACATAGGCGAAATCCTCCGCGTGGCGCACGTTCAGGCGCTCGAACAAGGCGAGGATCAGCAGGGAGGCGAGGCCCTGGGTGGGCGGCGGCGCGTTGTAGATGGTGCCGTGGGCGCCGCGCACCGAGAGGGGCGCGCGGGTCACGGCCCGGTAGCGCTCCAGGTCCGGCCGCGTCACCGGGCTGCCGATGGCCTCCAGATCGCCGGCCATCTCGCGGCCCACGTCACCGCGATAGAAATCGTCGAGGCCCGCGCGGGCGAGATGCTCCAGCGTGTCCGCCAGCTTGGGGTTGGCGATCACCTGCCCCACCTCGGGCACCTTGCCGCCGGGCATGAAGGTGGCCGCAAATCCCGGCGCGTCCTCCAGCTCGGCGCGCTTGGCCGCCGTCAGCGCCGCCTGGGAGCGGGACGTGGCGACGCCGGCGCGGGCATGAGCGATGGCGGGCGCCAGCAGGTCGGCGAGGGGCAGGCGCCCCCCGGCGGCGGCCCCGGCGGCGCGCGCCAGTTCCCATCCGCCCACCGCGCCGGGAACCGTGAGGGCGGCGAGCGGACCCCGGAACGGGATAGCGTCATAGCCCTGGTCCCGATAGAGGGCGACATTCGCCCGCGCCCCGGCGAAGCCGCACGCCTCGATATAATGCACCCGGCCCGAGGGCTCGCGGATCAGCCAGAAGCCGTCGCCGCCCAGATGATTCATGTGGGGATAGACCACGGCGATGGCCGCCGCCGCCGCCAGCGCCGCCTCCACCGCATTGCCGCCCTCGGCGAGGATCTGGCGCCCCGCCTCCACCGCCAGACTATGGGGCGCGGCAACGACCGCGCGTGCGCACCTGACGCTCTCGTGCATGGAGGCTCTCCCACGGGCCACTTGACCGGAACGCCGCCGCATCGCAGTGTCCCGGCGAATTCAACCGGCTTTCTTGATCGGTTTGTTCCCGATGGCGGGACAAAGTGCAAGTCGATCCATGACGCGGCCGGTTCATGTCCAAGCTGATGCCCGGTCTCGCCCGCGACGCCGGACAGGAGAAAAACAATGGCAGCGTCCAGCGCCCGCGGCGGCCACATGCTCACGGTGGCGAGCGCGACCCTTTTCGTCGGCATCCAGGCCATCGCCACCGCCGTCGCGGCCGGCTGGGCCGTGGCCGGCCTCTTCAACCTGGGCGATATCGGGGAATACGGGCTGATGGGACTGTTCACCCTGCCCGCGCTCTATGCCACCTACCGCTACGCCCGCTCCGCCGCCCGCACCGAGGCCGCGCTCGAGGCGTGAGGTACCGGGCGCCGGCTATTCGGGCGCCCAGCGGGTGACGATGTCGGCCAATCGGGGACGCGGGCGGTCCGCCGGGATTTCGGCGGGGCTGCCCAGGTGGATGAAGCCGGCCACCTGCTCGGCCTCCCCCACCCCCAGCAGCGCCGCCGCCTCCGGGTCGCGGCCCGGCCATTTCAGCAGCCATTGCGCTCCGTAGCCCAGCGCCGCCGCGGCCGACACCAGCGCCATGCCCGCCGCGCCCGCCGACAGAACCTGGTTGAACACCGGCACCTTGGCGGCCGGGTCCGGCCGGCTCACCAGCACCACCGTCACCGGCGCGCGCATCAGATAGTCACGCCACATGGTGGCCTTGGCCGGGGCGAGGCCGGGATTCTGGCGGGCATAGAGCGCATCGAGCCGCGCCCCCGCCGCGCCCCGCGCCTCCCCCTCCAGCACGATGAAGCGCCAGGGAACGAGGCGGCCATGGTCCGGCACGCGGGCGGCCAGGGTCAGCAGGTCCTCAAGCTCGGCGGCCGTGGGGCCGGGCGCCACCAGGGAGCGCAGCGGCAGCGACCGGCGGCGCGCCAGCAGGTCCAGCGCCTCCGGGCTGGTCCGCCGCGCCAGCGGCGTGCCGTCGTGAAGCACCGCGCCGCCATGGGCATGCGCGGCGCCGTCCCCGCCTTGGCCGCTCTCGTGCGCCATCAGGCGGGTGCCACGCGCCGGGCCGCGAGATTCAGCGCCGCGCCATAGTCCGGCACCAAGGCGAGGCGATCCGCCTCGGCCACGAGGCCCATGCGCCGCATGGTCTCGGCCGTGGACGGCGGAAGGCCGGACAGGATGACCTTGGTGCCCGCGCTTTGGCAGCGGCGCAGGAAATCCTGCAGGGCAGCGACGCCCGTGGCGTCCACCAGGGGCACGTCCTCCATGCGCAGGATGAACACGCGGGGCGGCTGGCCGATCTGGTCCAGCACCTCGGACAAGCGGGCCGCGGCGCCGAAGAAGAGCGGCCCGCGCACCTCAAACACCTCCACCCCGGCGGGCAGGCGGGCGCGCGCGTCCTCCTCCTCGCCATCGGCCGACGGCGCCACGCTGGCGCTCTCGGCCATGCGGTGCATGAACAGGACGGCGGCCAGAACCACGCCCGCCGCGATGGCCACGGTGAGGTCCACCGCCACGGTGAGGGCGAAGGTCATGAG
The DNA here is from genome assembly GCA_013911975.1 of Hyphomicrobiales bacterium. Taxonomy (GTDB): domain Bacteria; phylum Pseudomonadota; class Alphaproteobacteria; order Rhizobiales; family Xanthobacteraceae; genus Aquabacter. Next base: position 27,347 of record JACESF010000027.1, on the reverse strand, counting down.
CAGCAGGACCCGGTCGCCCAACGGCGCGCTCATAAGGTGGCGCATCCGGTCCACCTCGCTCATGTTCCAGGCCACCACCATGAGAATGGCGGCGAGGCTGGCGAGCGGGATGTAGACGGCGAGCGGCGCCAGGACGAGCATCACCGCCAGCACGAACAGCGCGTGCAGCACCCCCGCCACGGGAGAGCGGGCGCCGGCGCGGATGTTGGTGGCGGTGCGCGCGATGGCACCCGTGGCGGGCAGGCCGCCCACCAGGGCGGAGGCGGCATTCGCCACGCCCTGGGCCAGAAGCTCCGCATTAGGCCGGTGGCGCCCGCCCGTCATGCCGTCCGCCACCACCGCCGAGAGCAGGCTCTCGATTCCCGCCAGGAAGGCGATGGTGAGGGCGCTCGGGAGCAGTTCGGCGAGGCGCTGGAGCGTGATGACAGGCAGGTGCGGCATGGGCAGGCTCGCCTCCAGCCCGCCGAACCGCGAGCCGATGGTGGCGACCGGAAGATGAAACACGGACACCACCACCGCGCCCAGCACCACGGCCAGCAGGAAGCCCGGCACCTTGGGCGCGAACCGCCGCAGCACCAGGATGAGCGCGAGCGCGCCCACCGAGAGCAAGGCGGTGGGCCAGGAGATGGTGGAGAGATGGGCGAAGAGGGACTGCCATTGCGGCAGCACGGCCGCCGGCAGGTCCGCGATGGTGAGGCCGAGAAAATCCTTCACCTGGCTGGAGAAGATGATCACGGCGATGCCCGCCGTGAAGCCCGTCACCACCGGCTCGGGAATGTAGCGCATGAAATTGCCGAGCCGCGTCACCGCCGCCGCGGCCAGGATGATGCCGGCCATGAGGGTGGCGAGAACCAGCCCGTCGAACCCGTGGAGATGAATGACATTGGCCACCACCACCACGAAGGCTCCGGTGGGCCCGCCGATCTGCGTGCGGCTGCCGCCGAGGGCGGAGATCAGCAGGCCGGCCACCACCACCGTCACGAGGCCGGTCTCGGGCGCGGCGCCGGAGGCGATGGCGAGCGCCATGGCCAGGGGCAAGGCAACGATGGCGACCGTGAGGCCGGCGAGGGCGTCGCTGCGCAGGTCGGCAAGCCGGTAGCCCTGGCGTAGAACGGTTACGAGTTTCGGCACCAGTCCGTCACGGCGGGCGGAAACGTGCCGGCCCTGGGGGGAGCCAGCCATAGACGTCATCCAAAGAATCCTAGAACTATTCCAAGAACGCCGTCGGGCGACGGCGGCGCGCACGAACGGCGCACGCCAACATCATACGCCCGGGCGCGTCGCAGACGGCAGTAAACATTCATGTACCAAATCGTCATGGATGTGTGTTAGTCTGGAAAGTGCCGGCCTCTAGCGCATTTGTTTTTGTATCGCGCGGGGTGCCGGGAATGTCCATTAGGCTGCGAGGCGAGAAGCGGGTGGCTGACTTGAGCGTGTCGTCAGGACTTCACCGGGTCCTCCGAAGACGTGAGCAATAAGCGCCGACAAGTTCAGCAATGGTGGATAGCCCTGGCCAATATTGGCGACCTGACCTCAACGGAAATACACATGAGCCGTAACCGAGACTTCCGAGAGCCGCGCCGTCGCGGTTTTGATGACGACTTCACGCCGCCCCCGCGCGATCGCGGTTTTGGAGGAGAGCGCGCCTTTTCCTCTCCCAGCAGCTTCAGCGCTCCCGCTCCCTCGGGCCCGCCCATCGACGCGACGGTGAAGTGGTTCAATCCCGAGAAGGGTTTCGGCTTCGTCGAACTGTCGGACGGTTCCGGCGACGTGTTCCTTCATGCCCGCGCCCTTGAGGCCGCCGGCCAGGAAAGCGTGCCTCCCGGCTCCAAGCTCTCGGTCCGCGTGGGCCAGGGCCAGAAGGGCCGCCAGGTGACGGAAGTGCTCGAAGTCGACACCTCCACGGCGGAAGCTGCGCCCCCGCGTCGCGAGCGTGCCCCCGGCGCGTTCGGCGCCGGCGGCCCGCGTGCCGGCGGCGGCTTCGGCGGTGGCGCGCGCGCCCCGTCCGGCCCCACCGAGGAGCGCGTGGGTACCGTGAAGTGGTACAACCCCGAGAAGGGCTTCGGCTTCATCGCGGTGGAAGGCGGCGGCAAGGACGTGTTCGTGCACGTCACCGTCGTGTCCCGTTCCGGCCTCTCCGATCTGGCTGAAGGCCAGCGCGTCGTGGTGCAGGTGGGTCAGGGTCCCAAGGGCCCCGAAGCCCGCGGCATCGAAGTCGCCGACTGACCGCCAGTTAGACTGGCATCCGATCAGGACGGGCGCAGCATCGCTGCGCCCGTTTCCATTTCAACTCCCGGCCGCGCGCGCCATCCCTGCAATCCCGGCCGTGCAAATGGGTCGCGGGTTCAATCCAGGAACGGTTGCCCGGCGCGTGGTGTGCGGCCATGGTGCGCCCGCCGACAGGCGCGGGCGAACGGACAACAGGATTGTTCGGCGCTTCACCGATCTCGCTTCATGAGGATTTTACAGGATGGCGCACAGCACCGAGGCCGAGCTTTCCGCAATGCTCGCCCGCTTGAAGAGCGCCCAGCGCGATCTTCTCCTTACCGCCGCCGGCGCCCAGACGCTTCCCTCCGACGGAACCATCCGCAAGATTTCCGAGCTCGAAGGCGCCATCGCCGCGACCGAGGCCCTGCTGGAAGAAATCAGCCGCAAGCGGTGAGCGACCGGACGGGCGGCCTGCCCCACCCGGCCTGCCCCTTCCCGGAACAGATCTCAACCGGACCCTTGCCTGCGGCGCGGGCAAGGCACCCGCGACGGGCACGGGCCGGAACGGCCGCCTGCCCCTCAAGGCTCCAGCCGCCCACCGACACGCGGGACCGCCGCTCAAGCCTGCGATCGCGCGAGCCGCTTCTTGCGCCAATCCAGGCACCATTGCCGCAGACGCGTCTGCCCCGGCTTCTCGATGAGCTGGTAGCTCACCCAGCTGAACAGCGCGCAGAAGGCCGTGAACAGGACGGCCGACAAGGCCGGATTGCGCATCGACCACTGCATGGTGAGCGGACCGATCATCTCGATCAGCATGTAGTGCCAGATATAGAGCGAGTACGAGATCAGCCCGAAGAAGGCGAGGACGCCCCAGAGGCGTGTCCCCTCATAGCGGCGATACACCATCACGCCCGAGAAGATGACGATGGTCCAGGCGACGGACACGTCCATGGGCGACCAGCGATCCACCGTCATGATCACGGCGACGGCCAGTGCGCTCCAGAAGAACAGGGGCTTCGGCGTCAGCGTGAAGTTGGCGATCGCCATGCCGATGACGAACAGGAAGAACAGCCGCAGGAAGGGCGCCAAATTCGAATTGGGATGATAGGCCGCCGACCAGCTTGCGAAGATCGTCAGGGCGATGATGACGACGAAATATTTTTTCAGCTTATGCAGGAATGGAATGCAGATATAGAAAAGCATTTCGAGCGTGAGCGTCCAGAGGACAGGATTTATCGCCCGCGACACGTTCGGATTCAGCGCCTGGGTGAAAGTTATCGTCCGAAAGATCGTATAGGCGCTCAGATTCTGCTGAAAGGAACTGAGGAGGGGAAACAGCAGGATCGCGAATGCCAGGGCCACATAATAGAGCGGCATGACGCGGGTGGCCCGATGAACCGCGTATTCGTAAAGGCCGCCGGGCCGTCCCAGGGTGCGATCCGCGGAACCCCAGATGAGATAGCCGGACAGGATGAAGAACAGATAGACGCCGATGCGCCCCGCATAGCCGCGATAGGGCGTGAAAAACTCGATGTTCACCAGCAGATGGGCGTCCGCGTGGGAGAGGAAGACCAGAAGCGCCGCAAGTCCCCGCAGCACGTCGATGGACTGATGGTTCTGGTAAAACGGATGACGCTCGAACATGCCCGCCCCTTGACGCCCTGTCGCGGCGGCACCCGGCCCCGAAGGCCGCGCAATGAGGGCGCCCCGCCTGCGCCTTCACCGAACTGCGAGAGCGCCCCATCCTGTCCCCGAAGGAAGGAAGCGCCTTATTCCCTTGATCTGAAGCCGTCTCGTCCCGCGGACCGGGATCCGCTGCGCCCTAGAATGCCTAGTATCGCTCCGCGAGCAGGCGGGCAACGGCGGCCCTCAGTTCCGGAAGGCCCTGCCCCGTCTCGCTGGATGTCGGGAAGATCTCGGGATAGGCGGCCGGGCGCTTGCGGATGCGCTCCTTCGTCTCCGCGATGCGCTCCGCGAGCTGGGTGGGCTTCACCTGGTCGCCCTTGGTGAGGACGATGGCGTAGGACACCGCCGCCTTGTCCAGCAGGTCCAGGATCTCCTCGTCTACCGGCTTGATGCCGTGGCGGCTGTCGATCAGCACGAACACACGCGCCAGATTCACCCGGCCGCGCAGATAGTCGCGGATGGTCTGCGTCCAGGCGTCCACCTTCTCCTTCGGCGCCTTGGCGAAGCCGTAGCCCGGCATGTCCACCAAGGTGAGCTGCGGGCCCATCCGGAAGAAGATCAGCTCCTGCGTCCGGCCCGGCGTCACCGAGGTGCGCGCCAGCGCCTTGCGCCCCGTGAGGGCGTTCACGAGGCTGGACTTGCCCACATTGGAGCGGCCCGCCAGCGCGATCTCGACGCCGGTCATGGGCGGCAGCGTCTCGATGGTGGGCGCCGCCGTGATGAAATTCCATTCCGCCGCGAACAGGAGGCGGCCGGTTTCCAGGAACGGATCGTCGGAGGGCGCGTCGGGAGGGAGCGTGTCAGTCATGGAGCGCTTATCGGGCCTCAAGCGCTCCGCCGCAAGCGCGGCGGATACGGCGGGGACGACGCAAGACCTTGTCCCCGCCGCGCTCCGGGCAGGGATCGCGGATCGTGCCCGCCATCCCGCCTGTCTTCACGGTGCCGCGCGGCGCCGGAGGCGCGGCCGGCCTGAGCCGATACCCCGCCGGTCCGCGTAAAGAAAATGCGGATACTCAAAGACATGGAGACATGCCGGCGAACCGGAGTTCGCCGACACGGCCTCAGCTCTTCGCCGATGCCTTCTTCTTGAAGGCGGAGCGGATATTGTCCCACAGCTCGATCTTCACGCCGTGGCGGCGCATGATCACCGCCTGCTGGATCACCGACAGGGTGTTGTTCCAGGCCCAGTAGATCACCAGTCCAGCCGCGAAATGGGCGAGCATGAAGGTGAAGATCACGGGCATCCAGTTGAAGATCACCTGCTGCGTCGGATCCGGCGGCGCGGGGTTCAGCTTCATCTGCACCCACATGGTGACGCCCATGATGAGCGGCCAGGCGCCGAGCATCAGATAGGCCCCGATCACCGGCACGGAGCCGGGATTCCACGGGATGAGGCCGAACAGGTTGAAGATGGTCGTCGGGTCCGGCGCGGACAGGTCGTGGATCCAGCCGAAGAAGGGCGCGTGCCGCATCTCGATGGTCACGAACAGCACCTTGTACAGCGCGAAGAAGACCGGGATCTGCACCAGGATGGGAAGGCAGCCCGCGACCGGGTTCACCTTCTCCTTCTTGTACAGCTCCATGGTGGCTTGCTGCTGCTTGGTGCGGTCGTCCTTGTAGCGCTCGCGAATGGCCATCATTTCCGGCTGGAGCGCCTTCATCTTCGCCATGGAGGCGTAGGATTTGTTGGCCAGCGGGAAGAAGATGCCCTTCAGCAGCACGGTCACGATGAGGATCGCGACGCCGAAATTGCCGACGACGTGATAAATCCAGTCGATGACCAGGAAGAGCGGCTTGGTGATGAAGTAGAACCAGCCCCAGTCGATCAGCAGGTCGAAGCGGTCGATCTGGTACTGGCGCTGATAGCCGTCCACCACGGCCACCACCTTGGCGCCCGCGAACAGGCGGCCCTCGGCGGACGCGCTGGCGCCGGGCTGCACGGTCTTGCCGGCGCCCAGATAGTCCGCCTGGAAGCTGCGGACATTGTTGGTGGTGGTGGAGGAGAAGCGGGCATCCACCTGGGAGGACTGGTCGGGGATGACCGTCGCCGCCCAGTATTTGTCGGTGATGCCGAGCCAGCCGCCCGTGGCCTTGTAGAGGTGGGGCTGGCCGTCCTCGATCTTGGAATAGGTGATTTCCTGCAGGCCGGCATCGCCGAGCACGCCGATCATGCCTTCGTGCAGGATGTAGAAGCCCTGGGTCTGCGGCAGGCCGTGGCGGGACACCAGCGCGTAGGGATAGAGCGTGACGGGCGCGCCGGTCTTGTTCTCCACGTCGTCCTTGACGGTGAACATGTACTGGTCGTCCACCGCGTAGGTCCGCTTGAACAGCAGCCCCTCGCCGTTGTCGTAGGTGAGGACCAGCGGGCTCGACGGCGTCAGCGGGCCGGAGGCGACGGTCCAGAGCGTGTCGGCGCCGGGCACCTTCACGGTCGCGCCGGGCGCGATGGTCCAGCCGAATTCGGCGTAGAAGGGATGGGGCGAGCCCGCCGGCGCCAGGAGCACGATGTTCGGGCTCTTGGGGTCCACGGTCTCGTGATAGTCGAGCAGCGACAGGTCATCGACCCGGCCGCCCTTCAGCGAGATGGAGCCCTTCAGGCGCGGCGTGTCGATGGCGACGCGCGGCGCGGCCGTGATGGCCTGGTCGCGGGTGAGCGCCCGTCCGGCCGCCTGGCTCGGCTGGGCGCCGCCGGGAACCGCCGCTCCGCCCGGCTGGGCTTCCGCCGTGGCCGCCTGCTGCTGGGCCTGGTCGGCCTGCTGCACGATGCGCTGCTGCTCGGCCTGCTGGCGCTGCTTCTCGGCCATGGGCATGCCGAAGAAGTATTGCCAGCCGATCATGATCGCCAGCGACAGGCCGATGGCGATGAACATATTCTTGTTTTCGGTCATTCCGAGCGGGCTCCGTCGGCGCGGGCGGATCTATCTGCGGATGTCTTTCCGGCGCTTCCATGCAGGCGGCTGACGGCGCGCTCGAGGTCGCGCACCAGGTCTGAAAAGGGCGCGCGCAGGGCATGGAGCCGCGCCACCATCACATAATCGTATCCGGGTCGGGAGGCGCCGGGCATGACCGCCCGCGCCGCTTCCCTCAGGCGCCGCCGGATGCGGTTGCGCACCACGGCATTCCCCACCTTCTTGGTGACGGTGAAGCCGATGCGCACATCCTGCGTGTCGCGCCGGTTCCGGCCCTGCAACAGCAAAGAAGCGACCCCGGCTTTTTCAGCCCGGGCCGCCGCCAAGAAATCACGACGCTTGCGGAGGCGGTCCATGTCGCGCGGCTCCGCAGCCGTCATGCCTCACGCGGACAGGCGCTTACGGCCGTGGGACCGGCGGGCCGCGATGATCTTGCGGCCGTTCCTCGTCGCCATGCGCGCACGGAAGCCGTGCCGACGCTTGCGCACGAGCTTGCTCGGTTGATAAGTGCGCTTCACGGTGAATACTCCGGATAGTTATGCGGCCGCGTCGGCACCTGTGGGACCTTTGTCCGCAGCCGTGCCACGAACGATGCTCGCTTCGAGATCACCTCGAAAACGGAGCCGGTCTCAGGAGCCGGAGCCGCCCAAGTTCGGGACGGGCTTATAGGGTGGGACGGCGGTTCCGTCAATGTTAAACCACGCCGCCCCGCCCCCCTGTGGAGAGCGCGGGGCGGCCGCGGGGCGCGTCATTCGCGCGCGGGCGCCTTCGCCTCCTCCGCAGGCTCGGGCTGGAGCACGGGCGGCGACGCGACATCTGCGGGGGTTTCAGGGGCGGCTTCGTCCACCGCACCCTCGTCCGGCGCATTGGCGGCCGCCACGGCGGCCTGGATGGCATCCGGCGTGGCATCGAACAGGCTGGCATGCAGCCCGTCCGGCGTCGGGTCGTTGGAGGGCTCGGGCGCGTCGGTGAGGACGTGGGCCAGCATGCCCCGCGCCACCTCCCGCTCGCCCATGATGATGAAGCCCGCCCCGTTGCTACGCAGGTGGTCCACCTCCGCGTCCGAATGGGCGCGGGCGATGATCTCCAGCTCGGGATTGAGCGTCCGCGCCTTCTTCAGCACGGTGCCGGCCTCGAAGCCGTCCGGGATGGCGAGGATGAGGCGGCGCGCATACTGCACCTTGGCAGCCAGCAGCGCGTCCTGGAGGGCGGCGTTGGCGTCGATCACCTCCACCCCCGCCCCGCGCAGCGCCTCCACCGCGTCCTTGGCGTCCTCGATCACCAGCAGGGGCACGCCCGCATTGGTGAGCCCCTCGCACACGAGGCGCCCCACCCGGCCGTAGCCCACGATCACCGTGTGGCCGGTCTTGTCGGTCATGGGGAGCTGGCGGGGCGAGGGGACGGGCTTGACGGCATCCGGCGCGGCGCCGGGCCCCTTGGCGGCCTTGGGCAGGCGCGCCGTGTAGCGGTCCATGAGGATGAAGCAGAACGGGTTCACCAGGATAGAGATGATGGCTGCCGCGAGAATCAGGTCCCGCCCCTCCTTCGGCAGCAGCCCCAGATCCATGCCGAGGGCCGCGAGGATGAAGGAGAATTCGCCGATCTGCGCGAGGCTGGCCGAGATGGTGAGGGCGGTCGAACGCTCGTGGCCGAACATCCGCACCAGCAGGTAGGCGGCCACGGACTTGCCCACCAGCACCACGGCCACCGTCGCCAGAAGCGGGATGGGATGGTCGATGACGATGCGCGGGTCCACCAGCATGCCCACCGACACGAAGAAGATCACCGCGAACGCATCGCGCAGCGGCAAGGTCTCCTCGGCGGCGCGATGGGACAGCGGGCTCTCGCTCAGCACCATGCCGGCGAAGAAGGCGCCGAGCGCGAAGGACACGCCGAACAGCACCGACGATCCGAAGGCGACGCCCAGCGCGATGGCGAGCACCGCGAGGCGGAACAGCTCGCGCGAGCCGGTATGCGCCACCCAGTGCATGGCCCAGGGGATGACCTTGCGCCCCACCACCAGCATCAGCACCACGAAGGCCGCCACCTTGCCGAGCGTGACGGCGAGCGTCGTCCAGATGCCGGCATCGCCGAAGAAGTGGTGGGCCGCGCCGGCGCCCGACGGTTTCCCGCCCAGCGCCTCCGACATGGCGGGCAGCAGCACCAAAGCGAGGACCATGGCGAGGTCCTCCACGATCAGCCATCCCACCGCGATGCGGCCCTGCTCGCTTTCCACCAGCCGCCGTTCCTGGAGTGCGCGCAACAGCACCACTGTTGAGGCTACGGACAAGGCGAGGCCGAACACGACGCCGCCACCCAGCGGCCAGCCCATGGCCCAGGCGAGCCCCATGCCCATGAGCGTGGCGACGCCGATCTGCGCCACCGCGCCCGGAATGGCGATGGCCCGCACGGAGAGCAGGTCCGACAGGGAGAAATGGAGGCCGACGCCGAACATCAGCAGGATGACGCCGATCTCGGCCAGTTGCAGCGCCAGGTGCTGGTCGGCCACAAAGCCGGGCGTGAAGGGCCCGACCATGACGCCCGCCAGCAGGTAGCCCACCAGCGGCGAGATGCGCATCCGCTGCGCCAGAGCCCCGAAAATGAATGCGAGAACCAGTGCCCCCACGATGGTCGAAATCAGCGGCGTATCATGGGGCACGAACAATCCTCCTGGGCTGCAATTGCGTTGGCTCTGCGGGCGACGGACCTTCAGCGTAGCGGAAAACGACGAGGCGGCGAGGGGGTCCGGCATGCCGCTGCGTCACCCTGTCATGACGGAGCGTGAGCGGCACCTTCCCCTTATGACGGGCGAATGGGACCAAGACATGAAGACCCAATAAAAAAGGCGCTGCCGCAGCAGCGCCTTGCCGTCGCACCCATATGCCGCCCCGGCCTCAGAGCCAGGGACGGTCCGCCTTCATCCCGGCCTCGAAGCCGGTGATGCTGGCCTCCTTCTCCAGGGTCAGGCCGATATCGTCGAGCCCTTCCATGAGGCAGCGCTTGCGGAAGGGGTCGATGTCGAAGGAGATGGCGCCGCCGTCCGGCCCGCGGATCTCCTGCGCGCCCAGGTCCACGGTGAGCGTGGCGTTGGAGCCGCGGCCCGCGTCGTCGAACAGCTTCTCCAGGTCCTCGGGCGAGACCACGATGGGCAGGATGCCGTTCTTGAAGCAGTTGTTATAGAAGATGTCGGCGAAGCCGGTGGAGATCACGCAGCGGATGCCGAAGTCCAGCAGCGCCCAGGGCGCATGCTCGCGCGAGGAGCCGCAGCCGAAATTGTCGCCCGCCACCAGAACCTTGGCGTTGCGGTAGGCCGGCTGGTTCAGGACGAAGTCGGGATTGTCCGTGCCGTCCTCGTTGTAGCGCATCTCCGAGAACAGGCCCTTGCCGAGCCCGGTGCGCTGGATGGTCTTCAGATACTGCTTGGGGATGATCATGTCGGTATCGACATTGACCAGCTTGAGCGGCGCCGCGACGCCTTCCAGAACCGTGAACTTTTCCATTGTCTCGCGTCCCTTGATCCCTGTGTCTGTCGCACCGGGCGGGCGCCCTGCCCGCCCGGCTGCGCCGCCCTCGCGGGCGGCGCGTCCGTTTCATCGTCCCGGAAGCATCCGGGTCAGCACGTCATCGCGGCGGACGAAATGGTGCCAGAGCGCCGCCGCCGCATGGAGCGCGGCCACCGCCAGCAGGCCGTTCGCCAGCCATTCATGGACCTCCTTCACGTTCCCCGCCGCCGCGCGGTCCACCGCCACCGGCGAGGGAACGGAGAACAGGCCGAAGAAGCTCACATCGTTGCCCCGCAGGAAGGCGAGCCAGATCCCCACCAGCGGCACCGCCAGCAGAAGCAGGTAGAGCGCGATGTGCGCGCCTTTCGCCGCCAGGGCCGTCAGGCCGGTCACGGCGGGCGACGGCGGCGGCAGGCGCACCACGCCGTGCAGCCCCACCCGCGCCAGGGTGAAGGCCAGGACCAGCAGCCCCACGGAAATATGGAGCCACCACACCATGGCCCGCTCGGGCGTGCCGCGCGCGAACAGCGCCTCGGCATAGGTGATGCCGTAGGCGAACAGCACGCACAGGACAGTCGCCCAGTGGATGGCGCGGAACGAGGCGGGATAGCGGGTCGGCGAGGTCATGGACTCATCTCCTTTATTAGAGACGTTCTAGAACTCGCCTCCCCCACCGTCCATTGGGGGAACCCCGCTGCGGCGTCAGACATCGGCCGCCTCCTCGATCCGCTCCATGTCCTCGTCCGAGAGGCCGAAATGGTGGCCGATCTCGTGCACCAGAACATGGGTCACCACCGCGCCCAGGCTCTCCTCGTGCTCCGCCCAATAGTCCAGGATGGGGCGGCGATAGAGGAAGATCATGTTGGGCAGGCGCCCCGTCTCCCCCACCGCGGCGTCCTGCGCCATGCCGATGCCGTGGAACAGGCCCAGCAGGTCGAAGGGCGTCTCCGCCTCCATCTCGTCCAGCACCTCGTCGGTGGGGAAGTCCTCCACGCGGATCACCACGCCGGCCACGAGGCGGCGAAAGCCCTCCGGCAGCCCGGCGAACGCGCGGTCCGCCAGCGCCTCCATCTCGTCCAGAGACGGCGCGGTCCGGCTGCTCCAATCGTCCGTGGCAGGCATCGCACTCCACTCCGGTCGGGGTAAGGAACCTTTAACCATGCGCGGCCGTTGAGAGGGCAGACTGCACACGGAGGCTGACCATGCTGCGCAAGCTGGCGGTCACGGCAGGTGTCGTGACCATCCTGGGCGTTGCCGCTTTCTTCGCCCCTCAGGAAACCCGACAGGTCGCCCAGGTGGGCATCGCGACGCCGGGCGTCGCCACGCTGGCTCCGGCGCACGGGGCGTAAGCCCGGCGAGAGCCACCGTCAGGAACCGGGCGACGGCCGCGCCGCCGCCCCGCCCTCACCTCAGATGGCGCGCGGCCAGTGCCGCACGTCCACGAACCGGCCCGCGATCGCCGCCGCCGCCGCCATGGCGGGGGAGACGAGATGCGTGCGGCCCTTGAAGCCCTGGCGTCCCTCGAAATTGCGGTTCGAGGTGGAGGCGCAGCGCTCTTCCGGCGAGAGCCGGTCCGGGTTCATGGCGAGGCACATGGAGCAGCCCGGCTCGCGCCATTCGAAGCCCGCTTCCTTGAAAATCACGTCGAGGCCCTCGGCCTCGGCCTGCGCCTTCACGAGGCCGGAGCCGGGCACCACCATGGCGCTCACATTGGCGTTGACCTTCTGGCCGCCGATCATCTGCGCCGCCTGGCGCAGGTCCTCGATGCGCCCGTTGGTGCAGGAGCCGATGAACACGCGGTCGAGCGCGATGTCGGTGATCTTGGTGCCGGCGGTGAGGCCCATATAGGCCAGCGCCCGCTTCTTGGCGCCGCGCTTCACCTCGTCCTCGATCAGCTCGGGATCGGGCACCAGACCTTCCACCGAAATGACGTCCTCGGGGCTCGTGCCCCAGGAGACGATGGGGGGCAGGCTCGCGCCGTCGAGGCGGATCTCGCTGTCGAAGAAGGCGCCGGGATCGGTGTGGAGCTTTTCCCAATAGCGCATGGCCGCGTCCCAGTCCGCGCCCTTCGGGCTCTTGGGCCGGTCGCGCAGATAGGCGAACGCCTTCTCGTCCGGCGCCACCAGGCCCGCGCGCGCGCCGCCCTCGATGGACATGTTGCACACCGTCATGCGGCCTTCCATGGACAGGTCGCGGATGGTGTCGCCGGCATATTCGATCACGTAGCCAGTGCCGCCGGCGGTGCCGATGGTGCCGATGATGGCGAGCACGACGTCCTTCGCGCCGACGCCGTCGGGCAGGCGCCCGTCCACCGTCACGCGCATGTTCTTGGCCTTCTTCTGGATCAGCGTCTGGGTGGCGAGCACATGCTCCACCTCCGAGGTGCCGATGCCATGGGCCAGCGCGCCGAACGCACCGTGGGTCGAGGTGTGGCTGTCGCCGCACACGATGGTGGTGCCGGGCAGCGTGAAGCCCTGCTCGGGGCCCACCACATGCACCACGCCCTGGCGACGGTCGAAGCCGTCATAATATTCGATGCCGAATTCCTTCACGTTGTCCGCGAGGGCGGCGATCTGGGCCGCGCTCTCCGGGTCGGGGTTCGGCAGGGAGCGGTCGGTGGTGGGCACGTTGTGGTCCACCACGGCGAGGGTCTTCTCCGGCGCGCGCACCTTGCGGCCGGTCATGCGCAGGCCCTCGAAGGCCTGGGGGCTCGTGACCTCATGGACCAGGTGGCGGTCGATATAGAGGAGGCAGGTGCCGTCCTCCTGACGCTGGACCACGTGGTCGTCGAAGATCTTGTCGTAGAGGGTGCGCGGGGCGCTCGCCGAGTTGCTCATGATGATGTGTCCTGAGGATCGCCGACGCGCGCATGCCGCGACGTCGGACTGTGCCGGTGACTGACGGAAAAAAGAGGAAGGTCAGCGAAGCGCGGCGAGGGCCGCGGTCGTGAACCGGCCGAAGAAGCGCCCCGGCAGGCGCACATGATCCGGCACCGCGGCGAATTCCATGGTGGTGCGCGCATGGGTCCCGGCGGCGCAGAACGCGGCCAAGGAGGGGCACGGGCCATGGGTGCGGCGAGGGTTCATGACATATTTTTAGCAGTTCCAGGCTCGCGCGACAATGGATCGCGCGCGCCGGCAGTGAAAAGGCCCGCCAGCCGGTGCCGGCGGGCGGGCCTGAGCAGTGGCCGGGCGGCCCTGACGCGCCCGGTCCCGCCTCACTCCGCGGCGATGCGGACCTGGGGCTGGGCGTCCCGCACGGAGGCGTCCACGTGCTTCTCGAAGCGCGCGAAATTCTCCTGGAACATGGCCACGAGGCGGCGCGCCGTGGCGTCGAAGTCCGCCTTATCCGCCCAGGTCTTGGACGGATAGAGGATGTGCGGCTCGACGCCCGGAAGCGAGGTGGGCACCGCGAAGCCGAAATAGGGATCGGTGCGGAACGCCACGTCCTTCAGCGAGCCGTTGAGGGCCGCCGTGAGCAAAGCGCGCGTGACCTTGATGGGCATGCGGCGGCCGACGCCGAACTTGCCGCCGGTCCAGCCCGTGTTCACCAGCCAGCAATCCACGCCGTGCTCGGCGATGAGGTTACGCAGCATGTTGCCGTAGACGGACGGATGGCGCGGCAGGAAGGGGGCGCCGAAGCAGGTGGAGAAGGTCGCCTCGGGATCCTTCACGCCCTTCTCGGTGCCCGCCACCTTGGCCGTGTAGCCGGACAGGAAGTGGTACATCGCCTGGTCGGGCGTGAGGCGCGCGATGGGCGGCATCACGCCGAAGGCATCCGCCACCAGCATGATGATGTTCTTCGGCTGCCCCGCCTTGCCGCTCGGGCTCGCGTTCGGGATGAAGTCGAGCGGGTAGCAGGAGCGGGTGTTCTGGGTCAGGCGCCCGTCGTCGAAGTCCGGCACATGGGTGATGGGATCGAGGACCACATTCTCAAGGATGGTGCCGAAGCGGTTGGAGGCCGCGAAGATCTCCGGCTCCGCCTCCTTGGAGAGGTTGATGGTCTTGGCGTAGCAGCCGCCCTCGAAATTGAAGACGCCGCCCTTGCCCCAGCCGTGCTCGTCATCGCCCAAAAGGGTGCGGTTCGGATCCGCCGAGAGGGTGGTCTTGCCGGTGCCGGACAGGCCGAAAAACACCGCCACGTCGCCGTCCGGGCCCACATTGGCCGAGCCGTGCATGGGCAGCACGCCCTTGGCGGGCAGCAGGTAGTTCAGGAAGGTGAAGACCGACTTCTTCATCTCGCCCGCATAGGACGAGGAGCCGATCAGCACGATGCCGCGCTTGAAATTCACCGCGATGACGGTGTCGGAGCGCACGCCGTGGCGGGCCGGGTCGGCCTTGAAGCTCGGCAGGTCGATGATGGTCATCTCGGGCACGAAGCCGTCGAGCTCGGACCGCTCGGGCCGGCGCAGCATGGTGCGGATGAACAAAGAGTGCCACGCATATTCGGTGTAGACGCGGGCCTTGATCTGGTAGTCCCGGTCGGCGCCGCCATACAGGTCCTGGGCGTAGAGCGTCTTGCCCTCGGCCGCCTTCAGAAAGTCCTCGTACAGCACGTCGAACTGCGCCTCGGACATGGCGCCGTTATTGTCCCACCATACCTCGCCCTCGGTGACCGCGTCCTTGACGACGAATTTGTCCTTGGGGCTGCGGCCAGTATGCACGCCGGTCTCGGCGGCGAGCGCGCCGCCGCTGGTCAGGCGGGCTTCGCGATTGGCGAGCGCGTGCTCGTAGAGCGCCGGCTCGCTGAGGTTCCAATGGACGCCCGCAAGCTGCCGCAGCCCGAAGCTGTCCGCGCCGCAGGCGCTGTTACGTTGTCCGGTCTCGAGCACGGCTCGTCTCCTATGGCTTCAACATGATGTTGCGCACACGCCCCGCTTTCGCTGAGCTTTGGCGGAAGCGCGGAACTTAGTGGCCAGCATGGGTTCTGTGAACCACTTCGACCCCATTTAAAAACGATTTAATCTCAACTTTTCTTCAATTGCGCGCGTCTTTCGCAAGCGCCACAAGAACTTCTCGCACCGCAGCAAGACTAATGGCGCGCCGCGGAAAAGGCAGGCGCCGCACCTGCGACTCGCACATCAGGTCGCAACCTTCCGGATCGATGGAAATCATGCGCCAGTCGCCCGCCTCCGCGCCCAGGAGGGCGGTGGCGTAGAGCGCCACGGCGTCCGCGTGGTCCGCATTCATGTGGGCGATGATCCCCTCTTCGCCGGCGCGCACCGCCTCCGCATCGCTCCAGTCGAGGGTCGCGGCGGCGCCGGGCAAGGTGGAGATCCGTCCGAACCCCTCCACCAGATGAATCTCGTCGCAGGCGAGCCGGTAGAAGGCGAAGTCGGTGAAGTCGGCATAAAGGCGCGCATCGGGATGCCAGGCCAGGAACCGCTCGCGCACAGCCTCTCGCGCCTGATCTCCCGCCCGCGCGATCCGGCCGATGAAGCTGGCGCGGGGCGCGTTCATGGGATCGGCGCCCCTCGGATCGGTCACGAGCAACGAGACCCGGTCGTCGCGCTTCAGGTTCCGCGTATGGCGGGCGAGGTCCGACAGGAGCAGCAGCGGGGCGCCCTCCCCGTCCGGCGCCACGGCCACCAGGGAGACGTGCGGCGTGCCCCCGTCCTCCAGGGTGGCGAGGCTCGCATGGCGCGCCTCGTGGAGCAGGCGAAGCACGGTGGCGGCAGGATCGCTGGGCATGCGGAGGGTCCGGAACGGGCGGGGACGGAACCCCCAGGCAGCCACAGCGCGCGGCCCCGGGCCACCTGTGGAAGCTCCCGCGTTGTTGATAAAGGGTTTTGGCGCTATTTTTACAACCCGGACAAGCGCGGTGTCACATTTCGGCCACGCGAACGGGGTTCACCCCTATAAGGTCAGCGCCGCCGCCCGACGCTTGAAAAGAGGTGTCATGCCCACGATCGCCCTCGTCGATGACGACCGTAATATCCTGACCTCCGTCTCCATCGCACTGGAGGCCGAGGGATACAGGATCGACACCTATACCGACGGGGCCTCCGCCCTGGACGGCTTCAAGTCCAATCCGCCCGACCTTGCCATCTTCGACATCAAGATGCCCCGCATGGACGGCATGGAGCTGCTGCGCCGGGTGCGGCAGAAGACCGACATGCCGGTGATCTTCCTCACCTCCAAGGACGAGGAGATCGACGAATTGTTCGGCCTCAAGATGGGCGCCGACGACTTCATCAAGAAGCCCTTCTCCCAGCGCCTGCTGGTGGAGCGGGTGAAGGCGGTGCTGCGCCGCTTCGCCGGCAAGGACGGCACCGCGCCCCGCGAGACCGACAGCGCCAAGGTGCTGGAGCGCGGCCTGCTGCGCATGGACCCGGAGCGGCACACCTGCACCTGGAAGGGCGAGCCGGTGACGCTCACCGTCACCGAATTCCTCATCCTCCAGGCGCTGGCCCAGCGCCCCGGCGTGGTGAAGAGCCGCAACGCCCTGATGGACGCGGCCTATGACGATCAGGTCTATGTGGACGACCGCACCATCGACAGCCACATCAAGCGGCTGCGCAAGAAGTTCAAGTCCACGGACGACAATTTCGACATGATCGAGACCCTCTACGGGGTCGGCTACCGCTTCAAGGAAGCGTGAGAGCGGGCGCTTCCGGGCGCCCCTTTTCCGTCCATCCCATGGCCACGGACGCAGAGCAGCTCCCCGACCCGCAGCGCGCGACCGGCCTCGGCCTGTTCGCGGCGCTTCGCCGCGCGCGCCGCTTCGTGGCCTTCAAGGGCTTCTCCAGCCTCACCCGGCGCATCGTCCTGCTGAATCTGGCGGGCCTGTGCGCGCTGGTCTCCGGCATCCTCTATCTCTCCGAGTTCCGCGCCGGCCTCATCGATGCCCGCGTGCAGAGCCTGCTGGTCCAGGGCGAGATCATCGCCGCCGCCATCGCCGCCTCGGCGCAGGTGGAGACCAACGCCATCACCATCGATCCCGAGCGGCTGCTGGAGCTTCAGGCGGGCGACAGCTATGGGCCGGACGAGGGCTTCTCGCCGCTCGAATTCCCCATCAATCCCGAGCGCGTCGCCCCGGTCCTGCGCCGTCTCGTGGGGCCGACCGGCACCCGCGCGCGCATCTATGACCGCGACGGCATGATGCTGCTGGATTCCCGCTCGCTCTATTCGCGCGGCGAGATCCTGCGCTTCGACCTGCCGCCCCCCACCCAGACGCCGCCCGGCCTCATGGAGCGGGCGTGGCGCGCGGCCCAGAGCTGGATCGGGCGGGGCGAGCTGCCGCTCTACAAGGAGTTCGGCCCGCAGAGCGGCAAGGAATATCCGGAAGTCGCCTCCGCCGCCCTCGGCCAGAAGGCCAGCGCCGTGCGGGTGGACGACCGGGGCCGCGTGGTGGTCTCCGTAGCGGTGCCCATCCAGCGCTTCCGCGCCATCCTGGGCGTGCTCCTCCTCTCCACCCAGGGCGGCGAGATCGACCAGGCGGTGGAGGCGGAGCGCTTCGTCATCGTGCGCGTCTTCCTGGTGGCGGCGGCGGTGATGGTGCTGCTCTCCATCCTTCTCGCCGGCACCATCGCGGACCCGGTGCGCAAGCTCGCGGCCGCCGCCGAGCGGGTGCGCCGGCGCACCAAGTCGCGGGTGGAGATCCCCGACTTCACCTCCCGCTCCGACGAGATCGGCCATCTCTCCGGCGCCCTGCGCGACATGACCAGCGCGCTCTACAACCGCATCGAGGCCATCGAGAGCTTCGCGGCGGACGTGGCGCACGAACTGAAGAACCCGCTCACCTCCCTGCGCTCGGCGGTGGAGACGCTGCCGCTCGCCAAGAACGACACCTCCCGCGCGCGGCTGCTGGAGGTGATCCAGCACGACGTGAAGCGGCTCGACCGGCTCATCTCCGACATTTCCGACGCCAGCCGCCTCGACGCCGAGCTTCAGCGCCAGGAAGCGGCGAGCGTGGACCTGAAGCAATTGCTGGAGATGGTGGTGGGCATGGCGCAGGACGTGCGCCGCGACGACGGCGTCTCCGTCGCCCTCGCCTTCGAGCGGGCCCAGGGCGCGCCGCAGGGCTACGTCATTCCCGGCCACGCCTCACGCCTCGGGCAGGTGGTGGACAACCTCGTCTCCAATGCCCGCTCCTTCTCGCCCGAGGGCAGCACGGTGACGGTGACCTGCCGCCGCCTCAAGCAGGCGGTGGAAATCCGCGTGGAGGACGAGGGGCCGGGCATCCGTCCCGATGCCATCGACCGCATCTTCGAGCGCTTCTACACCGACCGGCCCCACCAGGGCTTCGGACAGAATTCCGGCCTCGGCCTCTCCATCTCGCGCCAGATCGTGGAAGCCCATGGCGGCCGCATCTGGGCCGAGAACCGCACCGCGCCGGACGGCGAGGGTGGGGAAAAGGTGCTGGGTGCGCGGCTCACCGTGCGCCTGCCGAGCACCTGATGGCCCCCGCCCCCACCATCCACGCCTCCTGCGTGGCGCTGGACGGCGCGGGCATCCTCATTCGCGGGCCCTCCGGCTCCGGCAAGTCCACCCTCGCCCTGCGCCTCATCCTGGACCCGCCCCGCGCGCTGCCGGACGGCGTGCTGGTGGCGGACGACCGGGTCCGGCTCGCAGTGCAGGACGGCCGCCTGCTCGCGGCCCCGCCCGCCGAGCTTGAGGGCCTGATCGAGGTGCGGAACCTGGGCATCCGCCGGCTGAATTTCCGCGCGGACTGCCCCGTGCGCTTCGTGGTGGACCTGGCTGCCCCGGACGCCGAGCGCCTGCCGCCGGAGGCCGCCGCGCGGGCTGTTATCGAAGGCGTGGGGCTTTTCCGCATTGCGGTTCCGCCGGGCGCCGACGCGGCTCTTCTGGTCGCCGCGGCCCTTGGAACTGAGATTTTTTAATCTCGCATGTGCATTTGTGCGATGCACCCCTTGCGTAATTTTTGAGCCGCTCTGAATATGACCACCCCGCGACGGCGGATTGCCTCTGCGCAAAACATGGCGGAGGCGGAGGCAACATGATCGGGCTTGTACTTGTAACCCACGGCCGTCTGGCGACCGAGTTCTGTTCCGCTCTGGAGCATGTCATGGGACCGCAGGCGCAGGTCGCCGCAGTCACCATCGGTCCCGACGACGACATGGAGCAGCGCCGCAACGACATCATCGGCGCGGTGAACCGGGTGCAGTCCGGCCAGGGCGTGGTGATCCTCACCGACATGTTCGGCGGCACGCCCTCCAATCTCGCCATCTCCGTCATGAACGCGCCGGACGTGGAAGTGGTGGCGGGCATCAACCTGCCCATGCTGGTGAAGCTCGCCAAGGTCCGCAACGATTTGCCCCTCTCGGAGGCGGTGAACGTCGCCCAGGAAGCCGGGCGGAAATACATCAATGTCGCAAGCCGCGTTCTCGCCGGAAAGTGACGCCGTCCTCGCCGCGTGCGGCGAGCCCGCCAGGGACGGCGCTCTGGTGCGCGTCCTGCCCATCATCAACAAGCGGGGCCTGCATGCCCGCGCCTCCGCGAAATTCGTCCAGACGGTCGAAAGCTTCAACAGCGCCGTGAAGGTGTGCCGCAACGGCGAGGCGGTGGACGGCAATTCCATCATGGGCCTCATGATGCTGGCCGCCGCCCCCGGCACCTGCGTGACCGTCTCCGCCACGGGCCCGGAGGCGGATGCGGTGCTCGCGGCCCTGGAAGCCCTGGTGGCCAATCGCTTCGGCGAGGAAGAATAGACCTTCCGGCCCCGGCGCCCATCGGAAGACACATTCCCGTGATCTTGATCCGCTGAGACGTGACGATCCGTATCAAGGACGAGACTCACGCTGTCGTGACGCGCATGCCGAGGCAGGACACCCCCTTTCCCCCCGCCGCACCCGTCGCCCCGCGCCGGAAGGTGGTGCTTGGCCTGTCGGGCAAGCTGCTCCTGCTCACCATCCTGTTCGTCACCCTCGCCGAAGTGGCGATCTTCGTCCCGTCCCTCGCCAATTTCCGCCTGTCCTGGCTGTCGGACCGGGTGGCCGCCGCCCGCACCGCCGCCTTGGTGCTGGAGGCCGCGCCGGAATCCGCCGTGCCGCCGGAGCTCGGCCGCCAGATCCTCGACAGCATCGGCGCACAGGTGGTGGTGGTGAAGCGCGACGACGCCCGCCGCCTGCTCGCCGTGTCCGATATGCCGCCGTCCATCGACCAGCATGTGGACATGCGCGACGTGCCCTTCTGGCGCGCGGTGATCGATGCATTCGAGACCCTGTTCTCCAAGCACAACCGGGTGCTGCGCGTGGTGGCCGAGGCGCCGCGCGACGGCGACTTCCTGGAAATCGTGCTCGACGAGCGCCCGCTAAAGAAGGCCATGGTCAAGTTCGCGGTGACGATCTTCGTCATCTCGCTGCTGATCTCGGCAGGCGCGGGCCTGCTCATCTATGTGAGCCTCAACGCCCTGTTCGTGCGCCCCATGCGGCGCCTCACCGACTGGATGTCCGCCTTCCGGGAGGCGCCCGAGGATGCCTCCCGCATCATCGTTCCCTCCGGGCGCACCGACGAGGTGGGCACGGCGGAGGCGGCGCTGGCGGAGCTTCAGCGCGGCCTCTCCCAGACCCTGATGCAGAAGACCCATCTGGCGGCGCTCGGGCTCGCGGTCTCCAAGATCAACCACGACCTGCGCAATCTCCTCGCCTCGGTGCAGCTCATCTCCGACCGCCTCATGGTGGTGGAGGACCCCACCGTGCAGCGCGTGGTGCCCAAGCTCATGGCGGCCCTGGACCGCGCCATCACCTATTGCGAGCAGACCCTCTCCTATGGCCGCGCCCAGGAGCCCCTGCCCGAGCGGCGCGAGATGGACGTGGCGGCGCTCATCGACGAGGTGCGCGACACGCTGGGCCTGACGGCCGAGGGGCCGATCCGCTGGATCGCCTCGCTGGAGCGCCCGCTCGCCATGGACGCGGACCCCGACCAGATGTTCCGGGTGATCCTGAACCTCACCCGCAACGCCAAGCAGGCCCTGGAGGCCCGCGCGCCCAACGACCCGGACCGCGACCAGGTGCGCGTCAGCGCCCGGCGGCGCGGGACCGTGGTGGAGATCGAGGTGAGCGACACGGGGCCGGGCATCCCGGCGGCGCAGCGCGACCAATTGTTCTCGGCCTTCCGGGGCTCCGCCCGGCGCGGCGGCACGGGCCTCGGCCTTCCCATTGCCGACGAACTGGTGCGCGCCCATGGCGGCGAGATCCGCCTCGTGGAAGGCACGATCGGCGCCACCTTCCTCATGTCCATCCCCGACCGGCCCGCCGAGCTGCGCCAGGCGCGGGCCTTGCGGGCACGGGCCTGAGAGGCGTGCGGCCGCCTGTCCACAGGCCGCCGGTTTTCTCGCCGGGGCGGGGTTGCCTTGGGGCGGAAGACAGGCTATCTCACGCGCCTCGCCGCCGCTTGGTCGGCGAAGGCTCTCCGCTTCGGGTTCACGGATCCGGGTTCACGAAGGGAGACATTGGCGCCGGTAGCTCAGCTGGATAGAGCACCAGACTACGAATCTGGGGGTCGGGAGTTCGAATCTTCCCCGGCGCGCCATCGATCTCATCGATATCCATGAAATGTCCCCGCCTGCGACGTGACGCGGGTGGCCGCACGCGAGCCGCCGCAATCCGATGGCGTGACGCCCGCTTCCGGCTGGCCGATGCGCGAAGCTCTGATCCGCAGATCAAGCCGTGGCACAGCCTGTGCCCGCCCCTGACAGAGAGGGCGGGAACGCCGCCCGGGAGCGCTTCTGTCCGCGTGAGTGTCCGGCTCGGCCGGGGTGGGTAACGGTCCTGCCGGGCGCTACCAGCGCCTTCTGTCCGGCTGAGCGAGCTTCAAGATAGCGGCCCTGACGAGCCAATCCAGGCGCTCCGGATCGTCATACGTTTCAACCTGAACCTCACGACCGGCCCCATTCCTGAAGCGGGCCATGACGTAGCTTGCGTGACCAAGTTCACAGCGCGCAAGGGTCACGCCGTCGGGCAACCGAGAGCGGATGTCCGCTTCGATCTCCGATAGCGTCCGGCTTCTGGACACGGGCTCGTGGCCATCGCTCATGACACCCCCCGCTCCAACTGAAACACGAAGCAATTTTTGTTATATTTTATTCTAAAATACAACTTTAGATAGCATTCACGACAAGCGGACGCGGCCACGGCCCGCACCTGGGCCTGCGCAGTCCAGCCGGGAGACCGTCGGGCTTGTCGTTCCGGCGTGCAGGTGAAGCCTTCGATCAAGAGGCCCTGACCAGACGTTGCGGCGTCCGCAGAGGCGGATGCGCCCCGTCCGTCAGTTCGAGCGGGCCGCGACGAAGCGGGCGGCTTCGGCCAGGATCGCGCCCTTCTGCGCGAACGGAGCGAGGGCGGTTTCCGCCTCGCGCACCAGATCGTCCAGCAAGGCGCCCGCCGCCGCGCGGCCCAGCGCCGCGACGAGGGTCGCCTTCCCGGCCTCCGCGTCCTTGCCCACCGCCTTGCCCACCGCCTCCGGCGTGCCTTCCAGATCCAGGATGTCGTCGGCGATCTGGAACGCGGCGCCCACGGCGCGGCCATAGGCGGCGAGCGCCGCCCGCTGCGTCGGCCCGGCGCCGCCCAGAACCGCGCCCATGTCCACCGCCGCCGCCAGAAGCGCGCCGGTCTTCATGGCCTGGAGGTCGCGGATCTCCGCCAGGGACAGGGCCAAAGGCACGCCATCGGCGAACCGGCCCTCGGCCGCGAGGTCCAGCATCTGCCCGCCCACCATGCCCCCGAGCCCCGCCGCGCGGGCAAGGAGGCGCACCAGTTCCACCCGCCGGGCAGGATCGGGATGGGCGTCCGCGCCCGCCAGCAGGTCGAAGGCGAGGGTCAACAGCGCGTCGCCCGCCAGGATCGCCGTCGCCTCCCCATAGGCCGCATGGACCGTGGGCCGGCCGCGCCGCACGAGGTCGTTGTCCATGGCCGGCAGGTCGTCATGGATCAGCGAATAGCAATGGATGCATTCCAGCGCGCAGGCGGCGGTGATGGACGCCTCCGGCCGCACCCCGAACAGCGCCGCCGCCTCCATCACCAGGAAGGGCCGCAGCCGCTTGCCGCCGTCCAGCGACCCATGGCGCATGGCCTCCATGAGCCGCGCGGGGCGCAGCCGCTCGCCCGGAAGGGGCGCGTCGGCCAGTGCCTGCTCCAGGCGGGCTTCGGCGAGATCGGCGGCGGCCTTCAGGCGGGCGGCGAGGGAAGGATCTGTCACGGGCGGCGTCACGGGCTATGAAGGACCCAGCCGGGGTGCCCCATGGGACGGCCCGGGTCAAGGGCGCGATGGGAGCGGGCGGTTCCGGCCCGCGCCATGGAACCGAAGCTTCGGCGCGGCCGTTGAACGGAAAACGGGGACGGGACGGATGCGGTGGGTGCGGCGATTGGCTTTGGTCCTGGTGGTGCTCGCCGCGATCCCCCTGGTGCTCTCCATTTCCTATTGGGTGATCAACCCGGTCTCCACGCTCATGCTCTGGCGCTGGGTCACGGGCGAGCGGGTGGAACGGGTCTGGACGCCCCTCTCGCAGATGTCGCCGGTTCTGGTGCGCACGGTGGTGGCGTCAGAGGACGCGAGCTTCTGCACCCATTGGGGCGTGGACATTGGCGAGATCCGCGCCGCCATCGCCAAGGCCGACGACGACATGGAGGATGTGCGCGGCGCCTCCACCATCCCCATGCAGGTCGCCAAGAACCTGTTCCTCTGGAACAGCCGCTCCTTCATCCGCAAGGGGCTGGAGCTGCCCCTGTCGCTCTGGCTCGACCTCGTGCTGAGCAAGCGGCGCCTGCTGGAAATCTACCTGAACATCGCCGAATGGGGGCCGGACGGGGAATTCGGCGTGGAGGCGGGCGCCCGCCGCGCCTTCCGCATTTCCGCCGACGACGTCTCGGCCGGACAGGCCGCGCTGCTGGCGGTGATGCTGCCCAATCCCCACCGCCGGGATGCCGGCCGTCCCTCCCCCGGGGTGCGCCGGCTGGCGTCCCGGCTGGAGGCGCGGACCGTCTCCGAGGGGCCGCAGATCGTCGCGTGCCTCGGCCTTCGTGAGTAAGCGCCAACCCGCGCGACACCGGCCAAGACCGGAGCCGATGGCAAAGCGGCCTTGATCCGGCCGCGCGAGACCGGCAGAAGAAGCGCCGAGAGGTTATCCATGACAGACGCCGCCGCCGGAAAGACCACCCGCCGCAAGCTGAGCCCCGGGCTCAAGATCGCCCTGGAACTGGGACCGCTGGTCCTGTTCTTCGCGGGCAATTCCTATGGCGGCATCTATGTGGCCACCGGCCTGTTCATGGTGGCGACCTTCGCGGCGCTGGCAGCCATGTGGATCCTGGCGCGGCGCATCGCCGTCATGCCGCTGGTGTCAGCGGCGGTGGTCCTGGTGTTCGGCACCCTGACCCTGGTGCTCCAGGACGATCACTTCATCAAGCTGAAGCCGACCCTGGTGAACGCGCTGTTCGGCCTCGCGCTGCTGGGCGGCCTCGCGCTCAAGAAGCCACTCTTGCCCTACGTGTTCGACGGCATGGTGCAGCTCACCGACGCGGGCTGGCGCATCCTCACGTTGCGCTGGGGCGCCTTCTTCCTGGTGATGGCGGTGGTGAACGAAATCGTGTGGCGCAATTTCTCCACCGATACCTGGGTGAGCTTCAAGACCTTCGGCTACCTGCCGCTCACCATCCTGTTCGCCATCGCCCAGGCGCCGCTCATGGCGCGTCACGAACTCAAGGCGCCCGAGGCGCCTGCTGAGACGACGCACTGAGCTTGGCCACCAGCGGCAGCAGCGTGTCCTTCACGCTCGCCTCGGTGAGCGGGCCCACGAATTTGTGGGCGATGGTGCCGTCCGGCGCCACCAGGAAGCTTTCCGGCACGCCGTAGACGCCCCAGTCGATGGCCGCGCGCCCGTTGGGGTCCACGCCCACCGCCGCGAAGGGCAGGCCGTTCTGGCCGAGGAAGCGGCGCGCATTGTCCGGCGCGTCCTTGTAGTTGATGCCCACCACGCGCAGGCGCGGATCCTGCGCCAGCGCCATGAGAAGCGGATGCTCCTCGCGGCAGGGCGCGCACCACGACGCCCAGACATTCACCAGCGTCACCCGCCCCTTCAGCGCGGCGGGGTCGAGCCCGGGCACGGGCCTGCCTTCGCGCGCGAGGCCGGGCAGCGGCGCCAGCTCCACCAGCGGCGCCGGGCGGCCGATGAGGGCGGAGGGGATGCGCGAGGGGTCGCCCGCGAACAGGCGGAACAGGAAGAGGAGCGCCAGGGCCGCGAACAGCAGCACCGGCAGCGCGATGAGCCACAGGCGGCGGCGCGGTGCCTCGGGAGCGGGGGAGACGGGGGCCGTCATGGCGCGCCCCGGTCCGAGCGGCGGCGCACGCCGCGCGCCTCCAGGTCCGCCAGCGCCCGGCGCTGGGCGCGGTTGTCCAGCACGAGCACCAGGGAGAGCACCAGCAGCCCGCCGAAGGCGACGCCATAGGCCGTGAGGATGAAGGCCGCGTGCGTCATCAGGCGCTCGCCTCCGCGGCGGCCCGCGCTTCCAGCACCTCCACGCGGCGCCGCAGGATCTCGGTGCGCATGGCCAGCATGTGGAGCGCGAGGAACAGGAGCGTGAAGCCCAGCGCGCAGGTCAGCAGGGGCCAGAGCATGGCGGGGTCGATGGTGGGCCCGTCCATGCGGAACACCGAGGCGGGCTGGTGGAGGGTGTTCCACCAGTCCACGGAGAATTTCACGATGGGCAGGTTCACCACGCCCACCAGGGTCAGCACCGCCCCCGCGCGGCCCGCCCGGCCGGGATCGTCCACCGCCGCGCGCAGGGCCATCAAGCCCAGATAGAGCAGAAGCAGGACGAGCACGGAGGTGAGGCGCGCGTCCCACACCCAATAGGTGCCCCACATGGGCCGCCCCCAGAGGGCGCCCGTGACGAGGCACAGGAAGGTGAAGGTGGCGCCGATGGGCGCGGCGGCCTTGTGGGCCACGTCCGCCAGGGGATGCCGCCAGACCAGGATGCCGAGCGCCGAGGCGGCCATCATGGAATAGCCGAACATGGCGAGCCACGCGAACGGCACATGGATGTACATGATCCGCACCGTCTCGCCCTGCTGGTAGTCGGCAGGCGCCGCGAAGGCGAGCGCGAGCCCGGCCGCGAGCACGGCCACCGCCGCCGCCGCGAGCCAGGGAAGGATGCGTCCGGACCAGGCCAGGAAGCGGGTCGGGTTGGCAAGATCGATCAACGCCATGGAACGCTTCTAGTGCGCGACGGGCGCGGGTGGAAGCACCTTGCGCACGCTCCGCCGGATCGTGAAGCCGCGCCCCAGCCGACGGGCGCGCCCGCCGCACCGCGTTCCCGGCAGGCGGAGGCGCGCCGCCGGCTGCGGCAACGCCTGCGCTTTCAGCCGCCGCACTGCCCGCCGGAAAGCGTGAACATCTCGCCCCGAAGGCTAGACGCAAGATCGGCGACTGACATCATATTTATCGTCAGGCCATTCCCCTCCGGAACTCTTGCGCAGTCTCCCTTGTTGTTCGTGCAGGCAAAGGAGACCACATCATGAAGACCTATCTCGCAGCCGCGATGATTGGCGCGGCGGCTCTTTGCACCACCCCGCTGGCTGCCCAGGGCGTCGTCCAGGGCGCCCAGCAGGGCGCGGCGGCCGGCAACAATGTCGCGGGCCCGGTGGGCGGCGCGGTCGGTGGCGCGGTGGGCGCCGTGGGCGGCGGCATCGCGGGCGGCGTGAAGGGGGTGCTCGGCATTCCCCAGAACACGTCCGCGAAGGGCACCAAGGCCACGAAGCCTTACGCCACCCGCACCGCCCAGCCCGGCACCACCATGTCGCCGGCGGATCCTCACGGCGGCAACGCCCACACCGAGGGCTCGCCGCCGCGCACCCGCTGATAAGAGAC
Organism: Hyphomicrobiales bacterium; assembly: GCA_013911975.1. GTDB lineage: Bacteria > Pseudomonadota > Alphaproteobacteria > Rhizobiales > Xanthobacteraceae > Aquabacter. The sequence continues at coordinate 220 of JACESF010000027.1, read as the reverse complement.
CACTTCGGGCGCGGGCAGCCGCCTGCGCCCGGGGGGCGGTGGAGCCATCCGCGCCGGGCGCTTCGCTCCCGGCCGGGTGGCGAAGCCGTGTCCGCCTCCGGTTCCGGCCGCGTCATGCGCGCGCTCCCCCGGGGCGCGGCCTTGAAACCTGCCGCCAGCCGTGCAAGCACCGTGTTCATGGAGGGTCCGCCATGGGCACAGAAACCGGGGACATCCGCAT
>JACESF010000026.1 GCA_013911975.1 Hyphomicrobiales bacterium | reverse complement strand
CTCCCAACCCTCCCCCGCAAGCGGGAGAGGGGGGTTGCCGCGAGCGGGTTGAGAGGGTCGCCTGCGAACCGGGAGGCCCTTCACCGTCGGGCCGAAGCGAAAAGCCCTCTCCCGCTTGCGGGGGAGGGCCGGGGAGGGGGCGCCCGCGCGCCGGGCGCATGCGTCATGGAAACAGAGACGGGAGAGGGCGGTGGGCCGCGCGATGGGGGCGGTATCGTGCCGCCCGCCGTCCCTCTCCCGATCCCCCGGCCGGAAGGCCGGGGAATGGGGTCGTCAGGCGGGGGCCGTCCCGCCATGGGCCGCGGGGCCACCGGCGGGGGCGGCGGTGTCGGGCGCCGTCACCTTCACGCGGAACCACGCGGCATACATGGCCGGCACCACCAGCAAAGTGAGCACGGTCGCCACCAGCAGGCCGCCCATGATGGTGATGGCCATGGGCCCCCAGAAGATGCTGCCCGCCAGCGGGATCATGCCCAGCACCGCCGCGAGCGCGGTGAGCACCACGGGCCGCGCCCGGCGCAGGGTGGCGTCCACGATGGCCTGGGCGGGCGCATGGCCTTCCGCGATGTCCCGGTCGATCTGGTCCACCAGGATCACGGTGTTGCGCATGATCATGCCGGCGAGCGCGATCAGCCCCAGCAGCGCCACGAAGCCGAAGGGCTTGTGGGCGATGAGCAGGGCGAGGGTCGCCCCGATGAGGCCGAGCGGCGCCGTGGCCAGAACCAAAGCGAGCCGCGAGAAGCTCTGGAGCTGGATCATCAGCAGCGTGAGCATCACCAGGATCATCACCGGGAACACCGCCGCCAGCGACGCATTGGCCTTGGCGCTCTCCTCGATGGAGCCGCCGGTCTCGATCCGGTATTCCGGCGGGAGCGACGCCTTCAGCGCGGCAAGCTGCGGCAGAAGACGGGTGGTCACGTCGGGCGGCTGGATGCCGTCCTTCACGTCCGAGCGGACGGTGAGGACGAGGTCGCGGTCGCGCCGCCAGAAGATGGGTTCCTCCGACTTGTAGGCGATGCGCGCCACCTGGGAGAGCGGCACGGCGACGCCGTTGCGCGTGGCGACCGTGAGGGTCGGCAGATGCTCCAGGTCCACGCGCTCCTCGGGCACCGCGCGGGCCACCACGTCGATGAGCAAATTGCCTTCCCGGTGCTGGGTGACGGTGTAACCGGAGAGCAGGGTCTGCAGCGTCTCGGCCACGTCGGACGGGGTGAGGCCGATGGCGCGGGCGCGGTCCTGGTCCACTTCGAGGGAGATGGACTTCACCTGCTCGCCCCAGTTCATGTGGGCATCGAGCAGCGCCGGGTCGCGGGCCATCACCTGGCGCACCTGCTCGGCGATCTCCCGCACCTTCATCGGGTCGGGGCCGACCACGCGGAACTGAACGGGGAAGCCCACCGGCGGGCCAAACACGAACCGGTCCACCCGCGCCCGGGCCTCGCCCAGGGCCCCGTCCGCCAAGGCCGCGTCGAGCCGGGCCTTCACCCGCTCGCGGGCCTCCAGATCCTTCGTCACGATCACGATCTGCGCGAAGCTGGGATTGGGTAGGACCGGGTTGAGGCCGAGCCAGAAGCGCGGAGCGCCCTGGCCCACATAGGAGGTGGACGACACGATGTCCGCATCCTCGCCGATCAGCGCCTCCGCCTTGCGGGTGGTGGCTTCGGTGGCGGTGATGGACGTGCCTTCCGGCAGGCGCATCTCCAGGAACAGCTCGGTGCGGGTGGATGTGGGGAAGAATTGCTGCTGAACCATGCCGAACGCGGCGATGGAGGCGGCGAACGCACCGAACGTGATGCCGATCACCAGGAAGCGATGGCGCAGGCAGGCGTCCAGCACCCGGCGGAAGGCCCGGTAGAGCCGCCCGTCATGGGTGGCATGCCCGTGGGCGCCCGCCTTCTTGAAGTCGGGCAGCAGCATGTAGCCGAGATAGGGCGTGAAGATCACCGCCACGAACCACGAGGCAATGAGCGCGATGCCCACCACCCAGAAGATGCCGCCGGCATATTCGCCCGAGGAGGAGCGGGCGAAGCCCACGGGCAGGAAGCCCGCCGCCGTCACCAGCGTGCCGGTGAGCATGGGGAAGGCGGTGGAGGTCCAGGCGAAGCTCGCCGCCTTGGCGCGGTCCCAGCCTTCCTCCATCTTCACCACCATCATCTCGATGGCGATGATGGCGTCGTCCACCAGCAGGCCCAGCGCGATGATGAGCGCGCCGAGCGTGATGCGGTGGAGGTCCATGCCGTCCGCGAACATCACCAGGAAGACGATGGCGAGCACCAGCGGCACGGAGAGCGCCACCACGATGCCGGTGCGAAAGCCCAGGGACAGGAAGCTCACCACCAGCACGATGACCAGGGCTTCCGCGAAGGTCTTCAGGAACTCGCCCACGGATTCGCCGACGATGTGGGGCTGATCCGCCACCTGCGTCACGTCGATGCCCATCGGCAACTCGCGCATGGCGGAATCCATGGCGGTCTTCAGGTTCTCGCCGAGGGTCAGGATGTTGGCGCCCGCCTCCATGGACACGCCGATGCCGATGGCGTCGCGCCCGTGCTGGCGGATGATGAAGGAGGCCGGGTCCTCATAGCCGCGCCGCACGGTAGCGACATCGCCCAGGCGGAACACGGCGTTGCCCGCCGCCACCGGCACGGCCGCGATGGCCTCCACGCCGGTGAAGGCGCCCGTGAGGCGCAAATTGATGCGGTCGGCCTTGGTGTCCACCGCGCCGCCCGAGACCACGGCATTCTGGCGCGCGAGGCTCTGGAAGATCTGCTGCGGGGTGATGCCGAGCGTCGCGAGGCGGGCGTGGCTGAACTCGATATAGATGCGCTCGGGCCGCTCGCCGATCAGGTCCACCTTCTGCACGTCCTGCACGCGCAGGAGCTTCTGGCGGATGATCTCCGCCTGCCGCTTCAGCTCGGCCGGGCCCACCTTGTCGCCGGAGAGGATGTAGAGGCCGGAATAGACGTCGCCATATTCGTCGTTGAAGAAGGGGCCTACCACGCCGGAGGGCAGCTCGCCCCGCATGTCGCCCACCTTCTTGCGCACCTGGTACCAGAGGTCCGGCACGGCCTTGGGCGGCGTCGTGTCCTTCAGCACCACCTGGATCACCGAGACGCCGGGCCGCGAATAGCTTTCCAGCCGGTCAAGATGGCCGAGGGCCTGGAGCTTCTTCTCGATGGGGTCGGCCACCTGCTGCTGCATCTCGTCGGCGGTGGCGCCCGGCCAGATGGCGCTCACCACCATGACCTTGATGGTGAAGGAGGGGTCCTCGGCACGGCCCAGCTTGAAATAGGCGAAGGTGCCCGAGGCGGCCAGGAGCAGGATGGCGAACAGGGTCAGCGCGCGGTGGCGGATGGCCCAGGCGGAAAGGTTGAAGCCCCCCATCATCCCCTCCTCAGCGGGCCGCCACGGTGCGCACGGCGCGCCCGGGCTCCAGGGTCTGGGCGCCCATGGCGACCACGTTCTCGCCCGCGGCGAGGCCGGAGGCGACGAGCACCGAGTCCGCCGTGTAGCCCGCCACTTCCACCGGGCGGGCGGAGAGGGTGCGGGTCTTGGCGTCCACCACATAGACGCGCGGGCCGAGGCCCCGGTCGAACACGGCGGACAGCGGCAGGCGCGCCACGTCGGTCTGGGCGCGGGGATGGAGCGTGACGGTGGCGGTCATGCCGAGCGCCACCTTGTCGTCGGCCTCCTCCAGGGCGAAGCGGGCGGCATAGGTGCGGCTCGTGGCGTCGGCCTGGGGGGAAAGCTCGCGCAGGCGCGCCTTGTAGGCGCGGCCGGGCTCGGCCCAGAGCGTGACGCTGGCGGCATCGTCGCGGGCGGCCGAGAGGGCGGTCTCGGGCAGGGCGACCGCCGCCTCCTTCTCGTCCAGGCGCGCGATGCGCACCACGGTCTGGCCGGAGGCGAGCACCTGGCCGGGCTCGGCGGCGGTGGAGATGACCACGCCGTCCGCGTCCGCCACGAGGTTCGCGTAATCATGCTGGTTGCGGGCGAGGTTCAGGGAGCGCTTGGCGCGCTCCAGGCGGCCCACCGCCTCCTCCTTCGCCACGCTCTTGCGATCGAGGTCCGCATTGGAGGCGAAGCCGCGCTGGGTGAGGGTGCGGGTGCGGGCGTCCTCGGCGCTGGTCTGGTTGAGATTGGCGGTGGCGGCGGCGAACTCGGCCTCCGCGCTTTCAAGCTGCAGTTCGAGGTCCTGGGGATCGAGCCGCGCGATCACGTCGCCGGCCTTCACCCGGTCGCCCACCTCCACGAGGCGCTGGGCCACCTTGCCGCCCACGCGGAAGGAGAGGTCGATCTCCCGCCGCGCGCGGATGACGCCCACGAAGGTCTTGTCGGCGTCGAGCGGGCGCAGCGCCACTTCCACCACCTGGACCGGGCGGGGCGGAGGGCCGGCCTGCTCGGCCGGGGCGGGATCGCCGCAGCCCGCGAGGAGCGCGGCGAGGGACACGATCACGCCGAGGCGCAGCGCGGTGGCGGGGACGGCCGGGGACATGCGGCTCACTCCTGATGAGTGTTGAGTCACGGATGATGATTTTCGATTTTCGTCACAAAATACGCAGCACGAAGCGCGCCCATGGCGCGCGTCGGGAACTCAGATGGGGGTGCGGTCCACCTCGATGCTTCGGAGCATAAAGGTGAGCGTCGCCCGCTGCTGGGCCTCCATGTCGTCGTCGATGAATTCGGCGATCAGCATGGGGTGGCAGAACTTGATCATGGAGCCGAGCAGGATCTCGGACGCGGCCGTCGTGTCGTGGGGCACGAACGCGCCATTCTCGATGCCCTCGGCGAGCAGGTCCGCGAGCGCGTGGCAGATGCGCTGCTTGTGGGCGGCGATGGCTTCCCAATTCTCCTCGATGGCCACCTGCACCATGTCGTGCACGCGCCGCTCGGAGAGGAAATTGTCCCGGTGATAGACCAGGATGGCGTGGAAGACGTCGAAGATGCGCTGGCGCGGGGAGAGCGGGTGCCCGCAGATGACGCGGATCTCGCCTTCCATCTCCTCCAGGCAGCGCGAGCAGATGTCCTGCACGATGGCCGTCTTGGAGGGAAAGAAACGGTAGACATTGGCCGGCGACATGCCAAGCTCGGAGGCGATGTCCGCCACCGCCGTCTTGGCGAAGCCCATGCGGCGAAACAGTTCCTCGGCCACCCGGGCGATGCGCTCGCGGGTCTCGTCGGCGGTTTCTCGGCTGCGGGTGACGGGCGGCACGACAGGTGTCTCTGTGTTAACTGATGATTTTTATAAATCGTCAGAAGCAAAATGCAACCGGAAATTCGGAGGGCGCATTTTTTCGAGACATGTCCGGCCCCGGGACCGCCGTCCGGACGTATGCAAACAATCTGGTCCGCCTCTTGCAGGTCGTCACGCCAGCCCGCGGCCGCGCGGCCGCCAAATCATCGCCGGAGCCACCGGCACAGGAAGGGGAACCTCATGAAGACACTTCTGATCGCTGCCGGCCTTGCTCTGGTCGCGGGCGTCCTGCCCGCCAAGGCCGACGTTCTGGACAATGTGAAGAAGAAGGGCGTTCTCGTGGTGGGCGTGAAGGCCGACTACAAGCCCTTCGGCTTCCGCGACCCGTCGGGCGCCATCGTCGGCATCGAGCCTGATCTTGCGGCAGACGTCGCCAAAAGGTTGGGCGTGAAGCTGGAACTGGTGCCGGTCGTGTCCTCCAACCGCATCGAGTTCCTCCAGCAGGGCAAGATCGACCTGATGATCGCCACCATGTCCGACAAGCCCGAGCGGCGGAAGGTGACGCTGGCCATCGACCCGCCCTACTACTCGGACTCGGTCAACATCCTGATGTCCAAGAAGGCCAAGGTGGGAAGCTGGGAAGACCTGAAGGGCAAGGTGCTCTGCGGCACGTCCGGCGCCTGGTACAACAAGGAGGTCTCGGCGAAATACGGGGCCGAGGTGAAGGCCTTCGACGGCTCCGAGAAGCCGCTCTTCGCCCTGAAGGGCGGCGAGTGCATCGGCTATCTCTATGACCAGACCTTCATCCAGGGGAAGCTCCTGGATGCCGACTGGACCGCCGACTACGCCATGCCGCTGCCCGGCGTGATGGAAGCGCCCTGGATCCTGGCAGTGGCGCCCGGCGAGGAGGCCTTCGCCAAGTTCATGACCGACACCACCCTCGACTGGATGAAGACCGGCTTCATCGTGCAGGAAGAGAAGAAGTGGGGCATCGAGCCCACGGACTATTCCAAGCGCATGCACGAGAAGCAGAAGGGTAGCTGATGAGCGCGCGCGCGGCGGGCTGGTCCCGCCGCGCCTCTTGCCTCCCGCACGGCTTCATCCCCCCGCATGCTCATGGATGCCATCTCTCACTGGTTTCTCGAACTCTACGAGACCACGGGGATCAACCTCACCATCGTCTATGATTCCTATGACCGGCAGCGCTTCCTGTCGGGCCTGGGCATGACGGTCTATCTCTCCGTGGTCTGCATCCTCATCTCCATCGCCATCGGCATGGTGGGGGCGTGGGCGCAGGGTTCGCCGCTGCGCGTGGTGCGCGGCCTCGTCAACGGCTTCGTGGTGATCTTCCGCAACACGCCGCCGCTGGTGCAGATTTTCTTCTTCTATTTCGGCCTCGGGCAGATCCTGCCGCGCATCGAGGATGTGGACGGCATGCGCGTGCCCATCCTCACCAATGTGCAATGGGCCATCGTCTCGCTTTCGCTGTTCGCGGGCGCGTTCAACGTGGAAATCTTCCGCTCGGGCATCGAGGCGGTGCCGCGAACCACCACGGAGGCGGCGCAGGCGCTGGGCTATACCCGCTTCGGCATCTATCGCCACATCCTGCTGCCGCTGGCCCTGCGCATCTGCCTGCCGGCGCTCAACAACAATCTGGTCAACCTGCTGAAGACCACGACCCTGGCCTATGCCATCGCCGTGCCGGAGACGCTCTACGTCTCCAAGCAGATCTGGACCGACAGCCAGAACGTGCCCGTGATGATGATCGTCCTGCTGTGCGTCTACACGGCGCTGGTGGGCATCCTGGTCTTCCTCATGCACCGCTGGGAGAAGGCGCTGGCCATTCCCGGCTACGGACAGGGGAGGGCGCCATGAGCGTGGTGCACGAGCCCGGCGAGGGCCGCCCGCTCGCCGTCCTCCTGCCGTTCCGGGCGCCGGAACCGAAGCCCTGGCGCTGGCCGCGCCTGCGCCTCACCCACATGGTGGGCCTCGCGGGCCTGCTGCTGGTGGTGGGCGGCAGCGCGTTCGCGCAGGCCAGCGGGGCGCGGCTCTCGGCGCTGGAGGTGATCTGGAAATGGTCGCCGCTGCTGCTGTCGGGCTTCTGCTTCAACATCCTCATGTCGGTGCTGGCCATGGCGCTGGGCACGGCGGCGGGGATCGGCCTCGGCCTGCTTCAGATCGGCGAGAACGCGCTGCTGCGCCGCCTCGCCTGGGGCGCCACCCAATTCTTCCGCAACGCGCCCTGGCTGGTGCTGCTGTTCTTCGCCATGTTCATGATCCCGTTCCAGTTCCGGGTGTTCGGCTACACCATCCCGTTCCCCGACTGGGTCAAGGCGGTCATCGGCTTCTCCCTGCCGGTCATGGCCAACATGTCCGAGATCGTGCGCGGCGCGGTGGCCTCGCTGCCGAGCGGGCAGTGGGAGGCGGCGGAATCCCTCGCCTTCTCGCGGCGCCAGACCTTGTGGATGATCATCCTGCCCCAGTGCGTGAAGCGTATGCTGCCGCCCTGGATGAACCTCTATTCCCTCATCACCATGGCGACCGTGCAGGCCTCCATCGTGGGGGTGAGCGAGATGCTGACCCTGACCGCGCAGGTGCATGCGGCGGAAGGCGGGCGGCCGGACCTTCTGGCGCCGCTCTACGGCTTCGCCATGCTGTGCTTCTTTGTCTACTGCTACCCCATCGAGCGCTTCACCCTCTATCTGGAACGCCGGTTCCAGCTGAACCAGTGACGGAGGCCATCACCGTGCCACCCGCTTCCCCGCCCGGCGACTTCGGATGGACGCCGGACCAGCCCCTCGTGCGGCTCGTGGACGTGCGCAAGTCCTTCGGTTCGCTGGAGGTGCTCAAGGGCGTGTCCATGGATGTCGCGAAGGGGGAGGCGGTGTGCATCATCGGCCCCTCGGGCTCGGGCAAGTCCACCCTCATCCGCTGCATCAACGCGCTGGTGCCCATCGATGCCGGCACCATCCGCGTGGAGGGGCAGGAGGTGAACGACCCGGAGCTGGACAAGCTCGCCCTGCGGCGCAAGGTGGGCATGGTGTTCCAGCAATACAATCTGTTCCCCCACCGCACCGCGCTCCAGAATGTCATGATGGCGCCCATCCATGTGCTGAAGCAGGACAAGCGGGAGGTGGAGGCCCGCGCCCGCGCGCTCATGGCCAAGGTGCGTCTCTCGGGTAAGGAGGATGCCTATCCCGGCGAACTGTCCGGCGGCCAGCAGCAGCGCGTCGCCATCGCCCGGGCGCTCGCCATGCGGCCGGACGTGATGCTGTTCGACGAGGTCACGGCCGCGCTCGATCCGGAGACGGTGAAGGAGGTGCTCCTCACCATCCGCGAGCTGGCGGAGGAGGGCATGACCTGCATTCTCGTGACCCACGAGATGGGTTTTGCCCGCGAGGTTGCGGACCATATCTATTTCACCGATGCGGGCCTGATCGTGGAGCATGGCCCGCCCGCTTCGTTCTTCTCCGATCCCAGGGACCCGCGCACCCGCGCGTTCCTCGGCCAGATCCTATGAGGGCAGTATTTTCCCGTTCATTTTAATGAATGGACGTTCATAAAAAAATTTACATCATGCGGCCGACGATGGGATCCCGCGTCGTCATCTTTCGCGTGTCGGAGCTGAGGTCGATTCTATTTAAAGGATCTATATATTTTATTCTTCCTCAAGAAAACATTGCAATAATGTAACAACAATATTCGCCCGTTGCTCTCCGCCTTCCTCTGGCCGGGGTGGTGCCACCCCCGCCTGTGTGGTACTGCCGTAATGGATGGTCCCGCCTGGGTGGCGGGCGTTTGCCTATGTGTGACGGCGGGGGTCGTGCATGTCTCGGGGCGGGATTGGGGCCGGCAAGGCCAACGGCAGCATTTACGGTGCCTCCAGCGCGCGGTTGCGCCTGTCGACGGCACTGACCTCCACCCTGGCGGGCCTCGCGGCCCTGGCCGTGGCGCCCGTGGCGGCGCAGGCGCAGACCACCATCAACGTGGCGGGCGGCTGGGGTTCAGGCGGCTCCTACGTCCATAACCATTTCGAGGCCGCGACCGGCGGCGGCGGCGGCACCGGCGGGACCGGCGGCACGTTCAACAGCACCGTCACCCAGGCGGTGAACATCATCGCGTTCGGCGGCAATGGCGGCTTCGGCGGCGAGGGCAATTCCACCCTCGCCAACGGCACCGGCGGCAACGGCGGCACGGGTGGGGCGGGCGGCTCCATCCTCATCACCGTATCCGGCACCATCCAGCCCTGGGCCAGCGCCATCGTGGCGGGGGCGAACGGCGGCGGCGGCGGCGGCGGCGGCTATGGCTATGGCGGCTTCGCGGATGCCTGGGGCGGCGACGGCGGCACCGGCGGCACGGGCGGCACGGTCGCCGTCACCATTGCGAACAACACGGTCATTTCCAGCGGCGCGGCCAGTTCGCCTGTTGTCTATGTCTCCGCCAATGGCGGGGCGGGCGGCCTTGGCGGCAATGCGCGCGCGGACGACAGCGGATGGGGCGGAAACGGCGGCGCCGGCGGTACCGGCGGCACCGCGAGCCTCACCGTCGGCGCGGGATCGCAGATCTTCACCGGCGCCGCGGGCGGCATCGCCATCAAGGTGACGGCAAACGGCGGGGCGGGCGGAAACGGCGCTCCCGCCAACGACACCTTCAACGCGGCCGGCGGCAACGGCGGCACGGGCGGCAACGCGGCGTCCGGCACCGCCGTCAACGTGGTGATCCAGCAGGGCGCCACGGTCTGGACCTCGGGCTATGCGGGCAATGCCATCGTGGCCCAGAGCCTGGGCGGAACGGGCGCGGACGGCGCCAGCGTCGGCGGCTTCTTCTCCGGCCAGGCGGGCGCGGGCAGCGCGGGCGGCGCCTCGGGCTATGTCTATCTGAACAATGCCGGCAGCGTAACCACGTCCGGCGGCGGGTCCGTCGCCATCGTGGTCCAGTCGGTGGCGGGCGGCGGCGGCAATGGCGGGTCGTCGGATTCCGTCTTCGCCTCCATGGGCGGCAACGGCGCGGCGAGCGGCAATGCGGGCGGGGCCACCGGTATCAATCGCGGCACGGTGACCACGTCGGGCGCCTATTCCCACGCCATGCTGGTGCAGTCCGTGGGCGGCGGCGGCGGCAGCCTCATCGGCGGCGCGGGCTCCAGCATCGCCATCGGCGGCACCACGGCCCAGCCCGGCGTCGGCACCGGCGCCGAGGCGCTCGCCAAGAATTACGGCGCCATCTCCACGACGGGTGCCTTCTCCGACGGCATCCTGGTCCAGTCCATCGGCGGCGGCGGCGGCAATGGCGGCGGTGCGGGCGGCTGGGTGTCGCTGGGCGGGCGCGGCTCGGGCGGCGGCAATGCCGACGCGGCCCAGGTGATCAATGCCGGCACGGTCTCCACCAGCGGCTACGGCGCCTTCGCCCTGGCCGTCCAATCCATCGGCGGCGGCGGCGGGCGCGGCGGCGGCTCCACTAGCATCGGCCTCGGCGTGTCGGCGGCCATCGGCGGCTCGGCCGGCGGCGGCGGCGACGGCGGCGACGTCTCCGTCACCAATACCGGACCCAGCGCCACCGCCATCACTCTCTCCACGTCCGGCGACCATGCGGCGGCCATCTCCGCCCAGTCCATCGGCGGCGGCGGCGGCGCGGGCGGCGGCGCCAGCGCCACCACAATCGGCTTTGTGTCCCTGGGCATCGGCGGCTCGGGCGGCAATGGCGGCAATGCGGGCACCGTCCAGGTGACCAACGAGGCGGGCATCCTGACCTCGGGCGACCGCTCCACCGGCATCCTCGCCCAGTCCGTGGGCGGCGGCGGCGGCTCCGGCGGCAGCGCCATCACCAAGACGGCGGGCCTCTATTTCGCGGCGGCGGTCTCGCTCGGCGCGTCCGGCGGCGGCGGCGGCATCGGCAATACCGTGACGGTGGCCAACAGCGGCACCATCACCACCACGGGCATGGATTCGTTCGGCATCATCGCCCAGTCCATCGGCGGCGGCGGCGGCCATGGCGGCTCCTCCTCGGCCAAGAGCATCGCGGTCTCGCTGGAGGCGCCGGCGGCGTCCGTCTCGGCGAGCCTGGGCGGCAGCGGCGGCAGCGGCGATGTGGGCGGCAACGCCGTCGTCACCAATTCCGGCACGGTGGCGACATCGGGCCTCGGCTCCGTGGGCATCCTCGCCCAGTCCATCGGCGGCGGCGGCGGCACGGGCGGCGATTCCAGCGCCCTGTCCGTGGCGGGCTCGCCGGAAGGCGCGCTCAACCTGTCCGTGGCCCTCGGCGGCAGCGGCGGCAGCGGCGCCAATTCCGGCACGGTCAGCGTCACCAACAGCGGCACGGTGACGACGGACGGCGACTTCGCCGACGCCATCCAGGCGCAGGCCATCGGCGGCGGCGGCGGCAATGGCGGCGTGGGCACCACGTCCGGCGACGCCCTCACCATGCCCGGCGAGACCAGCATCTCGCTCTCGCTCGGCGGCGGCGGGTCCGGCGGCGGCGCGGGCGACGCCTTTGGCGTCACCGTCACCAATAGCGGCGTCATCGCCACCACCGGCGCCAGCGCGCGCGGCATCTTCGCCCAGTCGGTGGGCGGCGGCGGCGGCAGCGCGGGCGGCGGCACCGCCAATTCCAACGGCGGCACCGTTGGCGCCAGCGTCTCCATCGGCGGCACGGGCGGCGGCGGCGGCATGGGCGGCACCGTCACCGTGTCCAATTACGGCAGCATCTCCACCACCGGCGACGACGCGGACGGCATCCTGGCCCAGTCCGTGGGCGGCGGCGGCGGCGTGGGCGGCAGCGCCAGTTCCACCACCAAGACCGGCTCGTCCAGCTTCTCCGGCATGCTGCCCCAGAGTTCCAGCTCCAGCTTCGGCCTCGCCGCGAGCCTCGGCGGTTCGGGCGGCGGCGGCGGCACGGGCGGCGCGGTGACGGTGGTCTCCGGCACATCGAGCGCGGGCGCCAGCATCACCACCAGCGGCGACCATTCGAGCGCCATCTTCGCCCAGTCCGTGGGCGGCGGCGGCGGCAAGGGCGGCACCTCGGCGGGCAAGGAGAGCGGCGGCAAGGTCTCGCTCACCCTCACCCTGGGCGGCACCGGCGGTTCCGGCGGCGCGGGCGGGGCGGTGAACGTCACCACCTTCGGCACCGTGGCCACCACAGGCACGGATTCCATCGCCATCTTCGCCCAGTCGGTGGGCGGCGGCGGCGGCCGGGCCGGCAACACCAACAGCGCCACCACCTCCCACATCGCGCTGGGCGGCGCGGTGGGCGCCGATGGCGGCGCGGGCGGCGAGGGCGCCAACGTCACGGTCAATACCAGCGGCACCATCTCCACGGCAGGCGCGCTGTCGGACGGCATCCTCGCCCAGTCCATCGGCGGCGGCGGCGGCACCGGCAGCTCGGCCGGGGCGGACGACCATGCCTCCGGCAGCGAGAGCGTCTCCCTCTCCGCGAGCCTGGGCGGTTCCGGCGGCGTGGGCGGCGTCGGCGGCACCGTCACCGTCACCAATGCGGCCACCATCGTCACCACCGGCGCGCATGCCAACGGCATCCTCGCCCAGGCGGTGGGCGGCGGCGGCGGCAAGGGCGGCACTGTCTCCGCGAAGGGCGCGGGCGCGGCCTACAATATCAGCGCCTCGCTGGGCGGCTCCGGCGGTGGCGGCACGCTTGGAGGCAACGTCAACGTCACCAATTCCGGCACCATCAAGGTGTCGGGCGACCAGTCCATCGGCATCCTCGCCCAGTCGGTGGGCGGCGGCGGCGGCGTGGCGGGCGGCTCTGCGGACACGTCCAACGGCGGCAAGGTGAGCGTCAGCTTCGGCCTGTCCGGCTCGGGCGGCTCGGGCGGCAACGGCGCCGACGTCATGGTGCAGAACTCGGGCAGCATCCAGACCGAGGGCGCGGGCGGCACGGCCATCCTGGCCCAGTCCATCGGCGGCGGCGGCGGCCATTCGGGCAGCGCCAGCGACAGCGCCTCCAGCAAGATCGGCGTCGGCGCGACGCTGTCGGGCGCGGGCGGCGGCGGCGGCTCCGGCGGCCAGGTGACGGTGGAGATCACCTCCCCCACCTCCACCCCTATCCAGATCATCACCGGCGGCAGCCACGCGGACGGCATCCTGGCCCAGTCCATCGGCGGCGGCGGCGGCAGCGCCTCGTCCGCCTCCAGCAAGGCGGCGGGCTCCGGCAATAACGGCGTGGGCGTGGCGCTCAGCATGGGCGGCACGGGCGGCACCGGCGGCGAGGGCAACAACGTCACCGTCCGCAACGGCAACCAGGCCGGCCAGGGCGCGACCATCTCCACCACGGGCGTCATGTCGAACGGCATCGTGGCCCAGTCCATCGGCGGCGGCGGCGGGCGCGGCGGCGCCTCCTCCAGCGCCACGGACGGCTCGGGCGTCGCCAACGTCTCGGCGACGCTGGGCGGCAGCGGTGGCTATGGCGGCAACGGCAACAGCGTCCAGGTCGTCACCGGCGGCAACATCAAGACCCTCGGCAACCACGCGTCGGGCATCGTGGCCCAGTCCATCGGCGGCGGCGGCGGCAATGCCTCCACCGCCAGCACGGCGGCGGACGATTCCCACGCCGACGCCAACGTGTCCGCCACCCTCGGCGGATCGGGCGGCACCGGCGGCACGGGCGGCGGCGTCCAGGTGGTGGTGCTGTCCACCATCGTCACCGAGGGCGCATCCTCCCTGGGCGTGCTCGCCCAGTCGGTGGGCGGGGGTGGCGGCAACGCGGCTGCGAGCCAGGAAAGCGCCACGGGCGGCAAGGTGGGCGTCTCGCTGGGCCTCGGCGGGGAAGGCGGCAACGGCACGTTCGGCGGCGAGGTGCAGGTGCAGCTGGGCGGCAGCATCGGCACGTCCGGCGCCCATGCCATCGGCATCCTGGCGCAGTCCATCGGCGGTGGCGGCGGCAATGGCGGCAGCTCCAACAACGCGGCCGACAGCAAGATCGCGGTGGGCGGCTCGCTGGGCGGGGCCGGCGGCGAGGCGGGCAATGGCGGCACGGTGAGCGTGCAATTGGGCACGGCGCCCAATTCCGTCATCTCCACGTCCGGCGTCGGCGCCGACGCGGTGCTGGCCCAGTCCATCGGCGGGGGCGGCGGCAATGCCTCCTCGGGCAGCGGCAAGGCGGACGGCGCGGGCGGCCAGGGCGGCGCGCTGGACGTGACGCTGGGCGGCACGGGCGGCGCCGGCGGCCAGGGCGGCCAGGTCACCATCCAGAACCCCAGCCAGGGCACCACCATCTTCACCACCGGCGACCATGCCAACGGCCTCGTGGCGCAGTCCATCGGCGGCGGCGGCGGGCGCGGCGGGGCCTCGTCCTCCACCACCGGCGGCACGGGCGTGGTGGCGGTCAGCGCCTCGCTCGGCGGCTCGGGCGGCAGCGGCGCGCGGGGCGGCGTCGTCCAGGTCAATAACGGCGCGGCCATCCAGACCACGGGCGCCCATTCGGTCGGCATCCTCGCCCAGTCCATCGGCGGCAGCGGCGGCAACGTGGCGCTGGCGAGCGGACGGGCGGCGGACAGCAAGGCGGACGCCAACATCTCCGCCTCGCTCGGCGGCAGCGGCGGCGCGGGCGGCGTGGGCGGCGCCGTCTATGTCCAGAGCAACGGCACCATCACCACCGAGGGATCGTTCGGCATCGGCATCCTCGCCCAGTCGCTGGGCGGCGGCGGCGGCAATGCCGGGGCGACCCACGACAGCGGCGACGGCGGCAAGGTGACGCTGACCTTCGGGCTCGGCGGCACGGGCGGCGTGGGCTCCCTGGGCGGCGACGTCCTGGTCCAGCTCGGCGCATCCATCTCCACGTCGGGCCACGGCGCGACGGCGGTGCTCGCCCAGTCCGTGGGCGGCGGCGGCGGCACGGCGGGCGCCACCAACAACGCGGTCACGGGAAAAATCGCGCTCGGCGCCGATCTCGGCGGCACAGGCGGGCAGGGCGGCCAGGGCGGCGCGGTGAATGTGGCGCTGAACACCCGGCCGGACGTGAAGATCGTCACCACCGGCGCGCTGTCCGACGGCGTGCTGGCGCAGTCGATCGGCGGCGGCGGCGGCACCGGCGGCGCGGGCAACGGCAAGGCGGACGGGGCGAGCGGCAGCGACGTCTCCCTGGCCCTTTCCCTCGGCGGCGCGGGCGGCACGGGGGGCAGTGGCGGCGCCGTCACCATCTCCGACACCGCCGGCAGCGGCGGCGTCATCTCCACCAGGGGCCATGAATCCGCGGGTGTCGTCGCCCAGTCCATCGGCGGCGGCGGCGGCAAGGGCGGGGCCACCGCGTCCGGCTCGGCCGGCGCATCCAAGGTGGCCCTCTCCGGCTCGCTGGGCGGCTCCGGCGGAACCGGTGGTCAGGGCGGCAATGTCGAGGTGACGGTGGGCAACACCATCGTCACCCACGGACGCGGCGCGGACGGCATCCTCGCCCAGTCGATCGGCGGCGGCGTCACCGTCACCCAGGCCGGCAGCCTCTACACCTATGGCGAGGCCTCGGCCGGCATCGCGGCCCAGTCCATCGGCGGCGGCGGCGGCCGCGCCTCGGCGGTGGCGTCCTCGTCCAATGCCGGCACCGTCACCGGCGCCGTCACCCTGGGCGGCACCGGCGGCAGCGGCAACGTGGCGGGCGCGGTCACGGTGGCCGTGAACGGCATGGTGGTGACGGCGGGCGACAATTCCGACGGCGTGCTGGCGCAGTCCATCGGCGGCGGCGGCGGCAACATGCTGGCCACCTCCTCCGAATCCAACGGCAAGGCGTCCGTGGGCGTCACCATCGGCGGCAGCGGCGGCTCCGGGAATGACGGCGGCGCGGTGACGGCGACGGTGGGCACCGGCGCGGTCATCTCCACCACGGGCCGCAACGCCCACGGCATCCTCGCCCAGTCCATCGGCGGCGGCGGCGGCAAGGTGGCCACCACTTCGGCGGACGCGCTGCTCGGCCTCTCCTTCGGCGGCAGCGGCGGGGGCAGCGGCGGCGACGGCCAGGCCGTGACCGCGACCGTGAACGGCACGGTCCAGACCAACGGCGCGGGCGCCAGCGGTCTCTTCCTCCAGTCCATTGGCGGCGGCGGCGGCATCGCCGGCGACATGGCCAGCACCATCCTCGACACCACCCATACCAGCGTGGGCACCGGGGGCGGCGATGGCAACGGCGGCACCATCACGGCCACCATCAACGGCACGGTGAGCACCAGCGGCGCCCGGGCGGCGGCGCTCAACATCCAGTCCATCGGCGGCGGCGGCGGCACGGTCCAGACCTCGGCCGGCGCGGGCGTGGGCTCTGCGGGCGGCACGGGCACCGGCGGCGCCATCTATGTGGCGGTGAACGGCACGGTCTCCGCCTCCGGCGCCGACGCGCCGGCCATCTTCGCGGCGAGCCTCGGCGGCACCGGCGCCGCTCCCATCACCATCAATGTGAATTCCGGTGGCTCGGTGGTCGGCGGCACGGGCGCGGCGGGCGCGGGCATCACGCTCTCCGGCGGCACGAGCAACGCCATCTGGGTGCAGTCCAATGCCCTGGTGAGCGGCCTCGGCGGCATCGCCATGCTGGGCGGGGCGGGCAATGACGGGGCGGTGAACTACGGCACCGTCACCGGCAGCGTCGATTTCGGCCTGGGCACCAACGGCTTCACCAACGAGGCCGGCGGCGTGTTCAATGCCGGCAACGTGGTGCAGCTCAATGGCGGCCTGCTGGACAATATGGGCACCCTCGCGCCCCACGGCACGGGCAAGATCGGCACCACCGCCATCACCGGCGCCCTGGTCAGCCAGGCCAATTCCACCATCGCCATCGACGTGGACCTGATGAAGGCGAAGGCGGACCTGATCACGGTGACCGGGCAGGCGTCCGTGTCGGGCAACGTGTTCGTCAACCCGCTGTCCATGGCGCCCAACGTCACCCTCACCTACATGACCTCGCCCGATCTGGCCTCCTGGGCGACCTATACGGACAATTCCATCATCTATGCGTGGCAGGGCGGCCTGATCCAGACCAATGGCGGCGGCTGGGGCGCGACCGTGACCCCGCAGGCGAACTTCACGCCGTCCGGCGTCACCCTGTCCGCCAACCAGCAGGCCACCGCCGCCCATCTCCAGTCGGCGTGGAACGCGGGGGGCAGCACCTCCACTAACCAGGTCTTCTCCTCGCTCGCCAATTCCTCGGCGACGCAGGCCGTCTACCAGGACACGCTGAACGACCTCTCGCCGGAGCTTCTGGGGGCCACCGCCTCCACCCGCACCTCCGAGAGCCGCGCCGTGCTGAACCGCACCATGAGCTGCCCGGTGTTCGCGGAGGGCACCATGCTGGTGGTGGAAGACCAGTGCGCCTGGGCCCGCATGATCTTCGGGCGCACCACGCAGACCTCGACGGCGCAGAACCAGGGCTTCTCCACCGACACCCTCACCGCCCAGACCGGCGTGCAGGTGCAGGTGGCGCCCAACTGGTTCACCGCCTTCTCGGTGGCCTATCAGGAAGCCTGGACCACCGGCGCGGGCAACAGCAGCTGGACCTCGGCCTCGGGCTTCGACGTGAGCGCCGCGCTGAAGTACCAGAACGGGCCGTGGCTGTTCGCGCTGGCCGCCGACTTCGGCTGGATGAACGCGGACAGCACCCGCACCATCGCCAGCATGGGCACGACGCCGTCCTCGTCCTCGGACACCTACAATGTCACCGGCCGCTTCCGCGTGGCCTATGACATGCCGTTCAAGGACTTCTACCTGCGGCCCTACGTGGACTTCGACGTGTCCTACGTGAACATGCCGGGCTATGTGGAAAACGGCTTCAGCGGCGCGGAATTGCAGGTGAATGGCGCCGACCAGACCACCTTCATCGTCTCGCCGGCCCTGGAATGGGGCACGCGCTACGTCATGGCGAGCGGCACGGTGCTGAGGCCCTACGTGACGGCGGGCGTCTCGTTCAGCTCCAACGACAGCTGGACCACCACCGCCGCCCTTCTGGGCGCGCCGCTGGGCACGGGCACCTTCGACACCGTGACCTACATGCCGAGCACGCTTGCCAATTTCGACATCGGCTTCCAGGCGCTGCTGCCGAACCGCTGGGAATTCAAGCTCGACTACGGCCTGAGCCTGGGCGACAACTACACCTCCCAGGCCGGCATGGCCCGATTTGCGGTCCACTTCTGATGAGTGCTTTGGAGACCCTGGAACCCGCGCCGGCCACCCCGCCGGCGCAGGTTCCGCTGACCACCGACATCACCTGTTCGCGCGGCTTCGCGGGCTGGCTCGCCCAGCACAATGCGAGCCTCGCCTTCTCCTCCTACCAGAGCGGCCAGCTGTTCCTGATCGGGCGCCTGCCCAATGGCGGGCTGTCGTTCCACCAGCGCGACTTCGAGCGCGCCATGGGGCTGTGGTACGAGCCGGGCCGCCTGTTCCTCGCCTCCATGGTGCAGATCTGGCGGCTGGAGAACGTGCTGGCCCCGCACGAGCGGGCGAACGAGAATTTCGACGCGCTCTTCATGCCGCGCACCGCGCGCATCACCGGCGACGTGGATGCCCACGAGATCGCCGTGGAGGCGAGCGGGCGGGTGGTGTTCGTGAACACAAAATTCTCCTGCCTCTCCACCTTCAGCCTCACCCACAGCTTCAAGCCGCTGTGGAAGCCGAAATTCATCAGCCGCCTCGCCGCCGAGGACCGCTGCCACCTGAACGGCCTCGGCCTTGAGGACGGCAAGGTGCGCTACGTCACCGCCGTGGGGCGCACGGACGTGGTGGACGGGTGGCGCGAGAGCAAGGCCGGGGGCGGCGTGCTCATCCGCGTGGACGACGACGCGGTGCTGGCGGACGGCTTCTCCATGCCCCATTCGCCGCGCGTGCATAACGGCGCGGTCTATGTGCTGGATTCCGGGCGCGGCTACATCGTGCGGGTGGACCCGGCGACCGGCGCGAAGGAGGACGTGGCCTTCTGCCCCGGCTTCATGCGCGGCCTCGCCTTCCATGACGGGCACGCCATCGTCACCCTCTCCTTGCCGCGCCACCTCAACTTCAAGGGCCTGCCCATCGAGGACGAGATCGGCCGGCGCGGCGGCCAGCCCTGGTGCGGGGTGCAGATCATCAATCTCCAGACCGGGGACGTGGTGGAGTGGATCCGCCTGGAAGGCGGCATCCGCGAACTGTTCGACGTGACGGTGATGCCCGGCGTGGTCTGCCCCATGGGGGCGCCGCTCCAGGGGCCGGACCTCGCCAACCTCCTGTCCATCGAGGCGCCGGACAGATCCCTCGACATCCCCGGCTGGGCCTGATGGACGCGCCGGAGGACCCCGTCCTGTCCGGCGGCTGCCTGTGCGGGGCGGTGCGCTACGCGCTGGATGCGCGCCCCGTGGTCTCCTGCCATTGTCATTGCAGCCTGTGCCGCCGCGCGGGCGGGGCGGCCTTCGTCACCTGGACGACGGTGCCCGTTCCCGCCTTCCGCTGGACCCACGGCACGCCCGCCGCGTTCCGCTCCTCCGCCTGGGCGACGCGGCATTTCTGCGCTGAGTGCGGCACGCAGCTCACCTTCCGGTTCGACGCGCAGGCCGAGCGCACCGACGGCACGCTGGACGTGACCACGGCGAGCCTCGACGACCCGGGAGGCATTGCGCCCGCCGCGCACATCTGGCTGTCCGCCCGCCTGCCCTGGGTGGTGCTTCCCGACGACGGCCTCGCCCGCTTCGACGCGGACCTTCCCCCCGGCTGGACCGGGGCGGGCTAAGGCGGATCGCCATTCAGATCGATGGATGGTTGCCAGCCGCTCGGGACCATCATGCCCGGGCTCGTCCCGGGCATCCACGCCTCCGTGTCGAGCGTGGAGCCAGCCGAGCCGCGTGGATGGCCGGGACAAGCCCGGCCACGACGCCGCGTTTGGGGAAAAGCAGTCTCGCCTGTTGGAATGTCGATCCGCCTTAGGACCGCTCGACATCCTCCTCAGGCCGGTTCTTTCCGCGTTTGCGCACAGCGGTTTGCGCACGCTCTTGCCGTGTCATGGCCGGGCTTGTCCCGGCCATCCACGCCGTGCCGACGGCGCAGACCTTGAACGGCCGTGCCCGGCGGTGATCCGTGGATGCCCGGGACAAGCCCGGGCATGACGGGGCCCTGGTGCGCGCATCCAGGCGTGATGGTCGATCCGGCCTGAGGCGTCAGGCCCGTGCCAGCCGGCGCTCGGGCTCGTCCTCGTCGAACGATCCCTCGAACACCGTGATGAGCGCGCGCCGGATGGCCGATTGGCGCGCGGCGCCGGTGATCTTCGCGCCCATGAGGTCGGTGACATAGAACACGTCCACCGCCCGCTCGCCGAACGTGGCGACATGGGCCGAGGCGATGTTCAGGTTGAGGCGCGAGAGCGTGGTGGTCAGCTCGAACAGAAGGCCCGGCCGGTCGAGGCCGGAGACCTCCACCACCGTGTGCCGGTTCGACCAGGCGTTGTTCACCGTCACCTCGGGTTCCACCGAGAAGGTGCGGCGTCCCTTGGGCGTCTTGCGGGCGATCACTTCCGGCAGGCGCACCTCGCCCACCAGGGCCCGCTCGATGGCGTCGCACACGCGCTGGGCGCGGCGGCTTTCGTCCTCGTCGCGGTCGAAGGCGCGGCGCAGGGCGATGGTGTCCAGCGCCAGGCCGTCCGTGGTGGTGGAGATCTGCGCGTCCACGATGTTCGCGCCCGTGGCCGCGCAGGCGCCCGCGATCACCGCCAGCAGCTTGGGATGGTCGGGGGCGAGCACGGTCAGCTCGGTAATGCCGCGCGTGCCTTCCAGGTCCGCCCGGGTGGCGAGGGTACGCCCCTGCGCTTCGGCTTCCGCGATGAAGCGGGC
This sequence comes from Hyphomicrobiales bacterium, assembly GCA_013911975.1. Taxonomy (GTDB): domain Bacteria; phylum Pseudomonadota; class Alphaproteobacteria; order Rhizobiales; family Xanthobacteraceae; genus Aquabacter. Next base: position 28,752 of record JACESF010000026.1, on the reverse strand, counting down.
GTGGCGCAGCTTGGTGTCCAGGTCCACCCGCAGCCAATAGGGCGGGTAGTGACGCGCAGCATAGGCGGCGAACGCCGCATCGCTCCAGTCGGCGAGGGCGTGGCGCAACTGCGACTGCGCCACCTGCACGCGCTTGCCCCGGTCCACTTCCGAGAAGCCGCCGGTGAGCACCGGCTCGGTCTCGTAATAGAGGGTCTTCAGGAGCTGGGCCTTCCAGCCGTTCCACACGCCCGGGCCCACCGCGCGGATGTCGGCGGTGGTGAGGATGGTGAGCAGCTTCATGCGGTCGAGATTCTGCGCCACCGCCGCGAAATTCTCGATGGTCTTGCGGTCCGACAGGTCGCGGGACTGCGCGACGGTGGACATGACCAGATGCTGCTCCACCAGCCAGGAGACCGTCTCGGTCTCCACCGGCGAGAGACCGAAGCGCGGGCACAGGCGCTTGGCGATGCGCGCGCCGGCGATGGAATGGTCCTCGGGCCGGCCCTTGGCGATGTCGTGCAGCAGCAGCGCCACATAGAGCAGGTTGCGCTGCTTAGGGTTCAGGATGTCGTTTGCGAGGCCGTTCTCCGGATTGGTCTTGCGCTCGATCTCATGGAGGATGCCGATGCAGCGCAGCAGGTGCTCGTCCACCGTGTAGTGGTGGTACATGTTGAACTGCATCATGGCCACGACCCGGCCGAATTCCGGGATGAAGCGGCCGAGCACGCCCACCTCGTTCATGCGGCGCAGCACCGGCTCGGGGTCGTTCTTCGAGCACAGGACGTCCATGAACAGGCGGTTCGCCTCGGGGTCCTCGCGCAGGTTCGTGTCGATGAGCGAGAGGGAGCGGGCGGCGAGCCGCATGGCGTCGGGGTGGAAGGCGAGATTCCGCTTGTCCGCGATCTGGAACATGCGGATCAAATTGATGGGCGCGCGGGCGAAGGCCTGGTCGTCCGCGACGTTCAGCCGGTCATTGTCGATGATGAAGTCCGGGCTCTCCTTCAGGCGGGCGCGGCCCGCGCCTTTGCGCAGCCGGTCCATGACGCCCTTCAGGCGCGGCACCGGCTTGTCGTGGCGCGCCTCCAGCGCGGCGGAGAGAATGGCGGTGAGGTCTCCCACTTCCTTGGCCACCAGGAAGTAGTGCTTCATGAAGCGTTCCACGTCCTTCTGGCCGGGATGCTCCGTATAGCCGAGCCGCTCGGCCATCTCCCGCTGCACGTCGAAGGAGAGGCGCTCCTCCGGGCGGCCGGTGAGGAAGTGCAGGTGGCAGCGCACCGACCAGAGGAAATCCTCGCAGCGGGTGAACAGGCGCGCCTCCTCGCGGGTGAACACGCCCTTCGCCACCAGCTCGCCCGTGGAGCGCACGCGGTAGACGTATTTCGCGATCCAGAACAGCGTGTGCAGGTCGCGCAGGCCGCCCTTGCCGTCCTTCACATTGGGCTCGACCAGGTAGCGGGACTGGCCCGCCTTGCGCAGGCGCTCCTCCCGCTCGGCCATCTTGGCGGCCACGAACTCGGCGGCGGAGCCTTCCACCACCTCGGCGTCGAAGCGCTGCTCCAGCTCGTCGAACAGGTCCTTCTCGCCCACCAGGAAGCGGGCCTCCAGGATGGAGGTGCGGATGGTGATGTCCGCGCGCGCCTGCCGCAGGCACTCGTCCACCGAGCGGGTGGCATGGCCCACCTTCAGGCCGATGTCCCACAGCATGTAGAGGATGGCCTCGGCCACGCTCTCGCCCCAGGCGGTCTGCTTGTAAGGCAGCAGGAACAGGATGTCCGTGTCCGAGCCCGGCGCCAGCATGCCGCGCCCGTATCCGCCCACCGCCGCGATGGCCATGCGCTCGGCGCGCGAGGGCTTGTCCACGGGGTAGAGGATGGTGGTGGCCACCGAATGGGCCGCCGCGATGATGGCGTCCTCGAAGGCGGAGAGGCGCTGGGAGCAGCAGCGGCCGCACCCTTCCTCCAGGAGCAGCCGCTCTGCCTCCTTGCGCGCGTCGGCCAGCGCCTGCTTGATGTGGGCCACCACCGCACGCTTGAGGTCCGCCTCCTTGCCCGCATGGGCCTTCGCGATCTCAAGCACGTCGGCCTTCAGCCGCGTGCCGAGGAAGGGTTCGGAAATGGTGCGGGGAAGCCGGGGCATGCGGTCGGGTGCTCGTGATGACCCTGAGCGAGGCCGCTCAGGACGTGGCTCGGCCGGCCTGTAGCCGGATCATCTCGTTTATCCCAATCGGGCGGCGACGTCACGGCGCGGTGCGGGGGAAGCGGGCGTTGCGGGCGCGCAACGGGGCCTCCGGTTCCGGTGCGGTGCACCCAATGCCCATCGGGCTGCCGTTAACCGCCCCTTAAATGGCCGCAATCGAAGGTCTTTCAGGTCTGCTCGAGACAATGCGGGCGGAGACGGCATGGCGTGGCGCGGAAATGGTGAGGACGAACGGCGCGAACCCGTTCTCGCACGGCCGGGCGAGACACGGGCGCAAACGCCGTTCGACATCCGCCTCGACGCCCGCGACCGCGCCGGCGGCGCGCAGGAGGAACGGACCCGGCGCCGGACCCGCGCCGAGCCTGCGCCCCCCGAACCGGAAGGAGACGCCGTGGCGCGCGAGCGGTCCGCCCGCCCCTCCGAAGGCTCCCGCAAGGCCGCGAAGGCCGAGCCGCGCCGCGAAAAGGCCGTGCGCGGAACCGCGGAGCGCGAGGCGTCCCCGCGCGGTGGCTCCAAGCGCGGCAAGGCCGAGGCGGCCCCCCGCAAGCGGCGCAAGCGCGGCTCGCTCCTGTTCTTCCTCGTCAAATGGTGCCTGATCCTGGCCATCTGGGCCGGGCTGGGCGTCGCCGGCATCGTGGCCTACGAGGCCTCGAAGCTGCCGCCCATGCAGACGCTCATGGTGCCCAAGCGCCCGCCCACCATCATGATCCAGGCCTCGGACGGCAAGCCGCTGGCGACGCGGGGCGACATGGGCGGGGCGGCGGTGCCGCTCAAGCAATTGCCCTCCTATCTGCCCAACGCCTTCATCGCCATCGAGGACCGGCGCTTCTACGAGCATTGGGGCCTCGACCCCGTGGGCCTCGGCCGGGCGGTCGCCACCAACCTCATTTCGCGGCGGGTCCGGCAGGGCGGCTCCACGCTCACCCAGCAATTGGCGAAGAACCTGTTCCTCACCCAGGAGCGCACCTTCTCCCGCAAGATCCAGGAAGTGGTCCTGGCGCTCTGGCTGGAGCAGAAATTCACCAAGGCCGAGATCCTCGACCTCTACATGAACCGGGTCTATTTCGGCGCCGGCGCCTACGGGGTGGAGGCGGCCGCCCAGCGCTATTTCGGCAAGTCCGCGCGCAACGTGACGCTCTCCGAGGCGGCCATGCTGGCGGGCATCGTGAACGCGCCCTCGCGCCTTGCCCCCACGCGCAACCTGAAGGCCGCGCAGGAGCGCGCCGCCCTCGTGCTCGCCTCCATGCGCGAGCAGGGCCTGATCACGCCCGAGATGCAGGCGATGGCGCTGTCGAAGCCCGCCACCGTGGCCCCGCCCTCGGCGCCCGGCTCCATCGGCTATGTGGCGGACTGGGTGGTGGAGCAGCTCGATTCCTTCGTGGGCGAACTGTCCGGCGACGTGACGGTGCGCACCACCATCGACGCCAACATGCAGGCCCAGGCGCAGGCCAGCCTCGCGGAGACGCTGGCGAAGTCCGGCGCGAAATACGGCGTGGGGCAGGGGGCGCTGGTCTCCCTCGACACGGACGGCGCGGTGAAGGCGCTCATCGGCGGGCGGTCCTACGAGGACAGCCAGTACAACCGCGCCGTCACCGCGCGGCGCCAGCCGGGCTCGGCCTTCAAGCCCTTCATCTATCTCACCGCCCTGGAAAAGGGCCTGACGCCGGACACGGTGCGCGAGGACGCGCCCATCCAGCTCAAGGGCTGGCGGCCGGAGAATTCCACCCACGACTATCGCGGGGCGGTGACGCTCCAGCAGGCGCTGGCTTTGTCGCTCAACACGGTGTCCGTGCGCCTCGTGCTGGAAGTGGGGCCGAAGGCGGTGGTCTCCACCGCGCACCGGCTCGGCATCGCCTCCCAGCTTGAGCCCAACGCCTCCATCGCGCTCGGCACGTCGGAAGTCTCGGTGCTGGAACTCGCCTCCGCCTATGTGCCCTTTGCCAATGGCGGCATCGGTGTCATCCCCTATGTGATCGACGCCGTGAAGGGCGCGGACGGGCGCGTTCTCTATGCCCGCGCGGCTTCCGGCCCGGGCCGGGTGATGGACCCCGCCTATGCGGGCATGATGAACCGGATGATGCAGGAGACGCTGATCACCGGCACCGGCCGCCGCGCGGACCTGCCGGGCTGGGAGGCGGCGGGCAAGACCGGCACCTCGCAGGATTATCGCGATGCCTGGTTCGTCGGCTACACGGCCCGGCTCGTGACGGCCGTCTGGCTGGGCAACGACGATTCCTCGCCCACCAAGAAGGCGTCCGGCGCCAATCTGCCGGTGGAGATCTGGAGCCGCTACATGAAGGGCGCGCTCCAGGGCGTGCCGGTGGCGGACCTGCCGGGCGGCGCCCGCTCGGCATCCTTCGGCATCGGCCAGCCGCTGCCGCCCGGTACCTTGCCGGACGAGGCGCCCGCCGCCGTGGTGGGCACGCTGCCCCCGCCCCAGGCGCCGCAGCAGCAGGAGCCCATGACCCTGGACCGCTGGTTCGTGGACACCTTCCTGGGCGGGCGGCGGTAGAGGCCGGCCGGACCCGCCCGCGCGGGCGGGTCACGCGGAAGGGCGATCAGGCCGCGCTGGCGCGCTGCACCCCTTCGAGGAACTGGGTGACCTGCTGGCGCAGGCGCCCCGCCTGCTGGGAGAGTTCCGCCGAGGCGGAGAGGACCTGCGTCGCCGCCGCGCCCGTGGTCTCGGCGGCCCGCGCCACGCCACCGATATTGCCGGTGACGTTGCTGGTGCCGCGCGCCGCCAGATGGACCGCGTGCACGATCTCCTGCGTGGCCGAGCCCTGCTGCTCGATGGCGTGGGTGATGGAGGTGGCGGAGCTGTCGATCTTGCCGATGGTGCCCGAGATGGAGCCGATGGCGACCGCCGAGCGGTCGGTGGACGCGCGGATCGCCTCGACCTTCTGGGAAATGTCGGCGGTGGCGCTGGCGGTCTGGGTGGCGAGGGCTTTCACCTCGCTGGCCACCACGGCGAAGCCGCGACCCGCCTCGCCCGCGCGCGCCGCCTCGATGGTGGCGTTGAGGGCGAGCAGATTGGTCTGTGCGGCGAGCCCGTTGATCAGCTCCACCACGTCGCCGATGCTGGCGGCCACGTTGCGCAGCTCGCCCACCAGGTTGACGGTGGAGTCCGCCTCTTCCACGGCGGCGGTGGACATGGTGGCCCACGCCTCCAGCTCGCGCCGGATATTGCCCACGGAGGCGCTCAGTTCCTCGGCGGCGGAGGCGACGGCAGTGACGCTGGAGCCCGCTTCCTCGGCCGAGGTGGACACGGCCATGGACTGGCGGGACGTGTCCTCGGCGGCGGAGGCAAGCTGGCGGGCGGTGGCCTCCAGCTCGGTCGCGGCGCCTTCCACCGTGGTGGACAGCGCAGACATGTCCCGCTCGAAGGCGCGGGTGAGCTCGATGAGGCTCGCGGCCTGACGGCGCACGGATTCCTCGGTGAGCACGGCCTCGTGGATGTCCACCAGCGATCCGCAGGCGCGCACGGCCTTGCCCGCACCGTCATGCACCACGCCCCCGGTGGCGCGGAACCAGCGATAGCTGCCGTCGGCCATCTTGAGGCGGTAGGTGGTGTCGTAGAGCGACTTCTTGCCGGGAACCCGCTTCAGCGCCTGGCCGAAGGCCCCGAAGGTCTTCTCCACATCCTCGGGATGCAGCTTGTCGGACCAGGCCTGGCAGGTATTGGGGAAGTCGACCTCGTTCTTGTATCCCAGCAGCCGGCGGAACTCGTTGGTCCAGGTCCAGCGGCTCTGCGGATGCAGCGCGTCCTCGTTGACGAGGATGGCGTCCCAAAGGCCGACGCCGCAATAATTCCCCAAGGTTTCGATGAGTTCACTATCCTTCGATTTTGAACGGAACACCTTGAGCCTCCCATGCAATCGTTCACGACTCTCTAGGCCGCGAACCTTGCTCCTGGCTGGCACGGGCCCGCCGCGCGGGGCGGCGGGTCCGGGACCGGTCACATCCTCCGGTCACGATGTCCGGTCATTTGGCCAGATAGGGGCAGTTTCCGGCCGCCAGGGGGCGGATGACGTCCTCTGCCTTCAGGCGGGTGGTGATGGTGTAATAGTCCCACGGCGCCTTGGACTGGGCGGGGGTCTTCACGGTGGCGAGGAACAGGTCGTTCATGAGCCGCCCGTCCGCCCGAACCCGCGCGCCCTCGGCGAAGAAGTCGTCCACGGGCAGCTCGCGGATCTTGGCCGCCACCGCCTTGCCCTCGTCGGTGCCCGCCGCCTTCACCGCGCGCAGATAGGCGAGCGTGGAAGAATACATGCCCGCCTGCACCTGGGAGGGCATGCGCCCGCCATTGCGCTCCGCGAAGCGCTTGGCGAAGGCGCGGGAGGCCTCCGTGCGGTCCCAGTAGAAGGTGGTGACGAATTTCAGGCCCTGCGCGGCGGGCAGGCCCAGTGCATGGATGGTCTGGAGATAGATCACCGTGCCCACCAGCGACTGCCCGCTCTGGGCAAGGCCGAACTCGGTGGCCTGCTTGATGGCGTTGGCGGTGTCGTCGCCGGTATTCAGCAGTGCGATGTTCTTCGCGCCCGAGGCCTGGGCCTGGAGCAGGAAGGAGGAGAAGTCCGGCGTGCCCACGGGATGCTTCACCGCCCCCAGCACCTTGCCGCCCGCCGCATCGATAACGGGGGTGAGCTGCGCCTCCATGGCCTTCGCGAAGGCGGTGTCGGAGGCGATGTAGAACCACGTGCCGCTCGGCCCGCCCGTGAGCGCGAGGCCGAGGCCCCGGGCGAAGGAATAGGTGTCGTAGACCCACAGGAAGCCGGTGGGCGAGCAGTCCGCGCCGTAGAGCCGGTCCGTGCCGCCGCCCACATGCAGGATGACCTTGCCCTTCTCGCGCCCGATGCCCTGCACGGCGAGGGCAATGGTGGAGGAGGTGAGGTCGGAGATGACATCCACGCCCTTCACGTCGAACCATTCCCGGGCGGTGTTGACGGCCACATCCGGCAGGTTGCGATGGTCGGCGACGATCACTTCCACCGGCTTGCCGAGCACCGTGCCGCCGAAATCCTCCACGGCCATGCGGGCGGCGATGGCCGAGCCCGGGCCGGAATAGCCGGAGAGCGGGCCGGTCTGGTCGTTGAGCACGCCGATGCGCACCACGTCGTCCGACACCTGGGCAGCGGCGGGTGCGGCGAGAAGGGCGGCGCCGAGCGCCAGCGCGCCGGCCGTCAGGCAAAAGCGGTTCTTGGTCCTTGGCATGGTTTCCCCCTTATGGGCGCGTCCCGTCTTGCGCGGGCGCGTTTCATCGCTCCCGGCGGCGGTGGTGCCGCCGGGTCGAAATCGGTCCTGGGTCAGGTCGGCTCAGGCGACGAAGAGGTCGCGCTCCAGCGGCGTGCCGGGCACCACGGCGTAGCGCTCGAAATCGGTCACGCCCTCGGCTTCCATCACGTCCTGGTCGATGAAGAAATTGCCGGTGCAGGTCCGCGCCGGGCGGGTGAGGATGGCGTAGGCGGCATCCGACATGATGTCGGTCTTCCGGCACCCGGCCTGGGGCACGCCCATGGCTTTGGTGGCGGCGGTCTCGATCATGGTGGAGGGCCAGAGCGCGTTCACCGCGATGCCGTCCGCCGCGAACTCCCGCGCCATGCCCAGCACGCACATGCTCATGCCGTACTTGGACATGGTGTAGGCACAGTGGTCCGCGAACCAGTCCGGCTCCAGCGTGAGGGGCGGGGAGAGGACGAGGACGTGCGGGTTCTGCGCCTGCTTCAGGTAGGGATGGCAGGCCTGGGTGGTGGCGAAGGTGCCGCGCACATTGATCTGGTGCATGAGGTCGAACCGCTTCATGGGCGTGTCCGGCGTGCGGGCGAGGAACAGGGCTGAGGCATTGTTCACCAGGATGTCGATGCCCCCGAACGCCTCGGCGGTGCGCGCCACGGCGGCGGCGACCTCGTCCTCCTCGCGCACGTCCATCTCGATGGGCAGCGCCCTGCCGCCCGCTTCCTCGATCTCCCGCGCCACCGAATGGATGGTGCCCACCAGCTTGGGGTGGGGGTCGGAGGTCTTGGAGGCGATGGCCACGTTCGCGCCGTCGGCGGCGGCGCGCAGCGCGATGGCGCGGCCGATGCCCCGCGAGGCGCCGGTGATGAACAGGGTCTTTCCCTTCAGCGATCCCATCAGACACGTTCCTGGCTGGGTGTGCGCAACTGGTCGCGCAGCACGAATTTCTGGATCTTCCCCGAGGCGGTCTGGGGAAACTGCTCCACGATCCGCCACAGGCGGGGCACCTTGAACGGGGCGAGATGGGTGCGGCAGAAGTCGGCCAGCTCCCCCTCGTCCAGCGCCGCGCCGGGGCGGGCCTGGACGAAGGCGGCCACCTGCTCGCCCCACTCGGTGTCGGGCACGCCCACCACGGCGGCGCTCGCCACATGGGGGTGGGTGAAGAGGATGTCCTCGATCTCGCGGGGATAGATGTTCTCCCCGCCGCGGATGATCATGTCCTTGAGGCGGCCCTCGATGCGGCAATAGCCGTGAGCATCCATGCTGCCGAGGTCGCCCGTATGCAGCCAGCCGTCCGCGTCCAGCGCCTGGGCGGTGGCGCCGGGATTGTCGAAATAGCCCGCCATCACGCCCGGCGCGCGGGCGCAGATCTCGCCCGTCTCGCCGAGGCTCAGCGTCTCGCCCGTGGCGGGATCCACCACCTTCACCTCGGTCTGCGGCAAGGGCGGGCCCACGGTCTCGATCCAATCGGGGTGCGGATCGTCGGGCACGGTGTGGGTGAGATAGGGCGAGGCTTCCGTCTGGCCGAAGCCGATGGCCACCTTGACGCCGAACCGCTCATGCGCGCGCCGCACCAGTTCGGGGGGCACCGGCGCGCCGCCGAGCGAGGAGAGGCGCCAGGCGCCGACGTCGCGGGTCTGCGCGTCCGGGTGGTCCAGCATGCGGATGAGCATGGTGGGCACGGAGAGCATGAGCGTGCCGCGCTCGGCCTCGAACAGAGCCAGCATGAGGGCCGGGTCGAAGGCGGGCGGCAGAACGTGGACGCCGCCGGTCTGGAGCGCGCCCAGGGTCACGAGCCCGCATCCGGCGGTGTGGAACATGGGCATGGGGTTCACCCACACGTCCTGCGGCCCGCCGCGCAGCGCGCGGGCGAAGAAGCGGCCGTTATTGGCGAGCCCGCGATGGGTGAGCTGGGCGCCCTTGGGGAAGCCGGTCGTGCCCGACGTGTACTGGATCTGCGCGATGTCCGTGGGCGCCACGGCGGGCAGGGGGCGCGCATCGTCGGCGCTTGCGAGCAGGGCGTCCCAATCGTCCAGCGCGATCACCTCGCGCAGGCCGGGCAGCGCCGTGCGGGCCTCCTCCACCACGGCGAGGAGGTCGCGGCCGCGATAGGTGTTCTGGACGATGACGCCCGCCGCCTTGGACTGGCCCAGCACATAGGCCACTTCCTTGGCGAGGAAGGCGGGATTGACGGTGACGAGGGTAAGGCCCGCCAGCGCGGCGCCGAATTCCGCCAGCACCCATTCCGGCACATTGGCGGCGAAGATGGCCACATGCTCGCCCGGCCGGAACCGGGCGGCGAGGGCGCGGCCGGCACGCTCGGCATCGACAAGGAGCGCGTCATAGGTCCAGCGGCGTCCGCCGCCTTCGATGCCCTCCACCAGCGCGGTGCGCCCGCCCCAGAGCGTGGCCGCCTGGCGCAGCGCGTCGCCGATGCTGGTCTCCACCACCGGCTCGGACGTGTCGGCGCTCCAATGGGCGCGCGTCAATTCCGGCGTGCGTTTCGCGCCGATCATGCCATACCTCCTCCCACCGTCGGCCTGTTTCGGCCGATCTCCTTGGAACGGTTTTTATCGTACGGTATGAATCGGACTATGTCAAAGCAGCCGACCTCCCTCAAGGCGGACGCGCCCCTGCGCCTGAGCCCGGTGTCCTATCTGGTGCTGGGGCTCATCGGGCTGCGCGGCCCGTCCACGCCCTACCAGCTCAAGCGGGCGGCGGGGCGCTCCGTGAACTATTTCTGGCCCTTCCCCCATTCCCAGCTCTATGGCGAGCCCGAGCGCCTGACGGCGGCGGGGCTGATGGAGGAGGAGCGGGAAGAGGGCGGGCGCCACCGCAAGGTCTACACCCTCACGCCCGCCGGGCGCGCGGCGCTGGACGGCTGGCTGGTGAGCCCGCCGGGCGAGGTGTTCGAGATGCGGGACATGGCGGTCCTGCAATTGTTCTTCTCGGAATTCATGACCCGCGAGGCGCTGGTGACGCTGGCGCAGGACCAGGTGCGGCTCTATCGCGAGCGGATCGCGGTGCTGGAGGCCATCGCGATCCATTACAGCGAGCGCCAGGGCCGCCGCCGCATGGCGCCGCTCGACCTCGGCCTGCGCATGGCGCGCACCTGCCTCGATTTCTGGCAGGAGGTGGCGGACAACCCGCCGGACGCGTGAGGCGTAAGGCGTGAGGCGGTGGCAGGCCGAAGCCGGGCGCGCCCGGCCTCGGCGGCCGCCCGGCTCAGTCGGCGGGCGGCGTATAGGTGAGGATGCACGTCACCTGCGTCGCGGGATTGCGGATATTGATGTTCTGCCCCCCGTCATAGGTGGCGTTCAGCGCCTGGCCGTCCGGAAACGGCCAGATGCCCACGCGGGCATAATTGAGCCGGTGATAGGCGACCTGGGCCACGCCCACGGCGACCACCACGGCCTGCCCGCCCTGGGCGTTGCTCACAGTTCCGTTGTCCAGAGTAAACGTCATGGGGTCTGCTTGCTGATTGGTGATGGTCCAAGGCATCGGAAGCTCCCGTTTGCGCCTGCGATTGTGTAGGTGCCTAAAGAAATCGAGTGATATTCGATCGCTTTGCACGGCCTTTCATTCGGCCATCGCAGGTCTTCGGACGGTAGTTCCTACAATTATTGGTTGTCAATTATTGACGATAATCGCAAAAGGTGCAGAATGCGGATGGCTCGCTTGAGGCGTGCCTGTCCCGCCGCACCGCACCGGCGCCGTGCCTGTCCCGCCTTGGGACCGGCCGGCGTGGGCCGCCTGGTTCCGTTCGCGTTCAAGGACTTATCCTGCCCATCGCAGCCCGGCCGCCCGCCGCCGTGCCTCCTCCCGGAGGCGGCGAAAGGCGCCGTGCCGCCGCATCCTCGTGCCATGCGGAACGGGGCGGGCCGGGGCGTGCCTTGAGGGGAGCGGCAGGCGCCCCGGAGCGGTCATTCGCGGATGAATACGGTCGTCATCATCTGGAGACTGAACATGACCAAGTATACGCTGCGCTTCATCAACAACAGCTCCGCCACCCGCTCCTTCCTGTGCTACCAGCAGGACCCGAACATCGGCGTGCCGGACGTGGTGTCCCTCGCCTGGTTCGCCAAGCAGGCGCGGCCCGGCACCGTCGTCGATTTCGCCTGGACCATCGACTATTCCTTCGTGTGGTCGCAGACCGGCGTCCTCACGCCCGGCGTCACCTTCATCGCCAGCCAGTCGGTTCCGGCGGACCCGGCGGGCGTGAACAAGATCCAGTTCGATTACGTGGACGGCGCCTACGGCTTCGAGCAGCCCGCCACGGGCGGCTCGGCGGGGTCCCTCACCATCAACACGTCGGCGGGCTTCCCGGCCAATCAGGCGGCCATCGGCATCGGCATGTCGGGCGCGGGCACCTTCGCGGTGCAGGCCTATCCCAACGACAACGCCATCTTCACGCCCCACCCTCAATATTGGGTGGCGTTCGGCAACTTCCTGCCGGGCCAGGTGCTCGACATCACCAATATCAGCAACCCGGCTAACGTGGCCTTCCCCGCCAATGTGTATGCCATGGTGGCGACGCTGAATTCCGACTTCACCTGGACCATCCAGCCGCTCGGCCAGGCGAATGCGGAACTGGTGCGCCGGCCCCAGCGCATGGCCGAATACGCCTATCTCGCCGCCGACTGACCCGGCGGGCGGGACCCGGGCGGCTGCGTCCGCCCGGGTTTCCGCTCAGGGCAGGTCGGCCCAGAGCGCATCCACATCCGCCCGGCCGAGGGCGGTTCCCCGCCCGGCATTGAACAGGTCGAGCACCACCGCCACGTCGCCGTCGGCGGGGCGCGGGGTGCAGACGAAGTTGCTGCCGGGGCCGAACAGGTCTTCCGCGACGGCGGCGCGCACCGGCGCCGGGCAGCCCGGCAGGAGGTCACCCAGCAGGGCATCGCGGCGCCGCTGGTTCGCTGGATCGCGCGCCCAGGCCAAGGTCACCGACAGGCTTTCGGCCACCGCGCGCGCCTGTGCGCCATGGGCGGCGAGCCAGGAGCGGTGCGCCACGAGAACGATGGCCTGATATCCGCCCAGGGCGTCGATGACCGAGCACAGGGGGGCGAAGCCGCGCGCCGCGGCGAGCCGCGTGAAGGGGGCGCCCAGCAGGGTCGCGTCGAACGCGCCGTCCACCAGTTTCTGGAAGCGCAGATTGGTGGCGCCCGCATAGACGACGTCATAGTCGCGCCCGCGCGCCAGCCCCTCGCGGGCGAGGATCTCGAACAGCGCGCTCGCATAGCCAGTGTCGGTGTCCACGGCCACGCGCCGGCCCTTCAGGTCGGACAGACGCGTGATGCCCGGCGCGGCCATGAGCGTGAGGAAGCCCCGGTGCACCGCCGCGAAGGCCCGCAACTCGCCCGCCGCCGGGTGCGCCATGCGCGCGCAATCCATGAGGTCGTCCAGCGACATGCCGACGATGGGCGCGGGGCCCTCCAGCGCGATGCGGTGGGCCTCGTCCGCGTCGGCCACGAAATGGCGCGGCGGCACGGGCGGTGCGTCCGGCTCTCCCGCGCGGCGCCCCTCGGCCAGGGCGAACAGGAGTTCGGTCGCGTCTCGGAACAGGGCGATGGTGGGCAGGAGAGCATGGACACGGGGCATGGGGTATCGAGACTGTCCAGGAGGAGAAATTCGCGCATGGCGGAATGCCCGCGCCGCGATCGCTCGCAGCGCGGGCATTCCCTATCGTCCTCGGAATGGTCAGGCGCGCAAGGGCGCCGTCGCATGCCAGACCAGTTGCACCAGTTCGATGGAAATGACGGCCACCAGCAGGCGGACGGCGATCTTGCGGGACTGGGGAACGTTGGACAGGATCACCCCCAAATATCCGCCGAGGACGCTGCCGATGGCGAGAACGCCACCCTCCATCCAGAGGATCTTTCCGTCATTCGCGAACATCAGGACGGGCAGCAAAGAGGTCACGGCGATCAGGAGGCTCTTGAGCGCGTTGGCCTCCGGAAGGTCGTAATAGAAGAACAGCATCAGCACCATCATGAGATAGGTGGCACCGTCCAGGACGATGAAGCCGAGCCAGAAGCCCACGAAGAAGACCACGACCATCCCGCGCCAATGAATGGTGGGCAGGTGGTTGTGGTTCTTGACCAGGATGCTCTTGAGCTTGGTCATGACGAGGATGAGCGCGACAAAGACGGCGCCGTCGATGATGAAGGACAGTTCCTGATCGGACATGGCCTCGGCCGCAAGGACGCCCAGGATGCTGCCGAGGGCGGCCGGAGGCGTGAGGCGAATGGCGGCGGACCAGTCCATCTGCCCGCGCCGCGCGAAGGTGTAGGTGGCCATCACGGCCCCGATCAGCACGGGGAGGCGGTTTGTGGCATTGGCCATGCCTTCGCTGATTCCGAGTATTCCAATCAATAACGGAAGACTTACAGCGGAGCCTGACGATGCTAATGTGTTGAGGAGTCCGCAAAAAAGACCTGCGACGCCTAATATTGTCCAGTAAATAGGATCACCAATATTCATATTTCCGCCCTCCCGCAAGCAGATGGCGAAAACGTATTTTATTTAAATGAGTAAATGTAGTGCCGATCGCGGCTGTCGATTGTACTATTTTTAGTATATTTTGCCGACAGCGTGCCGTCAGAGAGATCAGCGCAGAGGCAGGAAGGCGCCGCCGATGGAGGGGATATGCCCGCAGAAGGGCGGTCCACCGTTGCCGTCTCCCGCTTTCGGCGGCAGAAGTTCTGCCGTCAGCGCGGTGCCGGACCGCGCGAGGCGCACGCTCCAGCCGTCATTCTCCTTCAGGTCGGCGGGCGTGCCGCCGACGATGAGGGCCTCACCGGCCGCGACGGTCGTGGCGTCGAGGGTGCAGGTGGGGTGGCTCCGGGTGAGGGCCACCGTGTTGATCTCCGCCTTGCGGCCCTTGTCGGTGAGGGTGATCTCCCCCATCACGCTGCCCCAAAGGCCATCCCAGCCCTTGGACGCGGACGGGTCGATCCGCTCCAGCCACGCCGCGCGCTCCTTCAGGTCGGCGTTCAGATCATAGTCCGGCGTGCCGAAGAAGCTGTCGCGGACATCGAGAAACAGGCGCTGATCCGTCTTGAGCGCCGCCTGTCCGGCGGCATCCAGGCGCGCCATGGCGCCCGCATAGGCTGCGGCGATCCGCCGGTCGAGGGCGGACAAGGCGGGGCTGGCGCAGATGGCCTTCTCCACTTTCGTGCGGGCCTTCGTGCAATCGAAGGACGGGGCCGCCTGGGCCATGTCGGGCCGCGTGAGGACGCAGGCTCCGGCGAGCACGGCGCAAAAGACAAAGCCCGCAGCGGCGACGCTGCGGGCTTTCGAAGAGCGATCCGTCCTCGCGGAGGACACGCGATCAGCCGCCGGCGATGGGGAGGGCGATGCTCTTGGCGCCCGCGGCGGCCCGCAGGGGCACCTGATGGCCCGCCACGCGGGGCAGGTCGAGGCGCGCCCACACGTCGCTCAGCGATTCGGCGAGATGCGCGATCATCTTGTCCGTGTGGAACGGGGTGGGGGTGATGCGCAGCCGCTCCGTGCCGCGCGGCACGGTGGGGTAGTTGATGGGCTGGATATAGATGCCGTGCTCGGCGAGCAGCACGTCGCTCGCCGCCTTGCAGGCCTTCGCGTCGCCCACCATCACCGGAATGATGTGGGTGGGCGTCTCCATCTGGGGCAGGCCGGCGGCGGCGAGCGCCGCCTTGGCCTTGGCCACCTGGGCGCGCTGGCCCTGGCGCTCCGCCTGGGAGGTCTTGAGGTGGCGGATGGAGGCGGTGGCCGCCGCAGCGACCGCCGGGGGCAGGGCGGTGGTGAAGATGAAGCCGGGCGCGTAGGAGCGCACCGCGTCCATCACCACGCGCTTGCCGGTGAGATAGCCGCCGACCACGCCGAACGCCTTGCCCAGCGTGCCCTCGATGATGTCGATTCGCTCCATGACGCCGTCACGCTCGGCGACGCCGGCGCCGCGCGGGCCGTACATGCCCACCGCGTGGACTTCGTCCAGATAGGTCATGGCGCCGTAGCGCTCGGCGAGGTCGCAGATCTCGGCCATGGGGGCGATGTCGCCGTCCATGGAATAGACGCTCTCGAACACCACGAGCTTCGGCCGGTTGCCGGCCGCCTGGAGCAGCTCCTCCAGGTGCGCGAGGTCGTTGTGGCGGAAGATGACCTTCTGGCGGCCGCCCTGGCGCACGCCCTCGATCATGGAATTGTGGTTCAGCTCGTCGGAGATCACCACGCAGTCGGGAATCAGCTTCACGATGGTGGAGATGCCGGTGGCGTTGGAGACGTAGCCGGAGGTGAAGACCAGCCCGCGCTCCTTGCCGTGGAGGTCGGCCAGCTCCTGCTCGAGCTGCACGATCTCGTGGCTGTTGCCGGAGATGTTGCGGGTGCCGCCGGCGCCCGCGCCGCGCAGGGCGGCGGTCTCGCGCATGGCCTCGATCACCACCGGGTGGCGACCCATGCCCAGATAATCGTTGGAGCACCACACCACGATCTCGCGGGGGCCGCCCGCGGAGTGCCACAGCGCGCGCGGAAAGCGGCTCGCGTCACGCTCGATCTCGGCGAAGGTGCGGTACCGACGCTCGCGGCGCAGGGCATCGACGGCATCGGCGAAGAAGGAATCGTAGTTCATTTATGGTCCCGGGGCGCGGGGTGGGCCGAACGCGCGAGATCAGGAGAGCTTTCGCGAATTCTTCCAATCTTTAAGTGCGCACATTGCCTCCGGCCTTGATGCCGATCAAGCCTTAAAGCCTCCGCGCGGCGATGGAGCGCGGCCCTCGCGCAAGCCCGGGCCTCACGAGTGCGCGAGCGGCGCGCGCGTCCTCGTGCGCGGGCGCGGTCTCAAAAGCTTGCCCGGCAATTGATCAGGCCCCCCTGAAATGTGGCGCCGATATGGATCGAATTTCATCAAAATGCCGCTTGCGAAGGCGGACGAAATTTCCTACATCGCGGTTGCCCAAATTCGCACGTGCCTGTGGTCGCGTGTCGGTCGGTGGAACTCCGGACAAGAGGCCGGAAAGCTGCCAGGACGACCGATAGCCGGAGGGAACCGGCCCACCCCGCTCCTCACGCGGGGGACGTGACTTGAAGCAACGACGTAAGGGCTTTTTTGGTCTCGGTCGGCCCTCCAAAGGCCGGCGTTACTGAAGAGGCACTACTTCTTGCCGGACGTGCGGAGTGGGATTCCCCTCTCCAAGCGCGCAACCCATCGATGCTTCGCGTCGGCTCGTCGCCGACTCGCGGCACGGGATGCTTTCGGCGCGAAGATGCGGCCGGTTTGAGACCGGCGAAGCGGGCACGGCCCGTCGGGATGTTGGCGCTTCCACACCGCCTTCCTCCCGCGAGCGCGTGCCCCGGACAGGCCAGGTGGCCGGTCCGTCTGTCGTCGCGCGGGCTGTCCGCGCTTCACTTGGCTTCAGGTCACGGGGAGGTTTCCATGACCGATCGCATCCGCGAGTTTCTCAAGACCCGACGTGAGGATGGTCCCTGCGTCGTCGTCGATCTGGACGTGGTCCGCGCCAATTACGCCGCGTTTGCGCGCGCGCTGCCGGACACCCGCGTCTTCTATGCCGTGAAGGCGAATCCCGACGCCGCCGTCCTGAAGGCGCTGGCGGAGATGGGCTCGTGCTTCGACACCGCCTCCGTCGTGGAGATCGAGCTTGCCCTCGCGGCGGGCGCCGGTCCGGAGCGGATCTCGTTCGGCAACACCATCAAGAAGGAGCGCGATATCGAGCGCGCCTACAAGATGGGCGTGCGCCTGTTCGCCGTGGACTGCTACGAGGAAGTGGAGAAGATCGCCCGCGTCGCCCCGCGCGCGAAGGTGTTCTGCCGCATCCTGTGCGACGGCGCGGGCGCCGAGTGGCCGCTGTCCCGCAAGTTCGGCTGCGTGCCGGAAATGGCCTCCGACGTGCTGGAGCACGCCCATCGCCTGGGCCTCCAGCCCTATGGCGTGTCGTTCCATGTGGGCTCGCAGCAGAAGAACGTGCATGCCTGGGACCAGGCGCTCGCCTCGGCCGCCGGCATCTTCGCCGAGTGCGCGGAGCGCGGCATCTCGCTCTCCATGGTCAATCTCGGCGGTGGCTTCCCCACGAAGTACCTGCAGGACGTGCCGTCCGCGACCGCCTATGGCGAGGCGATCTTCGCTTCCCTGCGCCGGCATTTCGGCAACGCCATCCCCGAGACCATCATGGAGCCCGGGCGCGGCATGGTCGGCAATGCCGGCATGATCGAGACCGAGGTGGTCCTGATCTCCAAGAAGGCCGAGACCGACACGATGCGCTGGGTGTTCCTGGACATCGGCAAGTTCGGCGGCCTCGCCGAGACCATGGACGAGGCGATCCGCTACCCGCTG
Source organism: Hyphomicrobiales bacterium (assembly GCA_013911975.1). Lineage (GTDB taxonomy): Bacteria > Pseudomonadota > Alphaproteobacteria > Rhizobiales > Xanthobacteraceae > Aquabacter. The sequence continues at coordinate 11,018 of JACESF010000026.1, read as the reverse complement.
CGCACCCCGCGCGACGGCGACGACACCGCCCCCTGCGTGCTGGCCGGCCCGACCTGCGATTCGGCGGACGTGCTTTACGAGAAGACCCCGGTGGAACTGCCGGTGTCCCTCTCCATCGGCGACAAGATCCTCATCGAGGCTTGCGGCGCCTACACCACGACCTATTCGGCCGTGGCCTTCAACGGCTTCCCGCCGCTGAAGTCCTACGTGATCTGACCGCAGATCACGCCTTCCGTTCCGACCCTGCCGCGCGCGGCGTTTCCGCAGCCCAGCCATGTGGCCCGGGCAAGGATGCGCCTCGCAAGGGACATGATGGCCGGGCCTATGCCCGGCCGGGTCGGCGTCTTTCGGCCTTCGGTTATGGCACAGGAGGTGCTGATGACTGAGATTGTTGCTGAGAAATGGGAAGAGGCCACCGCGCGCGAGTCCCTGCTGGACCTGTGCATGCCGGAGCGTCACCTGAAGTCGTCCGAGCGCATCCGCGAGGGGCGCCTGCCCGCGGACGGGCTCTCGCTCGCCGCCCACGGCCCCGATGGGCGCCTCGTGGGAACGGTGCGGCTGTGGCACGTCACCGCCGGCCCCGGCAAGCCCTCGCTGCTCCTGGGCCCGCTCGCGGTCCATCCCTGGTTCCGCACCTGCGGCCTGGGCGGCGCGCTCATGGAGGCGGCCATCGGCTCCGCCCGCGCGCGGGGCCATGGCTCCGTCCTGCTGGTGGGCGATGCGCCCTATTACGGGCGGTTCGGCTTCTCTGCGGAGAAGACCGGCGCGCTCTGGATGCCCGGCACCTATGACCGGCATCGCCTGCTGGGCCTGGAGCTGAAGGCGGGCGCCCTCGACGGCGCGCGCGGCCTCATCAGCCCCACCGGCGCCCAGGTGGCGGCGCCGTCCCTCGCGGACCTCATCGCCGCCAGCGCGGCGTGACCGGACGGCGCGCGGCCCGGACCTCCCCGGCCGCGCGCTGCGTCCGTTTCCTTCTCCTCATGCCGGCAGGCGTCCCGACGCGGCAAGCGCGGACGGGTCCGCGCGCCCCAGCGCCGAGAAGCGCGGCGCCACATGGGTGGAGAGGTGATCCAGGAAGGCCCTCACCCGCGCGGGCAAGGGGCCGCCCTGGCCCATATAGACCGCGTGCAGCGGATCGAGATCGCCGGGATTGAAGGCCTCCAGCACGGGGGCGAGCCGCCCGGCCGCAATGTCGGCCGCCACCTGGAACACCCCGAGCCGCGCGAGGCCGAGCCCCTCCACGGCGAGCCGGCGCAGCGATTCGCCGTCATTCACCGTGGCGTTGCCCGAGGGGATATGGCGGCTCTCCCCGCCCGGCAGGCGCAGCGGCCAGCCGTCATTCTCCCGCGCATAGCAGAAGGCGAGCCGGTTGTGCCGTTCCAGGTCGCCCGGCGCTTCCGGCGTGCCTGTGCGCGCGAGATAGGCGGGCGACCCCACGATCACCATGCGCGTCTCGCCCAGCTTGCGGGCGACGAGGCGGGAGCTTTTCAGCGGGCCGGAGCGCACCGCGATGTCCGTGCGGTCTTCCAGCAGGTCCACCACCTTGTCGGTCAGCACCGCCTCCACGCTCACGCGCGGGTGGGCAGCGAGGAAGGCGGGCAAAGCGGGCAGGAGGAAGCCGACGCCGAAGGGCACATGGGTCGTCACCTTCAAATGCCCCGCCGCCAGCTCGCTCGCCGAGGCGGCGCGCTCGGCCGCCTCCAACTCCGCCAGGATGCCCACGCCCCGCTCATAGAAGGCCCGGCCCTCGGGCGTGAGTTCGAGCCTGCGGGTGGAGCGCTGCACCAGCCGCGCGCCGAGCCGCGCCTCCAGGCGGGAGATGAGCTTGCTCACCGCCGAGGGGGTCATGCGCAGGGTTCGGGCGGCGGCGGAAAAGCCGCCCCGCTCCACCACCCGCACGAACACCTCCAGTTCGCCGGAGCGATTCACGTCGAGGCGCGCCATTATGAATTCATCTCACAGATGATGTGCATTTCATCAGGATAGTTCAAAGACGGGCCACAGGCCATGTTGCAACGCGAAAGGGCCGGCCCACGCCCGCCCACGGCTTCATTTCGCGGACTATCTCCATGCCCATCGCGCTCTACGCCCTCACCGCCGGGGCCTTCGGAATCGGCGTCACCGAATTCGTCATCATGGGCCTCCTCCTGGAGGTGAGTGCCGACCTCCACGTCTCCATCTCCGCCGCGGGCCTGCTCATCTCGGGCTATGCGCTCGGCGTGGTGGTGGGGGCGCCGCTGCTCACCATCCTCACGGCGCGCTGGCCCCGCAAGGCGGTGCTGGTGGGGCTCATGGTGGTGTTCACCCTCGGCAACCTCGCCTGCGCCCTCGCGCCGGACTATGCGACCCTCATGGCCGCGCGGGTCCTTACCGCGTTCGCCCACGCCACCTTCTTCGGCGTCGGCTCCGTGGTTGCCACCAGCCTGGTGCCCACGGAGCGCAAGGCGAGCGCCATCGCCATCATGTTCACCGGCCTCACGGTGGCGAACATCCTGGGCGTGCCGCTCGGCACCTGGCTCGGCCAGGCGTTCGGCTGGCGCGCCACTTTTTGGGCGGTGGCGGCCATCGGCGTTCTGGCGGTCGCGGTCATCGCGCTCCTGGTGCCCAAGGACACGGGTGCGCAGGAGGAACAGAGCAGCCTGAAGGCGGACCTCGCCGTGCTGACCCGCCCCGCGCTGCTGCTGGGCCTTCTCACCACGGTGCTGAGCTGGGTGGGCGTGTTCGCGGGCTTCACCTATGTGGCGCCCATTCTGACGCAGATCACCGGCTTCTCGGAGGCGGCGGTCTCGCCCATCCTGCTGGTGTTCGGGGGCGGCCTCGTGGTGGGTAACCTCCTGGGCGGGCGGCTCGCCGACCGGCGGCTGGTGCCCACCGTGTTCGGCACCCTGTTCGCCCTCGCGCTCGTGCTCGGCCTCCTGACCTTCGCCATCCACGACAAGATCGCGGCCGTCATCGCCATGGGCCTGTTCGGCGCCGCCGCCTTCGCCACCGTCGCGCCGCTCCAGATGTGGGTGCTGGAGAAGGCGAGCGGCGCGGGCCAGAGCCTCGCCTCCTCCTTCAACATCGCCGCCTTCAACCTGGGCAACGCCATCGGCGCGTGGTTGGGCGGGGCGGTCATCGACCATGGGCCGGGCCTCGGCGCCATCCCCTGGGTGGCGGGCCTCGTGCCGCTCGCGGCGGCTGTGGTCGCCTATGGCGCGGTGCGCATGGACGCGCGCCGGGCCCCCGCCGTCGTGCCCGCCGAATAGGACCCGCGCCCGCCCGCCGCCGGACACGCGGCAGACGGGCGCCCCCTGGGGCTTGTGCGGTTTTGGAGGTATTGGAAGATTGTCACCTCACTGTCACGCTGCGTGATTACGCGGGGGGACGCTGGCGGTTTCGCGCCGCGGGGGGACAGACGTGATGCAGCCGATCCTGCGGGTCGAGAACGTTCACAAGTCGTTCGACACCACCCAGATTCTCAAGGGCGTCAGCTTCCAGATCGAGGAAGGCGACCTCGTCTCCATCATCGGCCCGTCCGGTTGCGGCAAGTCCACGCTGCTGCGCTGCCTCAACGGCCTTGAGACCATCGATTCCGGGGCCATCGAGGCGTGCGGCGTGCGCATGGAGCGCAAGGTGGGCGCGCCCGAGATCCCCGGCGAGGTCTCCCACCGCCTGCGCCGGAACGTGGGCATGGTGTTCCAGCAATACCAGCTCTTCCCCCACAAGACGCTGATCCAGAACGTGATGATGGCGCCCATGGTGGTGAAGGGCGTGAAGGAGGACGAGGCGCGCGCCAACGCGGAGCGCCTGCTGCGCAAGGTGGGCCTCCACGAGCAGCGCGACCGCTTCCCCATCAACCTGTCCGGCGGCCAGCAGCAGCGCGGCGCCATCGCCCGCGCGCTCGCCATGGCGCCCCGCATCATGCTCTACGACGAGCCCACGTCCGCGCTCGATCCCGGCCTCGTGGACGAGGTGTTGGACGTGATGAAGGAGCTGGACAACGAGGGCATGACGCAGATCTGCGTCACCCACGAGATGCGGTTCGCCCGCGACGCCTCCGACTACATCATCTTCATGGAGAAGGGCGACATCGTCGAGATCTCCGACGAGGACGCGATGTTCACCAATCCCAAGGATCCGCGCACGCGCCAGTTCCTGCGCCGCTTCGTCTGATCCCACTCCTCCCATTTCCGGGGACCGCCATGCGCCTCGTCTTCGCCGCCCTTCTCGCGCTCCTGACATTCACCGGCGCGCACGCCCAGGCGCCCGCCGCGCCCCAATATGGCGGACCCACCATCCGCTATGGCGGCGATGCCACCTCCGGCGCGCCCTACACCTTCAAGGACCCGGCCGATCCCGACCTCGTCGTGGGGTTCGAGGCCGACATCATGGCCCAGATCGGCAAGGAGCTGGGGCGCCCCGTCGAGTTCGTGCAGAACGACTGGAGCAACCTCATCCCGGGCCTCAATGCGGGCCTCTATGACGCGGTGATCAACGGCCTGGAAATCACGCCCGATCATCAGGCGGCGGCCGACTTCACCATTCCCTATTACGTCACCTACGGCCAGATCGTGATCCGCAAGGGCGATCCCGAGGTGGCCGGCCTGGAACAGCTGCGCGGCAAGAGCGTCGGCACGCTGAAGTCCAGCCAGATGGAGCGCGTGCTGCGCAATTTCGGCGGCATCGACGTGCGCTCCTATGAGGAGGAGATCGACGCCTATTCCGATCTCAAGCTGAAGCGCATCGACGCCACCGTGATGGATTTCCCCATCGCGGTCTATTACGCGCAGCCCGACGATGCGCTCCAGTTCACCGGCACGCCGGTGGGCCGCATCGAATACGGCATCGCGGTAAAGAAGGGCGGCGATCCCAAGCTCCTGGCGGAGCTGAACAGCGGCATCTCCCAGATGATCCAGGACGGGGAGATGCGCAAGATCCTCGACAAATGGGCCATCTGGACGCCCATGATGGCCCAGGTGACCGGCGACACCCGCCCCATGCAGGTGCAGCCCTCCGCCTACGACCATTTCGTGGACGCCACCCAGCCCAAGGGCTGGAAGGCCCAGATCGAGCGCTACATGCGCTTCCTGCCGCAGCTCTTCTGGGCGGCGGTGATGACCATGGAAATCTCCATCCTGGCCATGATCCTGGCGGTGGCGCTGGGGGCGACGCTGGCGCTCTGCCGGGTCTATGGCGGCACGCTGCTGGACCGCTTCGCCCAGGTCTATATCGAGATCGTGCGCGGCACGCCGCTGCTCATCCAGGTGCTGTTCATCTATTACGGCCTGCCCAAGATCGGGGTGCAACTCGATCCGTTCGTGGCGGGCGTGCTGGCGCTGGGGCTGAACTACGCGGCCTATGAGGCGGAAAACTACCGCGCCGGCCTGCTGGCCATTCCGCGCCACCAGATGGAAACCGCCATCGCGCTCAACATGACCGAGCGCCAGTCCCTGCGGCACGTCATCATTCCCCAGGCGGCGCGCATCGTGCTCCCGCCCACCACCAACGACTTCATCTCGCTGATCAAGGATTCCTCCCTGGTCTCGGTGATCTCGCTGGTGGAACTGACCAAGACCTACGAGCAGATCTCCACCACCTATTACGACTATTTCGGCACCGGTCTCCTGGTGGCGGCGGTCTACCTACTGCTGGGCCTGCCCTTCGTGCGCCTCGCCCGCTGGGCCGAGAAGCATGTGAGCCGGGGCACCGTGCGCACCACGGGCCGGAAGTGAGGCCGCCTCACGCGCTTTGAGGGAGCGGCCGGCGACGGCCGTCCCTCTCATTCCTGGCAATTGTGGGCGAACAGAAGGAAGACCGACTGGGCTTCCGCATTGTCGAAACCGTAGGTCTTCGCCGCGCCCTCGCCGCTGGCGGTGATGGAGAAGGCCCGCGCCCGGGCGAGGTTGCCCATCAGGTCGTCGGTAATGCGCAACAGGATGACGGGGTCGCCGTCCCCCGCCGCCGCTTCCACCGCCTTGGTGGTCTTGTTGTCGAACTTGAAGCTGACCTTGTAGGGCGCCCCGGCCTTGTGCTGCGCACCGTCGAAGATGAAGCCCCACAGCCCGTTCGGGGTGCAGCGGAACATCAGCGCCACATTCTCCACCTTCTGGGCCGGATTGTAGATGGTGTATTCGGTCTTCTTGGATTGCGGATCGGTCCGGGCGAAGAAGGTCCAGGAGCCGTAGCGGGTCTCGTTGGAGGCTCCGTCTGCCTGGGAAGACTGCGCTCCCCCCGATTGAGCGGCCGCGGGCGCGAGGGAGAGGAGGCAGGCGCCTCCGTAAATCAGAATGGTCTTCAACGCATCTCTGAAAGTCATCGGAGGCTCGTAAGATCCGTGTGCAGTATCTGGATCTAACCGAAGATATATGCGTGCCGCGTGACCTGTCTCGATTTGTTTTATTACATTAAATTTCGAAAGGACTTCGCCGCGCGCAGCGGAAAACCCGGCGCGCGCGGCGGTTGGCGCGGGCGGCTCACCCGTAGCGGGCGATGGTGAGACCGTCCATGTCGATCTCCGGCTTGCGGCCAGAGAGCAGGTCCGCCATGGCCCGGCCGGTGCCCGCCGCCATGGTCCAGCCCAGCGTGCCGTGGCCGGTGGCGAGGTGCAGGTTGGGGTAGCGGGTGGGGCCGAGCAGCGGCGTGCCGTCCGGCGTCATGGGGCGCAGGCCGGTCCAGAAGGTGCCCGCCTTGCCCTCGCCGCCGTCGGGAAAGAGGTCGCCCACCACATGCTCCAGGGTGGCGCGGCGCTCGGGGTGGAGTGTCAGGTCGAAGCCGGTCAGCTCCGCCGTGCCGCCGATGCGGATGCGGTCGCCGAGCCGGGTGACGGCCACCTTGAAGGTCTCGTCCATCACCGTGGATTCCGGCGCGCCGGCCGGGTCGGTGATGGGAACCGTGAGCGAATAGCCCTTCACCGGATAGATCGGCACATGGATGCCGAGCGGCTTGAGGAAGCGCGGGGAATAGGAGCCGAGCGCCATCACATAGGCGTCCGCGACGACGCGCCCCGCATCGGTGACGACGCCCGTGATGGTGCCCTTCTCCTGCTCGATGGAGAGGATGGTGCGCCCGAAGGTGAAGCGCACGCCCTTGGCCGCCGCCAGCTCCGCGAGGGCATTGGTGAACTTGAAGCAGTCGCCGGTCTCGTCATGGGGCAGGCGCAGGCCGCCCACGAACTTCTCTCGCACCCGCGCCAGCGCCGGCTCCACCGCGATGCAGCCCGCCGGGTCCAGCACCTCGTAGGGCACTCCGTAGCGGTCGAGCACTTCCGTGTCGCCGTGGATATGGTCCATCTGCTCCTGGGTGCGGAACAGTTGCAGCGTGCCCTGCATGCGCGCGTCATAGTGCAGGCCGGTCTTCTGGCGCAGCGCCACGAGACAGTCGCGGCTGTATTCCGCGATGCGCACCATGCGCCCCTTGTTCACCTCGTAGCGGTGGGTGGTGCAGTTGCGCAGCAGCTTGAGGCCGAAGACGGCCATGGCCGGGTTCATGCGCGTCCAGCGCACCACCAGCGGCGCATGTTCCATGGCCAGCCACTTGATGGCCTTCAGCGGCAGCCCCGGCCCCGCCCAGGGGGAGGAATAGCCGGGCGAGACCTCGCCCGCATTGCCGAAGCTGGTCTCCAGGGCGGGCCCGCTCTGCCGGTCCACCACCTCCACCTCGTGGCCGTCCTCGGCGAGGTAATAGGCAAGCGTGACACCGATGACACCCGACCCCAGGATCACAACCTTCATGATGGCCCTCACATCTCGTCCGCGCGCCCCGCGCACGGCAAAGATGGAGCCTAAGCTGCCCTGATGGCGCTTTCGAGCCCAATAAAGCCGCAGGGGGCGCCCGCCCCCTCAGCAGCCCGGGGGAAGGGCGAGATGGAAGGCGGTGTCGCGCTGGTAGGCGTCGCCCGCCTTCAGCAGCGCGGCCTCGCCGAACGGGCGGCCCACGAGCTGGAAGGCGGCGGGCATCCCGCTGGCGGTGAAGCCGCAGGGCACGCTGAGCGAGGGCAGGCCGAGATAGTTCACGGCGCGGGTGCAATGGGTCACGCGGCCGATGGCGGCGGCGATGTCGGCGGGTGCGCCTTCCGTGGTCTCGGCGATGGTGGGCACCGGCACGGCGAGGGTGGGCACATGCACCATGTCCGCCCCGTCCATGGCCGTGTCCAGCCATTCGCGCGCCAGCTTCGCGCGGAGCATGAGCGCCTCCGCATAGCGGGTGGCGGGATAGGCGAGGCCGGGCAGGATGCGGGCCCGCACCTGCGCGCCGTAATCCTGCGGCCGCTCCTGGAGCCAGCGGCGGTGCAGCGCCGCCGCCTCCACGCCCATGACGAGCTGCATCATGGCATTGAGCACGCTCATGTCGGGGACGCCGGTCTCGATCACCCGCGCGCCGCGCGCCTTCAGCACGTCCAGGCTCGCATCCTGCAGCGCCAGGATCTCGGGCGTGGCCGCGTCGCGGTAGTAGCCGGCGGGCACGGCGACCGTGAGGCCGGAGAGATCCCCGTCGAGCCCCGCCTCATAGTCGCGCACCGGCGCCGCCAGGGTGGAGGCGTCGCGCGCATCGGGGCCGGCGATGACGGTGAGGAGCCGCGCCGCGTCCCGCGCGCTGCGGGCGAGGGGGCCGAGCGTGTCCAGGGAGGGCGCCAGCGGCATGGCGCCGAACAGCGGCACGAGCCCATGGGTGGGCTTCAGGCCCGTAATGCCGCACATGGCCGCCGGATGGCGGATGGACCCGCCCGTGTCCGAGCCGAGCGCGCCGCTCACCAGCCGCGCGGCCACCGCCGCGCCGGATCCGGAGGAGGAGCCGCCGGAGCAATGGTCGAGGCTCCAGGGATTGCGCCCGTGCCCGTCATGGGCGTTGAACCCGGTGGGCGAGAGGGCGAATTCGGCGAGGTGCAGCCGTCCGAGATCGAGCGCGCCCGCCCCGTCCAGCCGCTCCAGCACGGTGGCGGTCACGTCAGGCACGAAATCCCGGCGGATGAGCGAGCCGCCCGCGCAGGTGCGCCCCGCCCGATAGAACAGGTCCTTGTGCGCCAGCGGCACGCCCGCCAACGGGCCGAGCGCGTCGCCCCGTGCCCGCGCCGCGTCCACCGCGCGCGCGGCCTCCAGCGCCCGTTCCGCGTCCAGCGCCACCACGGCATTGAAGCGGGGGCCCAGCGTCGCAAGCCGCTCCAGCGCGACGTTCGCCAGCGCCTCGGCGGAGACCGCGCCGCTCGCCACCGCCGCGGCGGCATCCACCACGCCCAGGGCGTGACCCTCGTTCGCCGCGCTCACGACGTGGCTCCCTCGTCCACGCGGGCGCGGAGCGTGTCAAAGCTCCAGGGCGTCTCGTCCAGGGTCATGAGCTGGTCAGCGGCGCTTGCCACCGCAGCGCCCGCCGCGCGCGCGACGGCGAGCGCCGCCTCGGCCTCGGCGGCGTCCACGGTGACGCCCTGCGTGTCGCGCAGCAGGCGCGTTGCTTCGCTCTCGCTCATGTCAGTGCACGCCCAGGAAGCGGGTCAGCGTCTCCGGCTCCTTGCCGATCTCGGCGGCGGTGGCGTGGTGCACCACCTTGCCGGTTTCCAGGATGTAGACGCGGTCCGATACCGCCAGGGCGCTGTAGAGATTCTGCTCCACCAGCAAGATGGAGAGGCCCGCCGCCTTCAATTGCTCGATGATGCCTTCCAGGTGCTGCACCATCACCGGCGCGAGGCCCTCGGAGGGCTCGTCCATGAGGATCAGCTCCGGGTCGATCATCAGCGCGCGGGCCACCGCCAGCATCTGCCGCTCGCCGCCGGACAATTGGTTGCCGCGATGGTGGCGGCGCTCGGCGAGGCGCGGGAAGAATTCGAACGCCTTGGCCACGGTCCAGCCATGGGTGGCGCTGGCGGGCTTCAGCACGGTGAGGTGCTCGGTGACGGTGAGCGAGGGGAACAGGCGCCGTCCCTGGGGCACGTAGCCCACGCCCAGCTTGGCGATGAGATGCGGGGCGAGGCCGAGGATGGGCTGGCCCTTGAAGGTCACGCTGCCCGCGCGCACGCCGGGCGGCGAGACGCCCATGACGGAACGGATGAGCGTGGTCTTGCCCATGCCGTTGCGCCCCAGCAGCGCGACCACCTCGCTCTTGCCCACAGTGAGCGTGGCCCCGTGCAGCACATGGGCCTCGCCGTAATAGGAATGGATGTCGCTGACCTCAAGCATCGTGGCGCGCCTTGCCCAGATAGACGTCCTGGACGTCCTTGTTCACACGGATCTCGGAGGGCGGCGCCTCCACCAGCAACTTGCCGTTGTTCAGCACCGTCACGTAGTCCACCAGCGAGAGAACGAGGTCCATGTCGTGCTCGATGAGCACGAGGGTGAGGTCGCGCGGCAGCGCGCGGACGATGTCCGAAACGACGACGCGCTCGGCGGGGGAGAGGCCGGCGGCGGGCTCGTCCAGCAGCAGCAGTTTGGGCTGGGCGACCAGCGCCATGGCCATCTCAAGCTGGCGCTGCTCGCCGTAGGACATTTCCTTCACGGTGGTGTTCTGGCGCGAATGGAGGCGCGAGATTTCCAGCGCCTGCCCGGCGCGGTCCGCTTCCTCGCCGGTCAGCACATTGGCGCCGAACATGGAGAACTTGCGCGGCGAGAGCCCGCGCAGCGCGAGGCGCATGTTCTCCGCCACGGTGAGGTTGGGGAAGAGGTTGGTGATCTGGAAGGTGCGGCTCATGCCGCGCTTCGCCCGCTCGTGGATGGGCGCGCGCGTCACGTCCGAGCCCTTGAACAGGATGCGCCCGGACGTGGCCCGCACGACGCCGGTGATGGCGTTGAACAGGGTGGTCTTCCCGGCACCGTTGGGGCCGATGATGGCCCGCCGCTCGCCCTCGCGAACGCGGATCGACACGCTGTCGACGGCTTTCAGCGCGCCGAACTGGACGGTGACGGTGTCGAGTTGCAGGAAGTCGCTCACTGGCGGGTCCGTTCTGTTGGCGGATTGCGCATCCTCGCCCGCGTGCGGGGGAGGGGTGGTTCTGTTCGCCATCAAGCAAGGCACGACCCTCGCTCTTTCGCGTAACCGAACTCCCTCTCCCG
>JACESF010000025.1 GCA_013911975.1 Hyphomicrobiales bacterium | reverse complement strand
GGGAAGGCGGAGCGCCTATGGAGGGCACACCGCTAGCGATGGAGCGAGGCCCCCTTCGACCCGGTGCGCCGTGCCATCGGCACCCGCCGCCCCAAAACAAAACCGCCGGCCCGAAGGCCGGCGGTCTCGTCATCGTGTGTCGCGTCTCGATCTCAGCCCGCCTCAACCCTGGGGCTGAATCTCCGGCCCGCTCTCGCCGGCTGTCCCGTTGCGCCGGCGTTCGGCCATGAACTGGTCGAACTCGGCCTTGTCCTTGGCCATGCGCAGGCGTTCCAGGAAGTCCTTGAACTCCTTCTGCTCGTCTTCCAGGCGGCGCAGCGTCTCGGCGCGGTATTCGTCGAAGGCGCGGTTGCCGGAGGAGGGCGGGCCCCAGAAGCCGTTGCCGCCCGGGCCTCGGCCGCCGCCGCACATGCGGTCCATCTTCTCGAACTTCTCCTGCCAGCGGCCCATGCGATGGCCGCAGCCGAAGCGGCCGCTGAAGATGGTGAAGGCGAGAATTGCCAGGCCCACCGGCCACCAGAACACGAAGCCGAGGACCGCCAGCGCGACCCACGCCCCTGTGCCGAGGCCATCCAGTTTCGATACGAGTGTCACGGGCGAACCCTTTCGGCGTGAATGTTAATTACATTTACATATATGGGCGCAGGGCATTTTCCTGTCAAGCGGCGGCGCCGGGCGCCGCCGTCGATTTTCAGCGCCGGTCGGCGCCGAGGCCCTGGAGATAGATGAGGACGCCCGCTTCCAAGAGGTCTTCCGCCGGCATGGGCAGGCTGCGGCGGGCCTTGTCGCCGCGCCCGAACAGGTCGGCGATGCCATGGGCCAGGGACCAGATGTGAAGGGCGAGCATGAGGGCGGGCGGGCGCGAGGGCAGGCTCGCGGCCACCGCCTCCGCCGCATTCCGCAGGGCGCCGAAGGCCCGGTCGCCCTCGGCCCGCAATTCGGGCGTGGCGTCGGCGGGCACATTGGCCTCGAACATGGCGGCGTAATAGGCGGGCTCGGTGCGGGCGAAGGCCAGATAGGCGCGCCCCAGCCGCTCCAGGGCCGCGCGCGGGTCCGGCCGCCCCTTGTCCCAGGCGGCTTCCAGGGCGTCGGCGAAGGCGGTGAAGCCGCGCCGCGCCACCTCGGCCATGAGGTCGTCGCGGTCCTTGAAATGGCGGTAGGGCGCCGCCGGGCTGACGCCCGCCGCCCGCGCGGCCTCCGCGAAGGTGAAGCCGCCCGGCCCCTTCTCGCCGATGAGGTCGAGGGCGGCGCGCACCAGGGCTTCCCTAAGGTTGCCGTGATGATAGCCGCGGGCGCCCTCGCGGTCGGACTTCGACCAGCTCATATGTGCCTTCCGGTCATGTAAGGTTCATTTACATGGCGGCGGGCCGCCCGTCGAGGACCTAACCCAGCTCGAAGCTGGTGATGCCGTAGATCTGCCCCAGCGGCAGGTCCGGCGCCGGTCCGCGATACATGCGGGCGGTCTCGAAGGCCGGGGCGAGGCCCGCCTCCTCCGCCAGGGTGCGGGCGGCGGCGTTGGGCTCCGGCACGTCCAGGAAGATCGGTTCGTCGGGCGCCGCCGCATGGGCCGCCGTCGAGAGGCCGGCATAGAGGGTGCGCGCGGTCTCGTCGTCCTGCGCGAACAGGGGGCCGATCTTGTGACCCTCCCGGGCGCGGCGGACGACGCCATATCCGGTTACCGCATTGTCTCGGCGCGCGACGAGGGCGGTGCCCTCTTCGGGAACAAGCCAGCGTTCCAGGAAATTCGGGCGGTCGAAGGCGAAATGGGCGCGATCGAACGCGAACAAGGCGGGAATATCCGCCCGTTCCACCCGCGCCACGCCGCTGGCGCCGGGCAGGCTGATGGGCCGTCCCCCGTAGCGGATGTTGCGATGGGCGAGGACGAAGCCGGACTTTCGGTAATTGTCTTGCTGCGCCACCACGCCGTCGAGGCCGAGGGTGCGCGCGCCCAGCCGGTCCATGGCCGCCTGCCAGAGGCGCAGGCCCAGCCCCTCGCCGCGCCGGTCCGGGCGGCAGATGTAGAAGCCAATGAAACCAAAGGCTTCGCCATAGGCCATGGCGGAGATGCAGGCGATCATGTCGCCGTCCTCGAACAGGCCGAGGAAGCCCTCGGGATCCTGCGCCAGGAAGGCCGCCGCGTCATGGAGGGCGGGATTCCAGCCTTCCCGCGCGGCCCAGTCCACCGCGCCGTCCACCTCGGCAGGGGTGAGGGGGCGGATCTCGCTCATGCGCCCGTCCCCAGCCGTTCCAGGAAGCCCGCCAGATCATGGGTCACATGATCCACATAGGCGGCCTCGCGGCCCTCGAACTCCCAGGACTGCCGGGTTTCGATGGCCTCGTCCGGCGGCACCACGAGCACGGTGGCCATGCCCAGCCGGTGGGGCACTTCCAAATTGCGGGCGAGGTCCTCGAACATGGCCGCCCGGCCGGGGGCGACCCCGTGGGCGCGCAGGAAGCGCTGGTAGGCTTCCTCGGTGGGCTTGGGATGGAATTCCGCCGCCACGATGTCGTGCACCGCTGCGAAATGCCCGCCGAGCCCCAGCCGGTCCAACACGTTCTGCGCGTGTCGCTCCGAGCCGTTGGTATAGACGAGCTTGACGCCGGGAAGCTGTTCGATGGCCGCCGCGAGGCGCGGGGAGGCGTCGAGGCCGGAGAGGTCCACGTCGTGCACATGGGCGAGGAACGGCGCGGGGTCCAGTCCGTGCTCGATCATCAGCCCGCGCAGCGAGGTGCCGTAGCGCCGGTAATAGTCCTTCTGGACCGTGAAGGCTTCTTCGGGCGTCACCCCGAGGAAGCGCGCCACATAGTCCCGCATCCGCGCGTCCAGCTGCGTCCAGAGGTCGTGCTGGGCGGGATAGAGCGTATTGTCGAGGTCGAAGACCCAGGTCTCGACCTCGGCGAAGCCGCGCGGTTCGGGCGCCATGGGGGTCACCTTGTGATGAGGGTACCCGCCCCGTGGTCGGTGAGCAGTTCCAGCAGCACCGAATGGGGCACCTTGCCGTCCAGGATGACCACGCCTTCCACGCCCTGCTCCAGGGCATAGATGCAGGTCTCCACCTTGGGGATCATGCCCCCCGACACGGTGCCGTCCGCGATCAGCCGCCGCGCCTCGGCGATGGTCAGCTCGGGGATGAGCTGCTTGTTCTTGTCCAGCACGCCGGGCACGTCCGTGAGCATGAGCAGCCGCTTGGCGCCCAGCGCCCCGGCGATCGCGCCGGCGAAGGTGTCCGCGTTCACGTTGTATGTGCCGCCGTCGGAGGCGGCCGCCACCGGAGCGAGGACCGGGATCAGCTCGCGGCGCAGGATCTGGTCGAGCACCGTGGTGTCCACCTTGTCCGGCTCGCCGACGAAGCCGAGGTCCACCGCCTGCTCGATCTGGCTCTCCGGATCGGTGATGGTGCGGCTCGCCTTCTTGGCGATCACCATGTTGCCGTCCTTGCCGCACAGGCCGATGGCCTTGCCGCCGGCGGCATTGATGTAGCCCACGATCTGCTTGTTGATGGAGCCGGCCAGCACCATCTCCACGATCTCGACCGTGGCCTTGTCGGTGATGCGCAGGCCCGCCGCGAAGTGCGACTTGATGCCCAGCTTCTCCAGCATGGCGCCGATCTGCGGCCCGCCGCCATGGACCACCACGGGGTTCACCCCGGACTGTTCCAGCAGGACGATGTCCTCGGCGAAGTGCCGCGCCACCGCCTCGTCGCCCATGGCGTGGCCGCCATATTTCACCACGACAATGGAATCGTCATAGCGCTGCATGTGAGGAAGGGCCTTCGTGAGCACCTCGGCCTGGAGCTGGCCTTGCGCATCGATCAGCGGGTTTTGCGCGCTCATGGGCGGGTCTTTCGTTACGGGGGCGGCGCCTTTTAGACCATTGCCGCGAAAAACTGAATGCCTCTCCTTACGGGGCTGCCATGACGGCCTCGCAACCACCACAATTGGGCTTAGAGCAGTGCGCATCACAACCGGCGCCAGCCTCGGGATTCGCCTGGATGAGCCTTAGACCCGCCTTCCCGCGCCGGCCCGCCGATCTCGGCCCGCGTGCGATCCTCCTGCTGTTCGTGCTGCTGTTCGCCATCGTCGCGATTCCGGTGATCACGCATCCGGTGCCGCCGCTGTCGGACTATGCGAACCATCTGGCGCGCATGCACGTCATCGGCCAGGGCGGGCGGGACCCGGACCTCGCCCGCTTCTACTCGGTGGAATGGGCCATCATTCCCAACCTGATGATGGATCTGGTGGTGCCGGTCATCGACCGCTTCACCAGCGTCTATGCGGCCGGCGAGATCTACACGCTCGGATGCTTCGCGCTCATCACCTTCGGCACCCTGGCCCTGAACCGGGCGCTGTTCGGCCTGTGGTCGGCGACCCCGCTCCTCGCCTTCCCGCTGCTCTATAACGGCATCTTCCTCATCGGGGTGATGAACTACATCTTCGGCATCGGGCTCGCCTTGCTGGCGCTCGCGGCCTGGGTGAGCCTGCGCGGGCGGCCGCTGCGCTATGCGGTGTCGGTGGCGTTCGTTGTCGCGCTGTTCTTTTGCCATCTGGTGGCGCTGGGCGTGTACGGCATCGGCCTGCTGGCCTTCGAGATCGGGCGGATCTGGGAGCATCGCGGCGAGCCGCTGCGCCCGCGCCTCCTGTCCTTCTGCGCGGCGGGCCTGCCGTTTCTCGCCGCCGCGCCGCTCCTGGCCATGAGCCCGACGCTGGGCCTCTCCGGCGAGAATTTCTGGGCGCCCCAGGGGAAGGTGGCGGGCGTCGAGTTCATCATCAACGTCTATTACGACGTGGTGGCCTTCGGGCTCACGGGGGCGGTGGCCATCGCCGGGGTGTGGGCGTTGCGCCACGGCCTCATGCGCACCGCGCCGCTCCTTATTCCCCTGCTTATCGTCGGCGCGCTGGTCTACCTCGCCATGCCGCGCACCGCCTTCGCCACCTACATGGCGGACCAGCGCATTCCCACCGCGCTCGCTTTCATGGTGCTGGCCTCGGTGCGGGTGGACCTGCGCAGCCGCTTGGTGCGGCGGGCCTTCGCCGTGCTGCTGGTGCTGCTCCTGTGCATCCGCGTCGCGGAAGTGCAGATGATGTGGGACCGCCTCACCACCTGGACCGACGGGTTCCGCGCCTCCGTGGCGAAGATCAGCCGGGGATCGCGGGTGCTGGTGGCCTATGCGGACCCGCGCGGTGGCGGCGCGCCCATGGATCTCGGCCTCGTCCACGCCGCCTGCCTCGCCATGATCGAGAAGGGAGCGCTGGTGACCACCGCCTTCACGGTGCCGGGCAAGCAGATCCTGCGGGCCAACCTGCCGTATCGCGACTTCGTGGACACGGAGGACGGGTTTCCGCCCACGCTGGAGCAATTGCAGGTGAGCGCCGACAGCCCCACCCCGGACGGCCCGCGCTACTGGGACCTCTGGCCCAAGCATTTCGATTATGTCTATGTGCTCTACACGGAGCCGGGCGACCTCAACCCGGATCCCGAGCGCCTCGACCTCGTAGCCGCAGGCGCGCGATTCCAGCTCTACAAGGTGAAGCCGGAGGCGCACTGAGCCGTCATGTCCCCGTCACGGGGGCGTGACAGAGCCGGTTCGTCCCGCACAAGGAAGATGCCCGTGTCCGAGATGGTTCTGACCAACGCCCTGCTCGTCCTCGACGATCGCGTGGAGGAGGGCACCATCCATGTGCGCGACGGACGCATCGCGGCAGTGGATGCCGGGCGCTCGCACCTGCCGGGCGCGGTGGATTGCGGCGGCGACCATCTCTCCCCCGGCCTCATCGACCTGCATACGGACGCGCTGGAGAGCCATTTCGTGCCGCGCCCCAAGGTGGTGTGGCCGGACCACCGCGCGGCCGCCCTCGCCCATGACGCCCAGACCGTGGCGGCGGGCGTCACCACCGTGTTCGACGCCATCTGCGCGGGCGGGTTCGACCAGGCGAAGTCGGTGCGCAAGGAATTGTTCGGCATCATGCTGGACGCGGTGGAGGACAATGCCGGCCTGTTCCGCGCCGACCACCGCATCCACCTGCGCTGCGAACTGACCGATCCCGAGGTGCTGGTGCTGGTGGAGCCGGAGCTGGAGCGCCCCGGCGTCGGCCTCGCCTCGCTCATGGACCACACGCCGGGCACGCGCCAATGGCGCAACCTGGAGAATCTGCGCACCTTCCTGCTGGGCATCGGCAAGACCGCCGAGGACGTGGAGACGGAACTGGCCGAGCGCACGGAGCGCGGCCGGGCGGCGGTGGCGTCCAATTTCGACCGGCTCGCCGCCCTGCTGCGGGAGACCCGGATCGTGCGCGCCAGCCATGACGACACCACGCCCGAGCATGTGGCGGACGCGCAGGCGGCGGGGTGCAGCATCAGCGAGTTTCCCACGACGCTGGAAGCGGCGCGCGCCGCCCACGCGGCGGGGCTCACCACCATCGGCGGCGGGCCCAACGTGGTGCGGGGCGGCTCGCATTCCGGCGGCGTCGCCATGAAGGAACTGGCGGCCGAAGGGCTGCTGGACGCGCTGGCGTCCGACTATGTCCCCGCCAGCCTGCTCCAGGCGGTGGCGGCTCTGGCGCGGGCGGGCACGCTGGACCTGCCGGGCGCCATGGCGCTGGTGACGGCGGCGCCCGCGCGCATGGCGGGCCTGTCCGACCGCGGGCGCCTCGCGCCGGGGCTGCGGGCGGACCTGCTGCGCTTCCGCTTCGTGGAGGGCACGCCGGTGGTGCGCGAGGTGATGGTGGAGGGCGCGCGCGCGTTCTGACGCCGCGCCACCTTGACCGGAGCGCGGGCGGGCGCCAGGAAAGGCAAGGGCGGGCCTTCCGGCCGCGCCGATGCCACGAGGTGCCCCGTGACCGCGCGCTATGCCCTCTATCTCGCGCCGCCGCCCGAGAGCTTCCTCTGGTCCTTCGGCTCGCGCGTCATCGGCTATGACGCGGCCACGGGTGAGGACCTGTGCGCCCCGGATCTCTCCGGCTTCGATGCCGAGACCTGGCGGGACCTGACCGCCGAGCCCCGCCGCTACGGCTTCCACGGCACGCTGAAGGCGCCGTTCCGCCTCGCCGACGGGCTCACGGAGCCGGACCTGATCGCCGGGGTGGACGCATTCGCGGGCGGGCATCATGCCTTCGAACTGGCCGGGCTCGAAGTCGCCGCGCTCGGGTCCTTCGTGGCGCTGACGCCCGGGCTGCCGCTGCCCGCGCTCACGGCGCTCGCGGACGAGGCGGTGGCGGAACTGGACCGCCTGCGGGCGCCGCTCACCCCCGCCGAGATCGCCCGGCGCCGTCCGGACGACCTCTCCGCGCGCCAGCGGGATCATCTGGAGCGCTACGGCTATCCCTATGTGTTCGAGGATTTCCGCTTCCACATGACGCTCACCGGGCCGCTGAGCGAGGATCAGCGCCCGCACGCGGTCAACGCGCTGTGCGATGCCTATGCGGTGGCGAGCGCGCACTTGCCCGTCGCCATCGCCGACCTGTGCGTGTTCCGGCAGGCGGAGCCGGGGGGGCGGTTCCGCATCCTCCACCGCGCGCCCCTGCGGGAGGCCTGAGCCCATGCAGCGCCTCGGCGTCGCGCCCACGGTGGATCCCACCGCCCATCTGACCGACACCCGTCTCGGCCGCTACACGCAGGTCGGACCGCGGGTGCGCCTCCACGAGGTGGAGATGGGGGACTATTCCTACGTGGAGCACGATTCCGACATCGCCTATGCGCGGATCGGCAAGTTCTGCTCCATCGCGGCGCTCACGCGCCTCAATCCCGGCAACCATCCCATGTGGCGGGCGAGCCAGAGCCATTTCACCTATCGCGCCGCCGCCTATTTCGACGACGCGCAGGACGAGGACGACTTCTTCGCCTGGCGGCGCGCCCATCCCGTGACGCTCGGCCATGACGTGTGGGTGGGCCACGGCGCCATCATCCTGCCCGGGCGCAGCGTCGGCACCGGTTCGGTGGTGGCGGGGGGCGCCGTGGTGAGCCGGGACGTGCCCGCCTATGCGGTGGTGGCCGGGGTGCCCGCGCGGGTGGTGAAGATGCGCTTTCCCGAGCCCGTGGCGGCGCGCCTCCAGGCGCTCGGCTGGTGGGACTGGGACCATGCGCGGCTGCGTGCCGCGCTGGAGGATTTCCGGTCTCTCCCCATCGAGGCTTTCCTCGACCGGCACGGCGGCTGAGGCCGGGCCGTCAGGCGGGCTGGACGAAGTCGATGCCGTAGGTGCCGCAGGTGGCCGCCACCTCGCCGAAATCCAGGTTTTCCAGGCCCCGCTCGGTGATCTCGGACAGTTTTCCGAACATGGCGGTGAGGCCGGTGCCGGGGGTCGCGATTACCAGCAGCTTCGCCTCGCCCGGTCCCGGATTGGAGAAGCCGTGCACCCGGCCGCGCGGGCCGAAGAAGAAGCCGCCCGTTTCCATGAGCATGGTTCCGCCGGGGCAGTCCTCGCCCGTGAAGCGGATGGCGCCGTCGAGCACGTAGAAGCACTCGTCCTCCGCTCCGTGGCGGTGGGGCGGAATGCCGTGACCCACCGGCACCGTCACTTCGATGCAGGCGAGCGTGCCCGCCGATTGATGGGGCTCCAGCTTGTAGATCTGGTGCACCCCCAGGATGCGCTCGAACCGCCCCGCACCGCTTGGGCTCACCACGTTCAGCGCCCCATTCGCCCCGACCCCGTCCATCACGTGCTCCTCTTGATTTAGACAGAATGTCTGTCTTTTATAGACAGGTGTTCTGTCCATCTGTCAAGGAGGCGCCATGACGGGGTCCAACATCTCGGAAGCCCAGCGCACCCTGGGCTATCTGCTGCGCCATGCGTATGAGCAATTGTCGGAGACGGTCTATGGCCGCCTTGCCGCCGGCGGCTTCGGCGATATCCGGCGCGCCCATTCCAGCGTGTTCCGCACCATATCGGGGGGCGGCTCGCGGGTGAGTGATCTGGCCGAGCGCGCCCACATGACCAAGCAGGGCATGGCCTATCTGGTGGAGAGCCTCGCGGGGCTCGGCTATCTGGAGGTGATGCCGGACCCGGCGGACGGGCGGGCCAAGCTGGCGCGCCTCACGGCGCGCGGCGAGGCGGCGTCGCGGGAGCTGGTGCGGCTGAGCCGGGTGGTGGAAGAGGAATATGCAGCCCTGCTGCCCGCCGGCGACATGAACCGCCTGCGCGCGCACCTGGAAGCTCTCGCCGCCGGCATCGACGCGGCGGCCGGCGGACCTTAAGGCGGTTCGACATTCGCGCTGTGGATCGCCCCTAGAACCGCCGTCATGGCCGGGCGTGTCCCGGCCATCCACGGGGCTCCGCCGGTGGGGGACGAACGGAAAAGGCGTGGATGCCTGGGACAAGCCCGGGCAAGACGGATGGAAAAGCTAGGGCCCGGCAGGTCTTGGAATGCGGGTCCGACTTACCGCACCTCGCCCGTCTTGATTTCCCGCGCGCCCAGCGCGTCGGCGAGGCTCATCTTCGCGGAGCCCGGCTTCAGCGGTTTCTGCTGGCTGGCATGGGGCGCCCAGCCCGAGAGCCAGACGATCTCGAAGGTGGCCCGCACGCGCCCGTCCGGGTCGCTGAACCGCTCCGCATAGATTTCCGCCGCCCGCAGCAGGGTGGCGCGGCGCAGCGGCACCCGGCGGCGCTCCGCGAGGGTGTTGGACGCCCCCATGCGCCGCAGGTCCGCGAACAGGGCGAAGGGCGTGCCGTAGCGGACCGTCACCCGGTCCACGTCCGTCACCGGCAGGGCGAAGCCCGCGCGCTGGAGCAGACCGCCCAGGTCCCGCACGTCCACGAACGGCGCGACGCGGGGCGAGACGCCGCCGATGGTCTCGCTCTCGGCCACGGCGAACGCCTCGCGCAGCTCGGTGAGGCTGGCCCCGCCGATCATGGCCGCGAGGAACAGGCCGTCCGGCCGCAGCGCGCGGCGGATCTGGGCGAAGGCGCCCGGCAGGTCGTTCACGTTCTGGAGGGCGAGGGCCGAGACCACGAGGTCGAGCGAAGCATCCGCGAAGGGCAGGGCCTCCTCGTCGGCCACCACGTCACCCGGGCGCAGATCGGCCCCCGCCAGCGGCGCGGCGCGGTGCAGCGCGTCGATACCGCTGTCCTCGGCAGGGGCGCCGAGCCAGGTGGCGGGGTCCCGGAGCGCCCGCGCCACCGCATCCGTGGGCGTGCCGAGATCGAGCGCCTGCGCGAAGCGGCGCTTCACCGTGGCGACCCGGTCCGCGAGGTCGGCGGCGGTGCGCTCCAGCAGGAAATCGGCGCGGCCGAGGGTGCCTGCGCGGGCGAGGCGGCGGCGGCCGAGGGCGCGGTCGAAGACGAGGGGATGGCTCATGCCCCGCATATAGGCCCTCGCCGCGCGCCTTGCACCTTTCCCGCCCGCCGGAGCGAGCGGGAAAGGGAATACGTCATCCCAACGTCCCCGGTCTTTGACCGGCGCCGCGTGGGTTTCGCTCAAGCGCCGCCCGAGCTTCGCCAAAGGCCCCTGAGCCAAGCAAATGGCCCTTCGGTCTCATTCCGGCTCGATGCCGGCGTCCTTGGTGATCTTCGCCCACTTGACCGTCTCCGTGTCCACGAAGGCGGCGAGTTCCGCCGGGGTGGAGGAGGAGGCCTCCACGCCCGCCGCCAGCAGGGCGTCGGTCACGCTCTTCTCGCCCATGGCCTTCACCATGGCCTTGTTGAGCACGTCCACCACGTCCTTCGGGGTCTTGGCCGGGGCGAAGGCGGCGAACCACGCGGTCAGCTCATAGTCCTTCAGGCCCGCCTCGCGCATGGTGGGCAGGTCCGGCGCCAGGGGCGAGCGCTCCGCGCTGGAGACGCCCAGTGCCTTCAGCTTGCCCGCCCGCGCGGAAGGCAGCGTCGTGGAGATGTCCGCGAACATCACCTGCACCTGCCCGCCGAGAAGGTCGGACACCGCCTGGGGATTGGACTTGTAGGGCACGTAGAGGAGGTCGATGCCCGCCGCCGTCTTCAGCATCTCCACCGCGAGGCGCGAGGAGGTGGAGCCGGCGCCGAAGGAGAGCTTGCCGGGATTGGCCTTGGCATAGGCGATGAGCTCCTGGGTGGAATTAACCGGCAAAGAGGGGTTCACCACCAGGGCCAGCGTGATCGAGCCGAGCTTCGTGATGGGCTCGAAATCCTTCACATGGTCGTAGGACAGCTTCTTCACCAGCGCCTGGTTGGAGGCGTGGGTGGAATTGGAGGTGATCAGCACCGTGTAGCCGTCCGGCGCGGCGCGGGCCACCTGGCTGGCGGCGATCTGGCCGTTGGCGCCGGGCACGTTCTCCACCACGACCGGCTGGCCCAGCTGGGTGGAGACGTTCTGGCCCAGCACGCGGGCGAGGGTGTCGGTGGCGCTGCCCGCCGCAAACGGCACCACGAAGCGGATGGGCTTGGTGGGATAGGACTGGGCGAAGGCGGGCGCGGCGCCCGCCAGAGCAAGGGCGAGGCCCGCCAGGGCGGCCCGTCGGCTCAATGGGAATCCAATGCTCATCAGGGTTTCCTCCGAATATTCAGGTTTTGGTTTCATCGTTTTCAAGGGCCCGAAGCGCGCGGCGCACCGCCGCGTCGGGGTCGAGGGGCAAGGCCAGAAGATGGAAGGAGAGGGTCTTGCCGTGGCCGTCGAGGCCGAGCGAGGCGTTCACGCCGCCGTCCAGCACGTCGTCCAGAACGAAGTTGAAGGCGGTGAGATTGGGCAGGTCGTAGCGCACCACCCGCGTCGGGCGGCGGGCGGCGAAATGAGCGGCGACGCGCTCGGGGGTCACCTGTGCGGCCAGGGCCTCGAACGCTTCCGGCACGCGGCAGACGAGGGCGAGGTTGAGCCGGTTGCCCTTGTCCCCGGCGCGGGCGAAGGCGAGGCGGTGCAGCAGGACGGTCTCGGTCATGACGCCGCTCCGAACAGGGTGGCGCGGGGCGCGGTGAGGCTGCGTTCCACGAGGCAGGAGGCGCTGGCGAGGCGCGCCGTGAGATGGCGGCGCACGCCGCCCCCGCCCGCCGGGCCCGCGCAATAGAGGCCCTCCACCTCGTCCAGCATCAGGTCGAGCGCCGCCTTGTCCGTGGACTGGGCGGAAAAGCGTAGCCGCACGTCCGCGCTTGCGGAGCCGGGGAACAGCCCGTCCAGCGTCGCGCCCGCCGTGTCGTTGAACACAGAGGCGATGCCGATGGCGTCCACCCGCAGGGCGAGGCCCGGCGCGCGGCGGGCGAGGCGCGCGCGCACAACGTCCGCCGCGAGGCGGGCGCGGGCGGCGGCGTTGGGGCCGGCATAGGAGATTTCCGCTTCCGCCAGATAGCCGGCCTCGAAGCAGACGGTGGCCTTCAGCGTGTCCGGCCGGGGCTTGCCCCGCACGCCGGTGACACGCACCCGGTCCGCCCCCAGGTCCTCGATGCGCGCGGCGGTGATGTCCATCACCACGTCGGGGGTCAGGTAGGCGCTGGGGTCGTGGATCTCGTAGAGCATCTGCTCGGTGACGGTGAAGCGGTCCACCCGCCCGCCCGTGCCCGCCGGCTTGGTGAGGGTGACGGCGCCGTCGCGGCCGATCTCGGCGATGGGAAAGCCCACGTCTGCGAGATCCGGCACGTCCTTGGCGCCGGGATCGGCGAAATAGCCGCCCGAGACCTGCGCCCCGCATTCCAGCAGGTGCCCGGCGAGCGTCCCCGCCGCCAAGAGGTCCCAATCCTCGGGCGACCAGCCGAAGACGTGGAGCAGCGGACCGAGCGCGAGCGCGGGATCCGCCACGCGGCCCGTCACCACGATGTCGGCACCAAGTTCCAGGGCCTCGGCGATGGCGGCGGCGCCGATATAGGCGTCCGCCGAGACGATTTCGGAGCGCTCCTTCAGCAGCGCGCCGCCCACTTCCCGTGCGGCAAGGTCCGCCACCGCAAGATTGGGGTCGAGATCGGAGCCCGTGACGATGCCGATGCGGGGCGCATGGCCGAGCGAGCGGGCCAGATCGGCGATACGGGCGGCGGCGGCCTGCGGATTGGCGGCGCCGAAATTGCTGACGATCCGGATGCCGGCCGTCAGGCAGTCCGCCAGGACGGGCGCCAGCAGCTTTTCCAGCGCGGGGCTGTAGCCCTTGGCGGGGTCCGCGCGGCGGGCGAGCTGGCACAAGGCGAGGGTGCGCTCGGCCAGGGTCTCGAAAATGAGAAAGCGCGGACCGTCATGGCGCGCGAGTTCAGCGACCACGGGACCGGCGGCGTCGGTGCGGTCGCCCGCGAAGCCCGCGCCCGAGCCGATGCGCACGAGGTCCGCACCCGGACCCGCCGAAATACCCGCCATCCCTGCATCTCCTCGTCTCCGTCTTGCGCGGAGCAGGGAGAGGCTGGGGCAGGATATTCATTACGTCAAATAATGCTGCTATATAAAATCATAGGGTTATCCGATGAATATCACCGTCCGCCAGCTTGAGGTCTTCGCCTGCGCCGCCCGTTCCCTGAGCTTCACGGAGGCGGCGCGGCAGCTCGGCATTTCCCAGCCCGCTTTGTCGGAGACCATCCGGCGCATGGAGGGGGAATTGGGCGCGCGCCTGTTCGAGCGCTCCACCCGCCGCCTCGCCCTGACCCAGGAGGGCCGCGCGCTGGCGGGCCTCGCGGAGGAAGTGGCGCGGGACGTGCGCGCCGGGCTCCAGGACATTGCCGCGCGCGGCGCGCGGCGGCCGCGCGTGACCATCGCGCTCCTGCCCTCCATCGCGGCGGCGCTGCTGCCCTCAGCCGCCGATGCGCTGCGCCATGCCTTTCCGGACGCGGAGCTGAATGTGTGCGACGTGCTCCACGAGCGGGCGGTGGCGCTGGTGGAGGACGGCATCGCCGACCTCGCCGTCACCATGCGGCCGGCGAGCGATCTTCTGGCCTATGAACCGCTGGGCACGGACCGGGTGCACCTGCTCATGCGCCGGGGACATCCCCTGGCCGGGCGGGGGCCGCTGCCCTGGAGCGCGCTCGGTGCCCACCCCTTCGTGGCGCTGGCGCGCACCACCTCCGTGCGCAAGCAGGTGGACGGTGGGCTGGCCGCCGCCGACGTGGCGGTGGTGCCGCGCTTCGAGGTGGAGCAGATCCCGTCCGCCGTGGCGCTGGTGGCGGCGGGGCTCGGGGTCACGGCCCTGCCGGAACTGACCTTCGCCATGTTCCCGCGCGCCGGGCTCGCCACGCGCCCCCTGGAAAAGCCGGTGGTGACGCGCGCCTTCGGCCTCCTCACCCGCGCAGGCCGACCTCTTTCCCCGGCGGCGGCAGCGCTGGCGGAGGGGCTGCGCCTCGCCTTCGCGCGCCACCGGCCATTGATCGGCGTCGGCAGGGCGGCTACTCAGAACCCATAAGAACCGCGCCCCTCAGGGACCGGCACGCCTCGGCACCCCTGGTGCCGCGTTCCAACGAGGAGCCCGAGGGAGCCGACATGCCGCCCGCCGATCTTTCCCACGCATCCGCCGAAGCCCTGTCCGACCAGGACATCCTGCGCGCCCTGTTCGAAGCGGCGCTCGCCGCCGCGCTGCCCGAGGGCAAGTTCGCGGGGCGCCTGCCGGAGCCGCCCAAGGGCCGGACCATCGTGCTGGGCGCCGGCAAGGCGTCGGCCCGCATGGCGCGCGCCTTCGAGGCGGAATGGGGCCGCCCCTGCGAGGGGCTCGTGGTGACGCGCTACGGCCATGGGTGCGAGACGCAGCACATCGAGATCGTGGAGGCTGCCCACCCCGTGCCGGACGCGGCAGGCTTCGACGCGGCGCGGCGCATCCTTGAGCTTGCCCGCTCGGCGGGGCCGGACGATCTCGTGGTGTGCCTCATGTCCGGCGGCGCCTCGGCGCTGCTGACCCTTCCGGCGGAGGGCATGTCGCTGGAGGACAAGCAGGCGCTCAACAAGGCGCTGCTGAAGTCCGGCGCGCCCATCGGCATCATGAACACCGTGCGCAAGTCGCTCTCGGCCATCAAGGGCGGGCGCCTCGCCGCCGCCATCGCGCCCGCGCGCTGCGTGACCTATCTCATCTCCGACGTGCCGGGGGACGATCCCGGCGCCATCGGCTCCGGTCCCACCATCCCGGAAGCCTCCGACCCGGAGGGCGTGCTGGCGCTGATGAAGCGCTTCGCCATTCCCGTCACCCCCGCCCAGGAAGCCATCATCCGCGCCAACACCGTCTCGGGCGATCCCTTGCCGGGGCAGGAGGTGCACATGATCGCGACGCCCCTCATGGCGCTGGAAGCTGCGGCGGCCAAGGCGCGGGACCTCGGCCTGACGCCGCTCATCCTGGGCGACGCCATCGAGGGCGAGGCGCGCGAGGCGGCGACCGTGTTCGCCGGCATCGCCCGCTCCGCTGCCGCCCATGGCCTGCCCCTGGCGGCGCCGGGCGTGCTGCTGTCCGGCGGCGAGACCACGGTGACGGTGCGCGGCACGGGGCGCGGCGGGCGCAACGTGGAATTCCTGCTCGCGCTCGCACTGGCGCTGAAGGGCGAAAAGGGCCTGTCCGCCATCGCCTGCGACACGGACGGGGTGGACGGGACGGAAGACAATGCGGGCGCCTGGTTCGACGCCGCCATCCTGGGTGAGGCCGCCGCGGCGGGCCTCAAGCCCCTCGACATGCTGGCGGACAATGACGGCTACAGCTTCTTCGCCCGCCTGGACCGCCTCGTGAAGACCGGGCCGACGCTGACCAACGTCAACGATTTCCGGGCGATCCTGGTGCGGTAGGGGCTGGAGCTTCGAGCGTCGCTCCCGGTCCGCCCCCTCCCCAACCCTCCGCCGCAAGCGGGAGAGGGAGTGTTGCGTTGCGCGGCAGGAAAAGCCGTCGCTCGCACGCGGGAGAGGGTTGGGAGGGGGAAATCAGGAGCGGGCTAAGGGGTGGACGCCGCGAGGGCCCGCCCTCAAGCCGCCTCCATCTGCTCCAGCTCGGTGATCATGCTGTCGATGAGCGTGAGGCCGGTCTGCCAGAAGGCCGGGTCGCGGGCGTCGAGGCCGAAGGGGGCGAGAAGTTCCGCGTGGTGCTTGGTGCCGCCCGCCGCCAGCATCTCCAGATAGCGCTCCGCGAAGCCGTCCGACGCCTTCTGGTAGACCGCATAGAGCGAGTTCACGAGGCAGTCGCCGAACGCGTAGGCGTAGACATAGAAGGGCGAGTGGATGAAGTGGGGGATATAGGCCCAGAAGGTCTCGTATCCCGCGCTCAGATGGATCGCCGGCCCCAGGCTCTCGCTCTGCACCTGCATCCACAGGGCGTTCACCTGGTCGGAGGTCAGCTCGCCCTTGCGCCGCTCGGTATGGACGAGGCGCTCGAAGGAATAGAAGGCGGTCTGGCGCACCACCGTGTTGATCATGTCCTCCACCTTCTGGGCGAGCATGATCTTGCGGGCCTGGGGCGTCTCGGCCTTGGCCAGCAGGCGGCGGAAGGTGAGCATCTCGCCGAACACCGAGGCGGTTTCCGCGAGCGTCAGCGGGGTCGGCGCCATGAGCGCGCCCTGGCGGCCCGCCAGCACCTGGTGCACGCCGTGGCCCAGCTCATGGGCAAGGGTCATCACGTCGCGCGGCTTGCCCTGGTAGTTCAGCAGCACATAGGGGTGCGCCGAGGGCACCGTGGGATGGGCGAAGGCGCCCGGCGACTTGCCGGGGCGCACCGGCGCGTCGATCCAGTTCTTGTCGAAGAAGGTGCGGGCGATGTCCGCCATGCGGGGCGAGAAGGTGCCGTAGGCGCCGAGCACGGTGTCGCGCGCCTCGCTCCAGCCGATGTCGCGGGTCTCCACCTTGGGCAGCGGGGCGTTGCGGTCCCAGAATTCCAGCTTGTCCTTGCCGAACCACTTCGCCTTCAGCCGGTAATAGCGGTGCGACAGGCGCGGGAAGGAATCCTGGATGGCCGAGACCATGGCGTCCACCACTTCCGGCTCCACCCGGTTCGCCAGGTGGCGCGAGGCGGCGACGTCGGTGAAGCCGCGCCAGCGGTCGGAGATTTCCTTGTCCTTGGCCAGGGTGTTGGTGATCAGCGTGAACAGGCGGATATTCTTGCCGAACACCTCGGCCAGGGCCTGCCCGGCCGCCTTGCGGACCTCTTCCTTGGGGTCCTGCATCTGGTTCAGCGTGGGCTCGATGGCCAGTTCCTGGCCGTTCACGTTGAAGCGCAGGCTCGACATGGTCTCGTCGAACAGGCGGCTCCAGGCGCCGCGCGAGGGGTTCGACTTCTCGTGGAAGAGCTGCTCGATCTTGTCTTCGAGCTGGTAGGGCTTGTCCTTGCGCAGGTCTTCCACCCAGGGGCGGTAATGGCCGAGCGCGGGCGCCGCCATGGCGGCCTCCAGGGCCGCGTCGTCCAGCCGGTTCAGCTCCAGCGTGAAGAACAGCAGGTGGGTGGAGGCGTCGGTGAGGCGCTCCTGGATGTCGCCGTAGAACTTGGCCCGCACCGGGTCGGAGGTGTTGCCCGCATAGACGAGGCTGCCATAGGAGGCGATGCGGCCCAAGAGGTCGTCGATCCCCTCATAGGCCTTCACCGCCGCGCCGAGCGTCTCGCCCGCGTCCGGGGCGGCCAGCAGGCCAGCGAGCTTGCCCTTGTAGGCCTCCTCGAACGCCTTGCAGACCGCATCCGCCTTTTCGAGGTCGGCGGCGAGGGCGGGGGAATCCATCGCGGGGTAGAGGTCCGCAAGATTCCATTCGGGCAGCACATCGGCCTTGGCGGGCGCGGTGGCGAGATCGGCTGCGAACGTCATGGAAACGGGCATGGGGCCTCCGGCGGGAGCGGGTCGAACCGTGGAGCAACGGTTCTAGTTGCTGAACGCGGCCCGTGGAAGCGCGAACGTTCCCGGCAGGCCGCCGTCCCGTATCTAGGTGCCCCTGGCCCGGTTCGCCACCGGCACGTTTTAGACCTCTCTTAACCATCCCGCGCCAAGCTCACAGAATCAGCCGAGTGCGGAGTCCCATGAGCGCGCGTATCCTCGTTGTCGAAGACGATCCGCTGGAAGCGGGCCGCCTCCTCTCCGCCCTGGCCGTCCTCGGCCATACCTGCGTCCTGGCCGAGGATGGCGACGATGCCCTCCGGCGGCTTGAGGCCGAACCCTTCGATTGCGTCCTGCTGGACCTGGTCCTTCCCGGGCTCGACGGCATGGGCGTGCTGCGGGCCATGGAGGCGCGCGGCCTGTGCGTGCCGGTGGTGGCCGCGGTGACGCCCTCGGGGGTGGACGCGGTCGATTCGGCGCTCCGGGCCGGCGCGCGGGACTTCGTGGTGAAGCCCGCAGGCGCCATGCGCCTGAAGGTCTCCATCGCCAATGCCCTGGCCGCCGGGCGCGCCGTCCGCGCGCCGGTGCCCGTGTGCGCGGACAACGTCATCGCCTTCCCCGTCGCGCCCGAGCCGGAGGAGGGGTTCAGCCTGTCGCTGCTCGACCGGACCGGCCATGCCCGGTCCCTGGCGCAGCTGGAAAAGGACGTGATCGCCGCCGCCGTGTCGCTCTATGGCGGGCGCATGAGCGAGGTGGCTCGCCGCCTCGGCATCGGCCGCTCCACCCTGTACCGCCGCATCGGCGAGCTTGGGCTTCCCGGTGCGGAACCTCTGGCTGAGCTTTCCGTTGCCGCAGAGTGACGGCCGCCAAAAAAAGGCGCTCGCGCCTGCGTTTGTGAGTTGATGCCGTGCCCCGCCGAGGCAAGCTCGGTCTTGAGTGAGGGGCGTGCGAGGATCGGGTGGCGACCCTGGAGCAGGGCGTCGCGGAGGAGTGTCCAGATGGCCGGGAATGGGAAAAAGGCTCTTTGTGTCGTGGCTGCGCTCGCGTCCAGCGCCGTGCTGGCGATGGCGCAGCCGAACACGGAGCCTGTGACCGGATATGCCGGCATGGGGACCGCCGACCAGGCGCCCCTGCAGGCGGGCGACAGCGCGCCGCCCCACATGACCGGCGAGGCCCCGCGCCCCGGCGACACGGCCGGCCAGCCGGGCGCGTCCGGCGAGCGGGCCTCGAACAGCGTTTCCGCCCCCACCGCCGCCGCCCCGGCGGAAGCGCCCGCTTCGGCCGAAGCCGCGCCCCAGCAGGCCGCCCCCACCGTTTCCGCCGAGCTTCCGCCCGAGCCAGCCGCGCCGTCCGGCCTCGATGCCGCGCCCGCGAGCGCGCAGGCAGCGAGCGTTCCCGCGTCGAGTGTTCCCGCGGCTCCTGTTCCCAGTGTCCCTGCCGTGACCGTGGAGCTTCCGCCCGCTCCCGCCGCCCCTACCGGCCTCGACGCCGCGCCCAAGGTCGCCGCTCCCGCGCCCGTTCCCGCCGCTCCCACGACGCCCGCTCCGGTGCGCGCGGCGGAGCCCGCAGTGCCCGTGGTGCCCGCCGATCCGCTGGCGCCCGTCGCCCAGGCCCTGGCGCGCCAGCTCCTCTCGCCTGCGTCCGGCAAGGACCAGGAAGCCATCGCCGCCTTCTACGGCGCCCGCGCCAACGCCCCGGTCTTCGTGGACCAGAAGGGCCTGTCGCCGCGCGGCAAGGCGCTGGTGGCCCGGTTCTCCGCCGCCGGCGAGGACGGGCTGGAGCCCACCGACTACAAGGTGCCCAAGCTCACCGGCACCGACCCCGACCAGCTCGCCCAGGCCGAGCTGCGGCTCGCCGCGAGCGCGCTGCTCTATGCCCGCCACGCCCAGGCGGGGCGCTTCGATCCCTCCCGCGTGTCGCCCGGGGTGACGCCCACCCGCAGCTTCCCCGACCAGCTCGGCGTGCTGAACGCGCTCGCCACGGCGCCCGACGCCAATGCGGCGCTCGCGGCCTACAATCCGCCCCATGCGGGCTATGCGGCCCTCAAGGCGAAGCTGGCGGAGGCGCTGGGCCCTGCGAGCCCCGGCGCCAAGCGCCTGCCCTATATCCCGGACGGCATGCGCATCAAGCCCGGCGACGTGGACGTGCGCGTGCCGCTGCTGCGCGAGCGCCTGGGCCTCGCGCCGAGCCGCGCCGCCAATGACCGCATCTACGAGATCGATGTGGTGGAGGCCGTGCGCGGCTTCCAGGCGAACCGTGGCCTGGAGGCGGACGGCGTGGTGGGCGTCGGCACGCTCGCGGCCCTCAACGAGGTGGCGTCCCCGCGCGACCGCACCGCGCAGATCATCGCCAACATGGAGCGCTGGCGCTGGCTGCCCCGGGACCTGGGGCAGGCCCATGTGATGGTGAACATCCCCGAATACATGGTGCGCATCGTCGATAACGGCCGCGTCATCCACGACACGCGCGTGGTGGTGGGCAAGCCGGAGACGCCCACCCCGCTGCTCACCCACGACATGGAATATGTGGTGGTGAACCCGTCCTGGAACGTGCCGCCCAGCATCGCCCGCAAGGAGATGCTGCCGAACCTCCAGCGCGATCCCTACTACCTCGCCCGCCAGGGCATCACCATCGAGCGCGGCGGGCGCGCGGTGGACCCCGGCTCGGTGAACTGGGCGGGAGGCCTCGGCGGCTACTCGTTCCGCCAGCCGCCCGGCGAGCGCAACGCGCTCGGGCGCATCAAGTTCATGTTCCCGAACCAGCACTCGGTCTACCTGCACGACACGCCCTCGCGCAGCCTGTTCGCCAACGAGCGGCGCGCCTACAGCCATGGCTGCGTGCGCGTGCAGGACCCGCTGTCGTTCGGGGAGGTGGTCTTCTCGCTGGGCATGCCCAATGACGGCTGGACCGAGCAGAAGATCGGCGCGATGTTCGGCGGCAAGGAGCGCTACATCAACCTGAAGCGCCACATCCCGGTCCACCTGGTCTATTTCACCGCCTTCGTGGAACCCTCGGGACGCTTCGTGAGCCGCCCGGACATCTACGGCATCGACGCCAAGGTGGAGGAATTGCTGGGCCTCGACGGGCCGCAGCACGTGGCCTCCAGCAAGCCCCGCACCGCCACGCGGTGACGCCGGCGGGCGGCTCCTATTCCGCCCATTCGGGATCGGCGGTGAAGGCGATGGTCAGCCAGCGGTCCGGCCCCTCGTCGCCGATCTGGTCGCCGATCTCGTCCCGCAGCCGGTCCCAGAATTCCACCGGCTGCGGCGGCAGGCCGCGCGGCACGATGAAATAGATCTCGATCTGCTTCGCCCGTCCCACCTTGGCGATATAGGTGCGGTAGGACAGGAAGCCGTGCCGCTTCATGGCGTCCGCCGCCACTGCCCGCACATGGTCGGTGAGGTCGCGCGGGGCGATGAGCAGGATGTCCGCCAGCGCCTGGCGCACCGTGCGGATGGGCAGCGGGATGATGACCAGCGACACCAGCCCCAGCACCGCCGGGTCCAGATAGGGGCGAATCCACGCCAAGTGCGTGCCCTCCACGGCGGCGCCCAGCGAGAAGGCGATGAGCAGCGCCGCCGTGATGCCCCCGGACATGATCCAGGCCTTGGCGTCCAGCGCCACGAAGTCGGAGCGCAGCGTGCGGTTGGCGCGCGTGGCGTAGATCGCCATGGCGATGCAGGCGCACAGCGTGACCACCGCATAGATGATGGCGAAGTCGAACTTCAGCTCGTGCCCGCCGCGCACGATGGCGATGGCGGCGTTGACGAGGCCGTAGATGGAGACCGCCATCAGCAGCGTGCCGTTCAGCCCGAGCACGATGGGCTCCAGGTGCCAGAAGCCGGTGGAGAAGCGCGCCCGGAGCCGCCCGCCCGCCTCCGGCGCGCGCCCGTATCCGTCGATGAGCCGCGCCACCGTGAGGGCGAGGACGCTCATGGAGGCGTCGGCGAGGGCATAGATGCCGTCGAACGTGATGGAGAAGGAGGAGGACAGGATTCCGAACCCGATGCCGAACAGCGCGACGCCGACCGTCATCAGGATGGAGAGTTTCAGCACGCCTTGTTCCGTCATCGCCGCCTGCCTCCATGTCGCGACCGGGTCGGTAGGTGGCCCAGCCCCGCGTCGTCTCTGTGACATCCCGTCGCTTCCGACACCCTCCAACCTGCCGAGATTGTGGACAGCGCGCGGCAAAACCCCGTCTCCCGCTTGGCAGGCCGCGACCAAGCGGTCATGGTTAAGGCTCTGTTAAGGCTTGCGTGTGGCTTTCCCGACACGGGCGCCCAGCACGTTTTTGCCATACTCTGTTTCTAGTCACACAGGCGTGAGCGGCGGACGGCCCTTTGGGTCGCCCGTCGGCGAAGGGGGAGCGGGGGCGTCAACACGCCCTTAACCGAACCCGGCAAGACTCTGTTGAGCTTCACGCCGCGCGCCCTATCAGTGCGCGGCAGAGATAGACCTGAGCCCCGGGTTCGCGACATTGCCTCAGCTTCCCCGAGTCCCCGCCTTCCTCCGCGCGCTGGCCACGAGCCGGTGCAGCCAGGCGGTTTTCGCAGCCCTTGCCGTCGTGATGACGGGAACCTCTTCGCTCCAGAACGCGGTGGCCAACGGCGACACGCGCACTCTGAATATCGAGTTCGTCCATACGGGTGAGAGCGGGTCCTTCACCTTCAAGCGCGACGGGCGCTACGACCAGGAGGTGCTCAAGAAGCTCTCCTGGCTGCTGCGCGACTGGCGCAAGTCCGAGCCCACGGAGATGGACCCGGAATTGTTCGACCTCGTCTGGGAGGTCTATCGCGAGGTGGATGCGAAGGACGGCATCAAGGCCCTGTCGGGCTACCGTTCTCCCTCCACCAACGCCATGCTGCGCGCCCGCTCCAAGGCGGTGGCCGAGCAGAGCCAGCACACGCACGGCCGGGCCATGGACTTCTACATGCCCGGCGTGAACCTCACCTCCATCCGCGTCGCGGGCCTGCAGATGCAGCGCGGCGGCGTCGGCTTCTATCCCGGCAACAATTTCGTCCATCTGGACACCGGGTCCATCCGCCACTGGCCGCGCATGACCCACGACCAGCTCGTCCGGGTGTTCCCCGACGAGAAGACCGTCCACGTCCCGTCCGACGGCAAGCCGCTGGCGCGCTATCAGGAGGCGCTGGCGGAGCTGGAAGGCAGCCGCCGCACGGTGGAGATCGCCTCCAACGACGCGGGTGAGGGCATCCGCCGCTTCTTCGCCAGCCTCTTCAGCTTCAAGAAGTCCACGGACGAGGAAGAAGAGAGCGCGCCGGAGGAAGTGGCCGCCCCCAAGGTGGCCGCCCGCACGAAGCCCACCGCGCCGCAGCCGGACGAGGCGCCCGCCTCCGCCTCCGTGCGTGTCGCCTCGGCTCCGCCTTCGGTCACCACGTTGGCCGCTGCGCCGCTGCCCACCGCCCGTCCCGCCGAGATCGCCGCCGCCATCGTCGCCACCCAGGCCGTTGTGGCGCCGCTCACCAACGTTCCTCTTCCACTGCGCCGTCCGGCGGCGCCCGTGGACCCGGTGGTCGTCGCCAGCATCGGCCCCGTGCCGCTGCCGGCCGTCATCACGCGGGGCACCCAGGGCCAGTCGTCGGAATCGCTCCTGTCTTACGCTCCCGCCGCTGCGGACCTCGATCCCGGCCGCCCGCTCACCCAGTCCATGGTGGCCGCCCCAGCCCTCCAGCGCCCGAAGGGCAAGGACATCCCGTTCGGCCGCCTGTTCGTCGGCCCGGTCCTGACCGGCGAGACCTTCATGCGCCTGCCGGAGCTGCGCGTGTTCGCGAGCTTCATGGCGCCGCCCAAGGTGGCGGTGGCGAACACCTTCTCCGCCGATGCCACGGCCGGGCTTTCCACCAGCCGCTTCTCCGGCGAGGCCATGGCCAATGTGCCGGTCTATGTGTTCGCCCCGTCCAACGTGCGGGTGACGCAGCGGGTGCGATAGGGACGGCCACGCGCCTTCCCCGGCGAAGCCGCGCCCCCCGCCTTTATCTTCTGATCGTTCCGAAGAGTGTCGTGCCCCGGTTTGGGGAACCGGGACGCGCATCCGCGCGCGCCGCGTCCGACGCCGGGGTCTTCGCAGGACGAAGGCTCGCAGGAGCGTGCGGTCGCCAAAATCCGGGCAACAAAAAAAGGCCGCTGGGGGGAGCGGCCTTGGAGGGAAGTCTTCTGATGGTGCGTAGCAGTGGCCGGTTCGCTCGTCACCCCGGGGGGCTGGGGGGCTGGGATAGACCGGAGCAACCGCGAACCGGCCCTGCTACGGATATGAAGATGCCGCCCTCCATGGGCGAGGTCTGGGCCGAAAAGCGACCATTGTGTGATTTCCGTTGACGAGACCGTGAAGTGCCCCAGGAGGAGCTCTCGCAGCACTCTTTGGGGCACTCTTTACAGCGCCCCCGGAGCCGGCTTCGCATTCCTCTTGCCAGCCGCGCACGGGGGGAGGATCATCACGGGGTCATTGCTTCGCCTGGGAGGCCCGATGGGAGATGTCGAACCCATAAGCCGTGGCGGATCGCGGGCCACGCCCGCGACCCCTCAAGCCTCCGGCGCTCCTTCATCCCCCTCCGCCGCCACATCCAACCTTGTCCGCGTGACCTTCGACCGGCGTGAGCTGGACCGTATCCTCGACCTGTACGGCCGCATGGTGGCGGCGGGCGAGTGGCGCGACTACGCGATGGATTTCCTGAAGGACCGGGCGGTCTTCTCCATCTTCCGGCGCGCCATGGACGTGCCGCTCTACCGCATCGAGAAAGACCCGCGCCTCGCCCGCAAGCAGGGCGCCTACAGCGTCGTCTCCCAGACCGGCCTCATCCTCAAGCGCGGGCATGAGCTGCCCCGCGTGCTGGCCGTCCTGGAGAAGCCGCTGCGCACGGTCGGATAGCCCTCGGGGCGGGGTTGTCCCGCCCCCTCCGCTCGGGCATCGTGCGCGCCGATAAAATGGAACGCCCGATGTCCGCAGCCCCGCGTCCCGTCCGGAAGGGAGACCATGTCTTCCTCGTGGACGGATCCTCCTTCGTCTTTCGCGCCTACTTCCAGTCCATCAACCAGGACCGGAAGTACAATTTCCGCTCGGACCGGCTGCCGACCGGGGCGGTGCGCCTGTTCTGCACCAAGCTGTTCCAGTTCATCCGCGACGGCGCCGTGGGCATCCGGCCCACCCATCTCGCCATCATCTTCGACAAGTCGGAGGATTCGTTCCGCAAGGAGCTGTATCCGCTCTACAAGGCCAACCGCTCCGATCCGCCTGAGGAGCTGATCCCGCAATTCCCCCTCATGCGCGAGGCGGTGAAGGCGTTCGGCCTCATCCCCGTGGAGATGGCCCGCTACGAGGCGGACGACCTCATCGCCACCTATGCCCGGCAGGCCGCCGAAGCGGGCGCCGACGTGCTCGTGGTCTCCGCCGACAAGGACCTGATGCAGATCGTCGGCGAGCGGGTGAGCATGTACGACCCCGCCTCCGGCGAGGCGGGTGGGCGCGGCGCGCGGCCGGAGCGGCGCATCGGCGTGCCGGAGGTGCTGGACTATTTCGGCGTGCCGCCGGCGCAGGTGACGGACGTGCAGGCGCTCGCGGGTGATTCCACCGACAATGTCCCCGGCGTGCCGGGCATCGGCATCAAGACCGCCTCCGCGCTGATCCAGGAATACGGCTCGCTGGACGCGCTGCTGGCCCGGACGGCGGAGATCAAGCAGCCCAAGCGCCGCCAGTCCCTGGAGGAGAACCAGGACAAGGCGCGCATCTCCAAGACCCTGGTGACGCTGGTGCAGGACGTGCCGGTGGAGGTGCCGCTGGAGAATCTCGTCCTGGAGAACCCGGACGGCCGTCGCCTCATCGCCTTCCTCAAGGCCATGGAATTCACCACCATCACCCGCCGCGCTGCCGAGGCGTTCGGGGTTGAGGCGGGCGAGATCGAGGCGGATCCGGCGCTCGCGCCCGGCGCGCCCTCCGGCTTCGCGCCGCCGCTGGCCGAACCGGGCGACACGCCCGCGCCCGCCGCGGCCCCGCTGCCCGGGCGGCCCGATATCGCCTCTCCCGCCGACCTCGCCGCCCAGCGGGCGCAGGCGGCGCGCGCCGCCAAGGTGGACCGCAGCCTCTACCGCACCGTCATGGACCTCGCCGAGCTGAAGGCGTGGTGCGCGAAGGCGGTGGACCAGGGCTTCGTCGCCTTCGACACCGAGACCACGGGCGTCGACGCCCAGCAGGCGGACCTCGTGGGCGTCTCCCTGGCGCTGTCGCCCAACGAGGCCTGCTACATCCCGCTCGCCCATGTGGGCGCGGGCGACGGCCTGTTCAGCGAGGGGCGGCTGCCCGGCCAGATCCCGTTCTCCGAGGCCCTGGCCGTGCTGAAGGCCATGCTGGAGGAGAAGGGCACGCTGAAGATCGGGCACAATGTGAAGTATGACGCGGCGATCCTCGCCCGCCATGGCATCATTGTGGGCCCCATCGAATGCACCATGTGCATGTCCTATGCGCTCGATGCCGGGCGCGGGAACCATGGCATGGACGACCTCTCGGTGCGCCATCTCGGCCACCAGCCCATCGCCTTCACGGAGGTGGCGGGCAAGGGCAAGGCGCAGATCACCTTCGACAAGGTGCCGCTGGACACCGCCACCGCCTATGCCGCCGAGGATGCGGACGTGACGCTGCGCCTGTGGCAGGTGCTGAAGCCGCGCCTTCCGGCGGAAGGCATGACCACCGTCTACGAGACGCTGGAGCGCCCGTTGATCCCCGTGCTCGGGCGCATGGAGGCGCGGGGCGTCTCCATCGACCGGGCCATGCTCTCGCGCCTGTCCGTCGAGTTCGCCCAAGGCGCCGCGCGCATCGAGGACGAGATCGCGGAACTGGCGGGCGAGCGGCTCAATGTGGGCTCGCCCAAGCAGATCGGCGACATCCTGTTCGGCCGCATGGGCCTGCCGGGCGCCACCAAGACCCCCACGGGCGCATGGTCCACCAAGGCCAACGTGCTGGAGGAACTGGCCGAGGCCGGTCACGAACTGCCCAAGAAGATCCTCGACTGGCGCCAGCTCTCCAAGCTGCGCTCCACCTATACGGATGCGCTGCCCGCCTATGTGAACCCGCGCACCAACCGGGTGCACACGGCCTATGCGCTGGCGGCCACCACAACGGGGCGGCTCTCGTCCTCCGAGCCGAACCTCCAGAACATCCCCATCCGCACCGAGGAAGGCCGCCGCATCCGCCGCGCCTTCGTGGCGGAGCCGGGCAACCTTCTGGTGTCCGCCGACTATTCGCAGATCGAGCTGCGGCTGCTGGCCGAGATCGCGGAGATCCCGAGCCTGCGGCAGGCGTTCCAGGACGGGCTGGACATCCATGCCATGACGGCGTCGGAAATGTTCGGCGTGCCGGTGGAAGGCATGCCCAGCGAGGTGCGTCGCCGGGCGAAGGCCATCAATTTCGGCATCATCTACGGCATCTCCGCCTTCGGCCTCGCCAACCAGCTCGGCATTCCGCGCGAGGAAGCGGGCCTCTATATCCGCCGCTATTTCGAGCGCTTCCCCGGCATCCGCGCCTATATGGACGAGACCAAGGCCTTCTGCCGGGAGCATGGCTACGTGACCACCCTGTTCGGGCGGCGCTGCCACTATCCCGACATCGCGGCCTCCAACCCGTCCGTGCGGGCGTTCAACGAGCGGGCCGCCATCAATGCCCGCCTCCAGGGGACGGCGGCGGACATCATCCGCCGCGCCATGGTCCGCATGGAGCCGGCACTGGCCAAGGCGAAGCTCTCCGCCCGCATGCTGCTGCAGGTGCACGACGAACTGGTGTTCGAGGTGCCCGAGGCGGAGGCGGAGGCGACGCTGCCCGTGGTGCGCGCGGTGATGGAGCAGGCGAGCCTGCCCGCCGTCGCCCTCGCCGTGCCGCTGAAGGTGGACGCGCGGGCCGCCGCGAACTGGGAAGAGGCGCACTGACCCCCCGCGCGGGGCGTCCGTCTTGCCGAAGCGGGCGCGTGCGCTCACATTGACGATCGAACAGCACCGATAGAACAGCCGTCGTCCCCGGGCTTGACCCGGGGATCCACGGAGTTCCGACAGGTGTCCTTAACGCATGGACGTGGATGCCCGGGTCAAGCCCGGCATGACGGACCGGGATACGGAACCGATGATGGCCCCTCCGGCCGACGACACCCCCTCCACCCGCGCGCCCCGCGAGAAGCAGGGCGGGCGCATGGAGGCGCTTGCCCGCCTGCCGGTCTTCTTCGCCCTGGCAGGCAAGACGGTGGTGGTGGCGGGCGGCGGCGAGCCGGCGGTGTGGAAGGCGGAGCTGCTCTCCGCCGCAGGGGCGCAGGTGCGCGTGCTCGCGGCCGAGCCCTGCGCCGAAATGGCGGCGCTGGCGGGCGATGCGCCCGGCGGCGCCGTGGTGCTGGAGCAGCGCGCCTGGACACCGGCCGATCTCTCGGGCGCCGCGCTCGCCATCTGCGATGCGCATGACGAGGACGAGGCCGCCCGCTTCGCCGCCGCCGCCCGCGCGGCCGGGGTGCCGGTGAACGTGGTGGACCGCCCCGCCTTCTGCGACTTCGCCTTCGGCGCCATCGTCAACCGCTCGCCCTTGGTGGTGGGCATCTCCACGGACGGGGCGGCGCCGGTCTTCGGGCAGGCCATCCGCGCCAAGATCGAGGCCATCCTGCCCAAGGGCTTCAAGCGCTGGGCGCAGGCGGCGCAGGACTGGCGGGCTTCTGTGTCCGCGCTCAACCTGTCCTTCCAGGCGCGCCGCGCCTTCTGGGAGGGGTTCGCCGCCCGCGCCATGGCCGAGCCCGGGCGCGAGCCGGGGGAGGCGGACCGGCGCGCGCTGTTCGAGGCGCTGGAGGCGCGTCGCGCCCAGCCGGAGACCGGATCGGTGGTGCTGGTGGGCGCGGGGCCGGGCGATCCCGAGCTTCTGACGCTCAAGGCGGTGCGCGCGCTGCAATCGGCGGAGGTCGTGCTCTATGACGACCTCGTCTCCCAGCAGGTGCTGGATTTCGCCCGCCGCGAGGCGAAGAAGATGCTGGTGGGCAAGACCGGCTACGGCCCCTCCTGCAAGCAGGGCGACATCAACGCGCTCATGGTCCAGCTCGCCCGGGAAGGCCGCCGCGTGGTGCGCCTGAAGGGCGGCGATCCCATGATCTTCGGCCGGGCGGGGGAGGAGATCACCGCCTGCCGCGCCGCTGGC
The DNA here is from genome assembly GCA_013911975.1 of Hyphomicrobiales bacterium. GTDB lineage: Bacteria > Pseudomonadota > Alphaproteobacteria > Rhizobiales > Xanthobacteraceae > Aquabacter. Next base: position 22,227 of record JACESF010000025.1, on the reverse strand, counting down.
GTGCCCGTGGAGGTGGTGCCGGGCATTTCCTCGCCCCAGGGCGTGGCGGCGGGCCTCGTCACCTCGCTCACCCATCGCGACCATGCGCGGCGGCTGCAATTGGTGACGGCCCATGCGCGGGACGGGAAGCTGCCCAGGGACCTGGACTTCAAGGCCCTGGCCGACCCCGCCGCCACCACCGTCGTCTACATGCCCCGCCGCACGCTGGGCGAGCTGGTGGGGCGGCTGGTGGAGGCGGGCATCGACCTGTCCGTGCCCGCGCTCGCGGTCTTCTCCGCCACGCGGCCCGACCAGGTGGTGGTCTCCGCGCCGTTGGGACGGCTGGCGGACGAGGTGGCGCGCGCCGTGGACGCGGGCGCCTCCGGGCCGTGCCTGGTGCTCTATGGCCATGCCTTGTCGGAGGGGTTGGGGGCCGTGTCGCTTGCCGAGGCGGTGGGCGCGGCAGGCTGACCGCGCGGCTCACCGCGCCAGCAGTTCGAACGCTGCCGACCCGAGAAGCGCCATGCCGGAGGCGGCGAGCAGCCCGAGGATGAGCTGGCGGAACCGCGCCTCGCTCATGACCGCATAGAGTCGCGCGCCGATGAGCGTCGGCAGGAGGAGCGCCGGCACCACGACCGCGAAGAAGGGCAGCATGTCCGCCGTCACGATGCCCGCCACGAGGTAGCTGATCATCGTCACCAGCAGCATGGACAGGTTGAAGCTCTGGATGATGGTGCGCTGGGTGTGCTTGGGATAGCCGCGCAAAGTGCACCACAAGGCCGGAATGACGCCGGTGAAGCCGCCGAGCCCGCCCAGTACCCCGCCCGCGAGACCCGTCAGGCCATCGGCGATCCGCCCACCGCCCCGGATGTGCGGGATGCGCCGCGCCAGCAGCATGGCGGGGCACCACACCGCCAGAAGGCCGCCCAGAAGGGCGCGGAACGTCACCATGTCCAGGTGCGGCAGGGCCATGACGCCCAGCGGGATGCCCGCGAGGCCTCCCAGCAGATAGGGCGCGAGGAGCCGGGCCTCGAAGCCGCGCCGCAAGGTGTGGGCGGTGAGGAACTGGCCGATCAGCGAGGCGAAGACGATGAGGGCGGCGGCGAGGCGGGGTTCCAGCACCCACGCCCAGAGCGACATGGCCACGAGGCCGAAGCCGAAGCCGGAAATGCCCTGGACGAAGCCGGCCACCACGGCTCCGGCCGCCACCACCAGATAAAGCGAGAGCATGCCTGTCTCTTCGGCGCTTCTTGTTATGGCCAGAGACATGGATCCGGCATCCGGCTGAATTTAGCGGCTGCCGGATGGGATGGGCAATTCAATGTGGTGATGATCCCGCCAAGCGCGGCTTATGAATCCGCGCGGCGAGGACGGGGGCCGCACGCCGTGCGCGCGGCCCCGCTCGGCTCACTGGCAGGGATGGCGCAGGCCGTCATAGCCCAGATAGGTGCCGGTGCGCGGGTCGAAGCTGCGATACTTCGCCGAGCAATAGGCGATCCAGTTGGGATCGGCGGCGGGGCCGGGGGCATAATAGACCGCCGGGGGCTGCTGGGCCTGCTGGGCCGCGCTCGCGGCGGCGGCGCCGAGAATCAGGCCGCCCACGAGGCCGGCCGCTGCGGCGGCGCCCGCATTGTTGTTGTTGCAGCCGCCCCAGCCGCAATTGTTGTAGTAGCGGGGCGGCGGCGGGCCGTAGCCGGGCCCCCAGCCGGGTCCCGGCCCCCAGCCCGGGCGACGGCCGGGACCCCAGCCCGGGCCGGGGCCCCACTGGACCGGCGTGACGGAGGTTGCGCCGTCGGCGGCCAGAGCCGGCGCCATGGGCCGCAGGGCCTGCGCCTGAGCCGCCGGGGCGGCGGCGCCCGCCAGCAGTCCGGCGGCAATGAGCAAGGACAGACTTTTACGCATCACCTTCTCCCGGGCCCGAGCGCCGATGCTTCGGCGGGGCCATCGTCATGGACAGATATCACGCTCGCTCACGGGCAGGGATGCCGCCGCCCGTCATATCCCAGATAAGTGCCGGTGGCCGGGTTGTAGGACCGGAACCGCCGCATGCAATAGGCCACCGCACTGCCGGGCGGAGGACCGCCATAGACCATGACGGGCTGCGGCGCGGCGATGGCCGAGCCCACGATGACGCCGGTCGCGAAGCCCGCGCCCGGACCCCATCCGCAGCCGCCCCAGGCGCATCCGCCCGGGCCCCATCCCCAGCGCGGGCCGCCGCCCCAATAGGGACCGGGTCCCCATCCGGCGCGCCAGCCCCATCCGGCACCGGGCCCCCAGCCTGGGCCGGGGCCCCATCCGCCGCGCCATCCGCCGCCCCATCCGGGGCCCGGACCCCATCCGCCACGCCAACCGCCCCCCCAACCGCCGCGCCACTGCACCTGCTCCACGGGCCCGGGAAGGGCCTGGGCGCTGTCGGCCATGGCGCCGAGGGGAAGGGCGGAGGCGGGGGCGGCGACCGCGAGGACGCCGGCGGCGGCAAGGCCCGCCATGAGGAAAGACGATGTCCTGCGCATGGGTCTGCTCCCTTACCCGTGTTAAGACTCGGCGGCGCCGTCCGGGTTCCTTTGAGGAAGCTTGATCACAAGGGATTGAAGGGGCGGAGTTAAGGCAGTGACGGGGCGTCAGCGTGGCTGCACCGCGACCCCTTCGCGCCCGACGCGCGTGGGCTTGCGTGCGGGGCGCCCGCGGGGGCGTCCGAGCGGGCGTCCTCACCGGGCAGGCGCGCCGATCCGCGCGGGTTTCCTCCGCCGGTCTTGCCTTTCGCGCCGCGCTCCTGTAACGAGTGCGGCCTCCGAACCAGCCGGCTCATAAGGGCTGCCGTGCCGGTTCATATCGCTCACAGCAACAAAGGCTGAGCAAGTCGCCCGCGCCCCGCGCGGGATGTCCTGCCGCCATGGAGAGCCAAAATGCCCAAGATGAAGACGAAGTCGGGAGCGAAGAAGCGCTTCCGTCTGACGGGTACCGGAAAAGTCATCGCTGCCCAGGCCGGCAAGCGCCACGGCATGATCAAGCGGACCAACAACCAGATCCGCAATCTGCGCGGCACCACCATCCTGTGTGAGAGCGACGCGCGGATCATCCGCAAGTCGTTCCTGCCCAACGGCTGACGCTAGCGAAGGAGATTTCCCATGTCCCGTGTGAAACGCGGCGTCACCTCGCACGCCAAGCACAAGAAAGTTTTCAAGGCAGCCAAGGGCTTCTACGGCCGCCGCAAGAACACCATCCGCGCTGCCAAGTCGGCCGTCGAACGGTCGATGCAGTATGCGTACCGCGATCGCAAGGTGAAGAAGCGCAACTTCCGCGCTCTCTGGATCCAGCGCATCAACGCGGGCGTGCGTGAGCTGGACGTCGGGCTGACCTATTCCCGATTTATCGATGGTCTCGGCAAGGCCGGGATCGAGGTCGATCGCAAGGTGCTCTCGGATATCGCCATCCATGAGCCCGCGGCGTTCAAGGCCCTTGTGGAGAAGGCGCAGGCGGCTCTCGCCGCCTGATCTTTCCCCCTCCTCAGCCTTTCCGAGACCTGATGAGCCCCGGCGGTGATCCGCTCGGGGCTTTTCGCTTTGGCCGAGAGGTGGCTATAAGCGCCCGACTTTACCCTTGCGCCGTCATGGCCGGGCTTGTCCCGGCCATCCACGGGGCTCCGCCAGGTACGCGCTTGAAGGATGGCCGTGGATGCCCGGGACAAGCCCGGGCATGACGGTACTTTTAGCGGCTAGACGCTAGGGACTTTCTGTATGTCCGATCTCGTTTTGACCGATCATCCCGGCCTCGACGCGCTGGAGCGCGAGATCGCCGCCGGCATCCTCGCCGCGGACGACGAGGCCGCGCTCGAGCAGGTGCGCATCGGCGCCCTCGGCAAGAAGGGCTCCGTCTCCGAGCTGCTGAAGTCCCTGGGCGGCATGAGCCCGGAGGAGCGCAAGACGCTGGGCCCCGCCATCAACGGCCTGCGCGATCGGGTGCAGGGCCTCCTCACCGCCCGCAAGGAGACGCTGAAGGCCGCGGCCCTCACCGCCCGCCTCGCGAGCGAGCGCGTGGACGTGACCTTGCCCGTGCGCGAGGCGTCCGCCGAGCTGGGGCGCATCCATCCCATCGCCCAGGTGACGGAAGAACTGACCGCCATCTTCGCCGACATGGGCTTCTCGGTGGCGGAAGGGCCGGACATCGAGACCGACTTCCACAATTTCACCGCGCTGAACTTCCCGGAAGGCCATCCCGCCCGCGAGATGCACGACACCTTCTTCCTGCCCGCCGGTTCCGACGGGCAGCGCAAGGTGCTGCGCACCCACACCTCACCGGTGCAGGTGCGCACCATGCTGGCGAACAAGCCGCCCATCCGCGTCATCTGCCCGGGCCGCACCTATCGCTGCGACAGCGACCAGACCCACACCCCCATGTTCCACCAGGTGGAGGGCCTCGTCATCGACAAGGGCTCCCATATGGGCCACCTGAAATGGATCCTGGAGGAGTTCTGCAAGGCCTTCTTCGAGGTGGAGCGCGTGACCATGCGCTTCCGCCCCTCCTTCTTCCCCTTCACCGAGCCGAGCATGGAAGTGGACATCCAGTGCGACCGCTCGCGCCCCGGCGAGATCCGCTTCGGCGAGGGGAATGACTGGCTGGAGATCCTGGGCTGCGGGATGGTGCATCCCAACGTGCTGCGCAATTGCGGCATCGACCCCGACGTCTACCAGGGCTTCGCCTGGGGCATGGGGATCGACCGCATCGCCATGCTGAAATACGGCATGAACGACCTGCGCGCCTTCTTCGAGGCGGACGTGCGCTGGCTCTCGCACTATGGCTTCCGCCCGCTCGACTTCCCCACCCTCGCGGGTGGACTGAGCGCGTAAGGACATGGGGCGCCCGGCCTAGCCCCTCCCAACCCTCCCCCGCACGCGGGAGAGGGCTTAGCCGGTGCGCCGACCGCAAGCTCCCTCTCCCGCTTGCGGGGGAGGGTTGGGGAGGGGGAAGCCTGCGCCCAGGGCGCGGCGGCAGCACAAATCACGGACGGCGACCCATGAAGTTCACCCTTTCCTGGCTCAAAGAGCATCTCGAAACCAAAGCCTCGCTCGATGAGATTCTCGAGCGCCTCACCCTGGTCGGCTTGGAGGTCGAGGGCGTGGAGGACAAGGGCAAGGCGCTGGCGCCCTTCGTGGTGGGCGAGGTGCTGACTGCCGAGAAGCACCCCAATGCCGACAAGCTGCGCGTCTGCACCGTGACCATCGGCACGGGCGACCCCATCCAGGTGGTGTGCGGCGCGCCCAATGCGCGGGCGGGCCTGAAGACCGTGTTCGCCGCGCCCGGCACCGTCATTCCCGCCACCGGCACGGAACTGAAGATCGGCAAGATCCGCGACGTGGAAAGCCGGGGCATGCTCTGCTCGGCCCGCGAGATGGGCCTGTCGGAGGAGCATGACGGCATCCTGGAGCTGCCCGCCGACGCGCCCGTGGGCGCGCCCTTCGCGGACGTGCTGGGCCTTGGCGATCCGGTGATCGAGATCGCCGTGACGCCGAACCGCGCCGACTGCCTGGGCATTTCCGGCGTCGCCCGCGACCTCGCCGCCGCCGGGCTCGGCACGCTGAAGACGCGGGACGTGAAGCCCGTCGCCGGCGTCTTCCCCTCGCCGGTATCGGTGCGCCTCGATTTCGGCGACACGCCGTCTTTGTGCCCGGCCTTCGCCCTGCGGGTGGTGCGCGGCGTGAAGAACGGGTCCTCGCCCGACTGGCTCCAGGCCAAGCTGCGCGCCATCGGCCTGCGGCCCATCAATGCGCTGGTGGACATCACCAACCTGCTCACCATGGACCGCGACCGCCCGCTCCACGTCTTCGACCTGAAGAAGGTGCAGGGCGACCTCGTGGTGCGCCGGGCCAAGGCGGGCGAGAGCCTGCTGGCGCTGGACGGGCGCACCTACACGCTCGACGAGACCATGTGCGTCATCGCCGACGACAAGGGCGTGGAGAGCCTCGCGGGCATCATGGGCGGAGAGGAATCCGGCTGCGACGAGACCACCACCGACGTGGTGATCGAATCCGCGCTCTGGGAGCCCATCAACATCGCCCAGACCGGCCGCCGGCTCGGCATCAATTCCGACGCCCGTTTCCGGTTCGAGCGCGGCATCGACCCGGCTTTCATGGTGCCGGGCCTGGAGCTGGCCACCCATCTGGTCATGGACCTGTGCGGCGGCGAGCCGTCCGACATGGTGGTGGCGGGCACCGTCCCCGATACCACCCGCACCATCGACTTCCCCCTCTCCGAAGTGAAGCGCCTGTCCGGCCTGGAAGCCTCCGAGGAGGAGATGCGCGGCGTTCTCGCGCGCCTCGGCTTCGCGGTCTCGGGCGCGGCCCCCGTTGTGCAGGTGGTGCCGCCCTCCTGGCGCGGCGACGTGGACGGCAAGGCGGACCTCGTGGAGGAGGTGGTGCGCATCCTGGGCCTCGCCCGCGTGCCGCTCACCGAGTTCCCGCGCGACGGCGGTGGCCGCAAGCCGGTCCTCACCCCGCTCCAGCTTCGCACCCGCAAGGCGCGCCGGGCGCTGGCCGCGCGCGGCCTCGTGGAGGCCGTCACCTGGTCCTTCGTGCCCGCCAGGGAGGCGACCCTGTTCGGCGGCGGCGCGCCGGAACTGGCGCTGGCCAACCCTATCGCGGCGGATCTCTCGGACATGCGCCCGAGCCTGCTGCCGGGCCTCTTGCGCGCCGCCCAGGCCAATGCGGACCGGGGCTATGGCGATGCCGCCCTGTTCGAGGTGGGCCAGGTGTTCGCCGGGGACAGGCCGGAAGACCAGCGCATGGCCGCCTCGGGCGTGCGGCGCGGCACCGCCAAGCCCTCCGGCGCGGGCCGCTTCTGGCAAGGCGCGGCGGGCGCGGTGGACGTGTTCGATGCCAAGGCGGACGCCCTCGCGCTGCTCGCGGCGGCGGGCGCGCCGGTGGCCAATCTCCAGGTCTCGGCCGACGCGCCGGGCTGGTACCATCCCGGCCGCTCGGGCGTGTTCCGCCTCGGGCCCAACGTGATCGGCGCCTTCGGCGAGCTGCATCCCTCCATCCTTGAGGCGCTGGACGTGTCCGGCCCGGCGGTGGCGTTCGAGATCATCCTCGACAAGGTGCCCGAGCCCAAGGCCAAGGCGACCAAGGTGAAGCCGGCCCTCGACCTCTCGTCCTTCCAGCCGGTGAAGCGCGACTTCGCCTTCGTGGTGGACCGTGGGGTTCCGGCGGCGGACATCCTGCGCACCGCGCTGGGCGTGGACAGGAAGCTGGTGGTGGGCGCCTCGGTGTTCGACGTCTACCAGGGCGCCGGTATCGCGGACGACAAGAAGTCGGTGGCCGTGGAAGTGGTGCTCCAGCCGCGCGATCGCACCCTCACGGATGCGGAGATCGAAGCGGTGGCGGGGCGGATTGTCGCGGAAGTGACAAAGAAGACGGGCGCGTCACTGCGCACCTGAGGGCGCGCGGCGACGGTGCTCGCGGGTGCCGTCGCCGCGCCCACTTTTCGATTTCGTGAGCGGGAGGCACGAATGGAGAATGTGATCTACATCAGTGTTGCCGGGGTTGCGGTAATATGTTGTTGTGGTCTTATCTGGGTCGCCCTTTTTGGGTGAATTCCATTTCCACAAGTAAAAAATATTTCGCGAGGAACCATTAGGGAGGGGTCAACCAGTCGGAATTAGTCTTGAGCGTTGCCATTAAAAGGTTGCGAATATGCTGGCATCTCAATTTGCGATTGTGTCCCTCGCAATTGTTCTCGCGCAGCTTTCCGACGAGTCTGCTGCCGAGCAGATCATGCTTGCGAACGTCCTCGCCGCCGGGTCCGAGGCGCAGGAGCGGTGCCAATTGCCGGGCGAGGCGCAGGCGGCCCTCAATTACGTGCGGGGCATCCAGCCCGCCTTCGACGTGGTGAGCGATCCCGGCGACGGCAAGGCCGTCTTCTCCGCCCTGAAGAACGTGCGCGGGCTGATCCGCAAGATCGGGGCGCGAACCTGGTGCGACCTTTATCTCCTGGACCGGCCCGAACTCATGCGCGGCAAGGAACGCTCGGAGTACGACGGCGATCTCGAACCGTGCGACATGTCCGTGGCCCTGCGCATCGTCTCCGGCTGGACGGCGCGGCCCTATTGGCAAACCGTCTCGCTCTGAACCGGGCGGACGCGCGCGCCGTCCGGTAAAAATCCGCGGCGCCTGTCGGCCCCCTTTTGCTTCGGGCGTCCTTGGAGCATGGAGCGGAGGACGGAAGCGCAAGAGCCCCTGTCGCCGCGCCCAGCCCGAGGAGAGGAAGACATGCCCGGTACCGTCCATCTGCACCGCGTCCTGGCCACCACCCCCGACAAGGTCTATCGCGCCTTCATCGAGGCCGACGCCCTCGCCAAGTGGCTGCCGCCGAACGGCTTCACCTGCACGGTCCATCATTTGGACGGGACGGTGGGCGGCACCTTCCGCATGTCGTTCCGCAATTTCACCACCGGCGACAGCCACGCCTTCGGCGGCGAATATCTCGACCTCGTGCCCGGCGAGCGCCTCGCTTATACGGACCGCTTCGACGATCCCAACCTTCCCGGCGAGATGAAGGTCACCGTGACGCTGACGGCCGTGTCCGTGGGCACCGATCTCAAGATCACCCAGGAGGGCATCCCCGATCTGATCCCGGCGGAGGCCTGCTATTTGGGCTGGCAGGAATCGCTGAAGAATCTCGCGCGCCTCGTGGAGCCGAACATCCCCTGAGGAATCCTCGACGATCGGCGCGATGCGCCCCTCGCTCCGGTCTCCGCCCGTCCCGCACGCGGCGGTAGACATCCCATAATTGGCGATAGCAGGGCGCGGGACAGACGGCCCCAAGCGAAAGGCCCCCTCCCGGGCGGGAGAGGGCCTTCTGCATAAGAGGCGTCGGTTCGTGTCAGTGGGCGTCGGTGGGCCCGTGGGCCACGCCTTGCGCCACCCCGGGCGCGACGTGCGTGCCGTGCTGCACCAGCGGCCGGTTGCCGGAGAGCTGGCGCAGCAGCACGTAGAAGACCGGCGTCAGGAAGATGCCGAACACCGTCACGCCGATCATGCCCGCGAACACCGCCACGCCCATGGCATGGCGCATTTCCGCGCCCGCGCCGATGGAGGTGACGAGTGGCACCACGCCCATGATGAAGGCGAGCGAGGTCATGAGGATCGGCCGCAGGCGCAGCCGGCTCGCCTCCACCGCCGCCTCGCGCGGGGTCCGCCCGGCGAATTCCAGCTCGCGGGCGAATTCCACGATCAGGATCGCGTTCTTCGCCGACAAGCCCACCAGCACAACGAGGCCGATCTGGGTGAAGACGTTGTTGTCCCCGTTGGACAGCCAGACGCCGGTCATGGCGGCCAGCAGGCCCATGGGCACGATCATGATGATGGAGAGCGGCAGGACGAGGCTCTCATACTGGGCGGCGAGCACCAGGAAGACCAGGAAGATGGCCAGCGGGAACACCCACACCGCCGAATTTCCGGCCAGGATGTCCTGATAGGTCAGCTCGGTCCATTCAAAGCCGATGCCCTTGGGCAGGGTCTCCGCCGCCACCCGCTCCACCGCCTTCTGCGCCTCGCCGGAGGAGAAGCCCGGCGCCGCGCCGCCGTTCACGTCGGCGGTGAGGAAGCCGTTATAGCGCATGGCCCGTTCCGGCCCGGCCACGGACTGCACCTTCAGCAGCGCCGAGAGCGGCACCATCTCGCCGGTCTTGGCGCGCACCTTCAGGTGGCCCACGTCCTCGGCGCGGGCGCGGTAGGGCGCGTCGGCCTGGACGCGCACCGTGTAGGTGCGGCCGAACTTGTTGAAATCGTTCACATAGACCGAGCCCAGATAGATCTGCATCGTATCGAACACGTCGGTCACGGCGACGCCGAGCTGACGGGCCTTGGTGCGGTCGATGTCCGCATAGAGCTGGGGCACGTTCACCTGATAGGAGGAGAACAGCCCGGCCAGTTCCGGCGTCTGCCGCGCCTTGGCGAGGAAGGCCTGGGTGGCCTCGTTCAACGCCTCGTAGCCGAAGCCCGCACGGTCCTCGATCTGCATCTTGAAGCCGCCGATGGTGCCCAGCCCCTGCACCGGGGGCGGGGGGAACATGGCCACCATGGCGTCCTCGACGGCGCCGAACTTCTGGTTCAGCGCCATGGCGATGGCGCCGCCGGACAGGGCCGGGGAGGTCCGCTCCTCAAACGGCTTCAGGCCCACGAAGACGATGCCCGCGTTGGACGAGTTGGTGAAGCCGTTGATGGAGAGGCCGGGGAAGGCGATGGCGCTCGCCACGCCCTCTTGGCTGAGGGTGATCTCGCTCATCTTGCGGATCACTTCCTCGGTGCGGTCGAGGGTGGCGCCGTCCGGCAACTGGGCGAAGCCCACCAGATATTGCTTGTCCTGCGCGGGCACGAAGCCCGGAGGTACGGTGCGGAACAGGAGCGCGGTGAGGCCCAGCAGCACCACATAGACGCCCATCATCAGCGCCTTGCGGCTGATCACCGCCTTCACGCCCACCCCATAGGCCGCGGAGCCCCGCCCGAAGGCGGTGTTGAAGCCCCGGAACAGCCAGCCGAGCCCGGCATCCATGATGCGGGTCAGCCGGTCCTTGGGCGCGTCGTGGCCCTTCAGCAGAAGCGCGGCGAGGGCGGGCGAGAGGGTGAGGGAGTTCACCGCCGAGATCACCGTGGAGATGGCGATGGTGAGGGCGAACTGCTTGTAGAACTGGCCGGTGAGGCCGGTGATGAAGGCCAGAGGCACGAACACGGCCACCAGCACCAGGGCGATGGCGATGATGGGGCCGGACACCTCCTGCATGGCCTTGTAGGTGGCCTCGCGGGCGGACAGGCCCTCCTCGATGTTGCGCTCCACATTCTCCACCACGACGATGGCGTCATCCACCACGATGCCGATGGCGAGCACCAGGCCGAACAGGGTCAGCGCGTTGATGGAGAAGCCGAACACATACATGACGGCGAAGGTGCCGACGATGGAGACCGGAACCGCCAGGAGCGGGATGATGGAGGCCCGCCAGGTCTGGAGGAACAGGATCACCACGAGCACCACCAGCAGGATGGCTTCCAGCAGGGTGTGGATCACCGCGTCGATGGAGGCGCGCACGAACTGGGTGGTGTCGTAGACGATCTCGTAGTCCACGCCCTCGGGCATGTTCAGCTTGATCTCCTCCATCACCTTGCGCACGTCGTCGGCGATGCGGATGGCGTTGGAGCCGGGCGCCTGGAACAGGGGCACGGCCACCGCCGACTTGTTGTTGAGCAGCGAGCGCAGCGCATAGTCCGCCGCGCCCAGCTCGATGCGCGCCACGTCCCGCAGCCGCACCACCTCGCCGTTGAGGCCGCTCTTCACGACGATGTCGCCGAACTCCTCCTCGGTCTGGAGGCGGCCCTGGGCGTTCACGGAGAGCTGGAGGTCCACGCCCGGCAGGCCCGGAGACGCGCCCACCACGCCCGCCGCCGCCTGCACGTTCTGGGCGCGGATCTCGTTCACCACGTCGGCGGCGGACAGGCCGTGCTCGGCCACCTTCTGCGGATCGAGCCATACGCGCATGGAATAGTCGCCCGAGCCGAACAGCTGCACCTGCCCCACGCCGTCGATGCGGGCGAGGCGGTCCTTCACGTTCAGCACCGCGTAATTGCGCAGATAGGTCATGTCGTATCGCCCGTTGGGCGAGAGCAGGTGGACCACCAGCGTCAAATCGGGCGAGGACTTCACCGTGGTGATGCCCAGTTGGCGCGTGGCCTCGGGCAGGCGCGGCTCGGCCTGGGAGACGCGGTTCTGCACCAGTTGCTGGGCCTTGTCCGGGTCGGTGCCCAGGCGGAACGTGACGGTCAGCGTCATGAGGCCGTCGGTGGTGGCCTGGCTGGACATGTAGAGCATGCCCTCCACGCCGTTGATCTGCTCCTCGATGGGCGTCGCCACCGTCTCCGCGATCACCTTGGGGTTGGCGCCGGGATATTGCGCGCGCACCACCACCTGGGGCGGCACCACTTCCGGATATTCGGAAATGGGCATCACCCGCATGGCGATGAGCCCGGCGAGGAAGATCAGGGTGGACAGGACGCCCGCGAAGATGGGGCGGTCGATGAAGAACTTCGAGAGGTTCATGGCGTCCTCCCCATGCGGGGGTGTTTATCCGGGGTGGTTCACCCGCTGTCGCGGGCGTGAAAGACAAGGCGCCCCGTGCCCGCGCGCGAACGCCGAGCTTCCCCTCCCGCATGCGGGAAGGGGTGGGGAGGGAACAGGGGCGGCGATGGAGAGCCGGGAGGGGGACGCGGAACCTTTCCCCTCTCCGGCTTCTCAGGACCTCAGCGCTGGGCGACCTCGCCGGAACCGGCCGCTGCGGTGCGGGTGGGCTCCATGGAAACCGTCTGCGGGGCCACGACGGCGCCGGGACGGATGCGGTGCAGGCCGTTCACCACGATCTTCTCGCCCGCCTTGAGGCCGGACGTGACGATGCGCAGCCCGTTGACCGTGGCGCCCAGGGATACTTCGCGATAGGCGACCTTGTTCTCGTCGCCCACCACCATCACGAACTTCTTGTCCTGATCGGTGCCCACCGCCCGCTCGGTGATGAGCAGCGCGGTGCCGGTGTCCGGGCGGCCCATGCGCAGGCGCACGAACTGGCCGGGGATGAGGCGCCCGTCCACATTGTCGAACACCGCGCGCACCCGCACCGTGCCGGTGGCCGGGTCCACCTGGTTGTCGATGAGCTGGAGCTGGCCCTGGTAGGTCTTGCCCGCGCTGCGGTCCTCGTCGATGGCCGTGGTCATCTGCACGGGGATGCGCTCCACCGGCAGCGTCTTGCCCGGCTGGGCGGCGAGGCTGCGCAGGGCGCGCGTCACCACCTGCTCGTCGGCGCTGAAGGCGGCATAGACCGGGTCCACCGAGACCAGCGTGGTGAGCGGCGTGGAGCCGGGGCCGGCGGAGATCAGGTTGCCCACCGTGATCTCCCGCTTGCCCACCCGGCCCGCCACCGGGGCGCGGACCTCGGTATAGGACAGGTTCAGCTCGGCGGTCTGGAGCGCCGCCTGCGCGGCCTTCAGGTTGGCCAGCGCCTCCTTGGAGGCGTTGACCCGCTCGTCCAGGTCGCGCTGGGAGACGGTGCGGCTGTCGAACAGCCGCTGGCCGCGTTCGAGGTCCGCCTTCACGAGGGCGACGCGCGCCTCGGCGGCGGCCACCTGGGCTTCCGCCCGGTCCACCTCGGCCTGGTAGGGCGCGGGGTCCACGGTGATGAGCAGCTCGCCCGCCTGGACGAGGTCGCCCTCGCGGAAATGCACCTTCTGGATGGCGCCGGCGACGCGGGAGCGCACCTGCACCCGCTCCACCGCCTCCAGGCGGCCGGAGAATTCATCGAACACGGGCGCCTCGCGCGCCTCCACGGTCGCCACCGACACCGGCACAGCACCGGGGGCGGTGGCGCTGGCCGGGTCGGCGGCACGTGCGCCGGCAAGCGGCAACACGTAGGGGGTCGCCAACCCCGCCCCGAGGATCAGGGCGGCGAGGGCGGGAACGAGAAGACGGCGGCCCTTGCGGGGAGCAGCGCCGGACGGGCTCTGGGGGGCAATGGCGGACATGGCGGTGTTCCTGGAATCTAAGGATGCTGGGGCTTGGCCTCAGGCCGTGTCTGGGACTTGGCCGGGCGCTTGGCGGGTCCGGCTCGTGTTTCGTCGAGAAAGGCGCGGATCACCGGCACGAGCTTGCCGATGCAGTCGCAGGCCGGGGCCTCGTCGATGGTGCAGGGCCAGCCGGTGGGCGCGGGCACCACATGCTCGCGCGCCGCGACGCCCGCCTCCCGCAGCCGGCGCGCATAGGAGAGCGCCTCGTCGCGCAGCGGGTCGTCGTCGGCGGTGATGACAAGCGCCGGCGCGAGGCCGGCCAGCCGGCTCGCCGAGAGGGGGGCGGCATAGGGGTGGCCCGCCTTGTCGGCGGAGCCCAGATAGGCATGCCAGCCATCCGCCCACTTGCAGCCGACGGGGCCGGCATCGGCCATCCGCAGCGAGCAGGTGGCGAGGTTGGCATCGAGCATGGGAGAAATGAGAATTTGGCCGGACAAGGCGGGAAATTGCTGGTCACGGGCCATCATGGCGAGAGCAGCGGCGAGATTCCCACCCGCTTCCGCGCCTGCCACATAGAGTTTCGCGGTCTTGCCCGACAGCCGCGGCTTGGCCTCGTGGGCCCAGACCATGGCCTCGTAGACCGCCTTCAGCGGGTCCGGAAAGGGATGGGCGGGGCCGACCGGATAATCGGCCGACACCACCACCGCGCCCGCCAGAGCCAGCATTTCCGCCACTTCCGCCCCGCTCTCCAGCGAGCCGCCGGTGAAGGCGCCGCCGTGGAGTTGCAGGACCACGGGCGCGGAGCGGCCGGCGCTTCCGGCGCCGTAGACCCGCACCGGCATGGCGCCGGCGACGGTGGTCTCCACTCTCTCCTCGGTCCAGGCGGGGGTCATGGGTCTTTCCAGGGGCATCTGCCCAAATGGGCCTTGTGCGATGCGGGAAACGTATCTTCCCTCGGAGGACGCAAAAAGACGCCAAACGTGACTTCATTATTCACATATGGAAATAATCGGCGTTCAAATGGGGTCGAGAGGTGGCCGGACATGGACCAGCTTGCTGCAATGCGCGCCTTTGTCCGGGTGGTGGAGGCGGGCAATTTTACCCGCGCGGCGGACCTGCTCGGCATCCCCAAGCCGACACTTACCAAGCAAGTTCAATCCCTTGAGGCCCATCTGCGCACCCGCCTGCTCAACCGCACCACCCGGCGCGTGACCGTGACGCCGGACGGCGCGGCCTATTACGAGCGGGCGCTGGCGCTGCTGAACGACCTGGAGGAGCTGGACGGCTCCATGACCCTGTCGCAGGCCGCGCCCCGCGGCCGGTTGCGGGTGGACATCAGCGCTTCGCTCGCTTTGCTCGTGCTTATTCCCGCCATGCCGGACTTTTTCTCGCGTTATCCCGACATCCAGGTGGATCTGGGCGTCACCGACCGCTCGGTGGATCTCGTGGGCGAGAATGTGGACTGCGTGGTGCGGGGCGGCGACCTCATCGACCCTTCGCTCATCGCGCGCCGGGTGGGGGAGATCCACATGATCACGGTGGCCGCGCCGTCCTACCTGGCGCGCTACGGTGAGCCGGCCCATCCTATGGATCTCGAGGAGGACTTTCCCGCCGTCCGCTATTTCAACGCCGGCACCGGGCGGATCCTGCCCCTGGAATTCATCCGCGACGGCGAGACCCTGGAGCCCGCCGCCCGCTATATGATCGCGGTCAACGAGGGCAATTCCTACGTGGCGGCGGGCCTCGCCGGGCTCGGCGTGCTGCAGGCGCCCAGCTTCATGGTGCAGACCCACATGGGCACGGGGGCGCTGGTCCCCGTTCTGACCCAATGGAGCACGGACCCGTTTCCCGTGTTCGTGGTGTTTCCCCCCAACCGGCACCTCTCGGCCCGGCTGCGGGTGTTCGTGGACTGGGTGGCCGACCTGTTCGCCGGCCATGACCTGATCCAGCGCCGCTCCACCTTGCCGGGCCGGGGCTGAAGCTCAGGCGTCCGCGAACCAGGGCAGCAGGCCGGTGTCGGGGTGGCAGTTGACGTATTCCGAGAAGGTGCCCGGCAGCAGCGCGAACACCTCGTGCCAGGTGAACACCTCGCGCTTCTCCTTGTGCAGCCGGTTCATGGCGATGGCGTGCCGGTAGATGTCCAGGTGCGTTTCGTGCTGCTTGGACCATTCCTCCAGCAGCGTCATGGAGAGGAAATAGCCGTGCACCGAGGTCTCGGAACGCGGGCTGCCGTCGGGGTTCAGGTTGGTCATCACCCGCAGCGTCAGGGTGCCGGTCTCGTCCGGATGGGTGGCGAGATGGGCCATGCCGCGCATGAGCTTGGGCTGGAGATTGTACAGATAGTCGGCGGTCTGCTCGTTGCCCGCCCCTTCCCAATGTTGTCCCGAGCGGATGGAGATCATGTTGAGGGGCGAGGCCACCTTCACGCGGTGGCCGAGGCTCTCCGGCGCCCGGCGCTCGGGCAGGGCGGCCAGCGGGCTCTCCAGCGCATCGATGGCCGAGAGCGGGATCCGGTCGCGCATGGCGCCGAAATAGCCGTTGGTGGTGATGGCGACGCGCCGCGAGCCGGGCGTGCGGGCGAGGCCGATGGGATAGGTGGGCGTGGAATAGATGGTCTCGTGCCGGTCATAGGGCACATGGAGCGTCTCGCGCCACACGCCCCGGGGGCCGGTCAGCCGCGCGGGATCGCGGAACCACGCCATGAAAGGGGAGGCGTGCTCCCAGCGGCCGTGGCGGGCGCCGTCGGTCCAATAGGCGACCAGAACTGCATTCAGCGCCCCGGTCTCGTCGGCAAAGCGCATGCGCTCGAAGGCGTCGGGGCCGTCCGTGCCGAAGGAGGCTTCCAGGCGCTCGAAGAAGGCGGCCTGCTCCTCCCAGCCGAGGTCCTGCCCCTGAAGCGCGAAATAGTCGCTGATGAGCAGCCCCACCGGCGCGTCCCAGCGCAGCGAGAAGCGCGGGGCGGCGGGCTGGTGGCCCGGCGGGCGCCGCTCGGGAATGGCGCGGGGATATTCGATGTGAAACACCATGGTCGTTCCTCGGGCGGTCGGCCGGCCCCTTCCGGAGGGGGCCGGCCTTTCCTGTGTCAGTTCAGGGTCTTGCCGGACCAGATGGCGGGGCCCTTGGCGGCGTTCTTCGGATAGACGGTGACGAGGTCGTCGCCGCGCCACTGGACGAAGATGGGATAGGCGGTGGAGGACAGGCCGGTGGCGTCGAAGGCGGTGCAGCCGCCCGGAATGCCCGCGGCGAAGCCGGTGCCGCAGATCTTCAGGGCCGCGACCGCGTCGCGGATCTTCTCGGGATCGCGCGACTTGGAATCGTCGATGGCCTTGGCGAGGTGCTGGAGCGCCGCGCCGTACATGATCACCTCATGGGTCATGAACGATCCGTGCTTCGCCTTGTACTGGGCCGCAAGCTCCGGGATGAAGTCGTAATTGGCGGGGGCGATGGAGAACACGCCTTCCGCATAGGGGCCGAGGCCCTTCTTGAAGTCGGGGATGATGTAGCCCGCCGCGCCGCCCACCGTGGGCATCTCGATCTGCTGCTGGCGCATGGCGCGGATGATCTGGAGCGCGTCGTTGAAATAGGACACCGGGAAGACGATGTCCGCCTTGGAGGCGCGCAGCTTGTTGATGAGCGGGGCGACGTCCGTGATGCCCAGCGGATAGGCCTCGTCGATGGCGGGCGTGATGCCGGCGGCCTTGGCCGCCTCGCGCAGGCCCTTGGCCTGGGCGGTGCCGTAGGCGGTGTCCTCGTAGAAGATCGCGACCTTCTCGGACGGGGCGCCCGCCTGCTTGGCGAGGTCCACCGCATAGTCGAACTGTGCCTTGCCGTAGGTGGTGGCCTTCGCGGAGACCTGGAAGATGTATTTGTAGCCGCGCGAGGTGATCTGGTCGGCGAAGGAATGGGTGATCATGGGCACCCCGGCGCGCTCGGTCACTTCCGAGGCGGCCAGCGTGATGGACGACACGAAGGCTCCCACCACGCCCACCACCTGGTCCTGGCTGATGAGGCGCTGTGTGGCCGCGGCGGCGGTGTTGGGGCTCGGCACGTCCGCCACGACAAGCTCGATCTTGGCGCCGCCGAGCGACTTGATGCCGCCCGCCGCATTGATGGCGTCGGCCGCCATCTCGATGCCGGTGCGGCTGTTGATCCCGAACTGGGCATTGGGGCCGGACAGCGGCAGCACGACGCCGATCTTCACCGGTGCCTGGGCCTGTGCGGCCCCGAGTGAGCCCAGGAGAGAGGCGGCGAGGGCGGCGAGGGCCGTTCCCCTCAAGGCGGCCCGCTTCATGGATGTCTTCATGCGCAAGTTCCCGTCATTTTTTTTGGAAGGTCCTTCAGCATGGGAATGCGTGTCGCGTGTTGTCAATAATGTCCGACACCAAAATCGAAGATAAAAATCATTGGTGCTGTTGGAGTGAATGTCGATCCACGCCGGAAATGGACGATTTTTGTCGAAAAATTCCGACACAGACGCGCGCGGCTCGGTCCGTCGCGGCGTCGGCTGGATCCATCTTGGCATCTTGTCGGAAATTTCGACACTGAAAAATCGCCTGAAATACATCATGTCAGATCGGTCAATGGATAAATTGTAGGCGAAAAATATTATTTAAAATCAAATAGATGCTCGAAAATGTGCAAATGCTGCAGCGCGAAGATGAAAATTTAGGTCGAGTCTCAATTGACGAAAATATCCGACACGTCCTAGCGTGCCGTCCGTCGCAGCCGAGCAGAAGGTGGTCTCCATGATGTCCGCTCCTCTCGACCGGCGCCGCGCCACGGGCATCATGCTCGCGGCCGGTGCGGTCGCATTTTCGCTTTTCGCCGAGCCCGTCCGGGCAGCCGAGGATGTCGTCGTCGGCGTCATCCAGCCCCTGTCGGGTCCCAATGCCCAGTTCGGCATCGGCGCGCAGCGCGGCACGGAACTGGCCGCGGAGATGATCAATGCGGCGGGCGGCATCAAGTCGCTGGGCGGCGCCAAGATCAAGCTGGTGGCGGCCGACGTGCCCACCCCCAACACCGCCGCCTCCACCACCCAGCGCCTCATCTCGCAGAACGGCGTGAGCGCGGTGGTGGGCGCGTTCGTCTCCTCCACGACGCTGGCCGCCTCGGAAGTGACCGAGCGCGCCCAGATCCCCCTGGTGACGTTCGCCTTCGCCGACCAGATCACGGGACGCGGCTACGACTACATCTTCCAGGTGTCGCCCAAGGGCACGGTGTTCGGCGAGGCGCAGTTCGACTACGCCACCGCCATCGCCAAGAAGGCGGGCGAGAAGATCGACAAGGTGGCGATCCTCTATGAGGACACCGCCTACGGCACGGCCCAGGCCAAGGGCCTGCGCGACGCCGCCAAGAAGGCCGGTGTCGAGATCGTGCTGGACGAGGCCTACCCGCTGGGCATCACCGACGTGTCGCCGCTGGTGAACAAGCTGCGCGCCTCCGGCGCCCAGATCGCCTTCCCGGTTTCCTACCTCAATGACAGCCTGCTCATCATCCGCGCGCTGCGCCAGCAGCAGATCGACATGCCGGTGATCGGCGGCGCGGCGGGCTACATCATCCCCGACTTCAAGAAGGGCCTCGGCGACTACGCGGAGGGCGTGCTCTCGGTGGCGGCCGCCTCGGGCGACCTGATCCCCGAGCTGGCCCAGAAGTACAAGGAGAAGTACGGCTCCTTCATCACCCACGAGGCCATCATCCATGCGGCGGCGCTCGATGCGGTGGCGCAGGCCATGGAGAAGGCCAAGTCCTCCGACCCGCAGAAGGTGCGCGACGCCCTCGCGACCCTCGACACCTGCACGGGCCTCGCCAAGGGCGTGCCCGGCGGCTGCATCAAGTTCGACAAGACCGGCCTCAACACCTCCGCCTTCCCGGTCTTCGTGCAGTGGCGCGGCGCGGAACCCGTCACCGTCTATCCCCCGCAGGCCGCCAAGGCCGATCCCATCTGGCGCGGCCAGACGGTGAAGTGAGGGACACGTCCTCCTGACCCCGGCAGGCGGTTCGCGGCGCTCCGCGGACCGCCGCTCCGGCCGCTCCCCGGCCTTCGCTTCTCACGCAACCTCCACCCGTGCAGGACACCGATGCTCCAGGCCCTGATCGATGGAATCCTCCTTGGCGGCGTCTATGGCGTCATCGCCACAGGCTTGTCGCTCGTGTTCGGCGTCCTCGGCGTCGTCAACTTCGCCCATGCCGAATTCCTCATGCTGGGCATGTATGTGGCCTGGTTCGCCTGGCGCTGGCTGGGGCTCGACCCCATGCTGGGCTCGGTCCTGTCCTTCGTCATCGTGTTCGCCGTGGGCTACGTGGTCCAGCGCACGCTGATCGAACGGGTGCTGAAGGCGCCGCCCGCCGCGCAGGTGTTCCTCACCGTGGGCCTGCTCATCGCCGTGGAGAACGCGGCGCTCATGGTGTTCGGGTCGGAATTCCGGTCCGTGAGCGTGCCCTATCAGGTGGAGGGCTATCGCCTCGGCGACATCTTCATCGGCGCGCCCTATCTCTACGCCTTCGTTGCCGCCGTCATCCTCGCCGCCGCGCTGTGGCTGTTCCTGGAGCGCTCCTGGACCGGCCGCGCCATCCGCGCGGTGGCGCAGGACGCCATGGCCGCGACGCTGGTGGGCGTGGACACCAAGCGCACCTATGGCCTCGCCTTCGGCCTCGGCGTGGCGCTCACCGCCTTCGGCGGCGCGGTCATCCTGCCCTACATCACGGTGAGCCCCACGGTGGGCGGGCAGTTCGTCGTGCTCATGTTCACGGTGGTGGTGCTGGGCGGCCTCGGCTCCGTGGCGGGCGCGCTGGCGGGCGGGATCATGGTGGGCGTGGTGCAGTCCATGTCCACCCTCATCTTCCCCATCCAGCTCCAGAATCTCTGCCTGTTCGTGATCTTCATCGCGGTTCTCGCCCTGCGCCCGCAGGGCCTCATCAAGGGCGCCTGAGCCATGCGAACCCTCCTCACTCCCTCCCGCGTGGTGCTCCTGGCCTTCTTCGTGGCCGCCGCGCTCCTGCCCTTGTTCGTGGATCCGCGCGGCCATTTCCTGCGGGTGGCGGCCATGGTGCTGCTGTTCGCCGCCATGGCGCAGTCCTGGAACATCGTGGGCGGCCTCGCCAACCAGATCTCGCTGGGCCATGCGGGCTTCTTCGGGCTGGGCGCCTATACGTCCACGCTGCTGTTCCTGAAGCTCGGCATCTCCCCCTGGATCGGCATGTTCGCCGGGGCGGTGGTGGCGGGCGCGGCGGCGGCGCTGCTCTCCATCCCCACCTTCCGCCTGAAGGGGCATTATTTCGCCCTCGCCACCCTTGCCTTCGCCGAGGTGCTGCGGGTGATCGCCAATAGCTGGGCGGACTTCACCGGCGGCCCGGTGGGGCTCTCCATTCCCTTCATGGGCACGGCGCCCGGCTATTTCGCCTTCCGCGCGGTGTCCTCCTATTACTGGATCATCCTGGCGCTGCTGGCGGCGGTCTGCCTCGCCTTCCACCTGCTGGCGTCCGGCGCGCTCGGCTACCGGCTGCGGGCGGTGCGCGAGAACGAGAACGCGGCCGAGGTGGCGGGCGTCAACACGTTCCGGGTGAAACTGACCGCCAGCGTCATCTCGGCGGCGCTCACCGCCATCTGCGGCACGGTGTTCGCCCAGTTCACCTTCTTCTTCGATCCCGATTCCATCTTCGCGCTGGCGGGCATCTCGGTGCGCATGGCCATGATCGCCATCGTCGGCGGCCTCGGCACGCTGGGCGGGCCGATCCTGGGCGCGCTGTTCCTGATCCCGCTGGAGGAGACGGCCAACGCCTTCCTCTCCTCCAAGGCGGCGGGCCTCTCCCAGTTCGTGTTTGGCGTCATCCTGATCGCCGCCATCCTCATCCAGCCGCGCGGCCTCATGGCCTGGTGGCCGAAGCCGCGCCGGAAGCGGACGGGCGCGACGCCCGCCGCCGTGCCCGCGCCGAAGGGAGCCTGACCATGAGCGCGGTTCTTCAGGCCGAAGGCGTCAGCGTGACCTTCGGCGGGCTCAAGGCGGTGGACGGGGTGTCCTTCACCCTGAATGCCGGCGAGATCGTGGGCCTCATCGGTCCCAACGGGGCGGGCAAGACCACCCTGTTCAACGCCCTCGTGGGGCTCCAACCCCTCACCTCCGGCGCCGTGCGCCTCGGCGGCGAGACCATTTCCGGCCTGAAGCCCCACAAGGTGGCGGCCAAGGGCATGACCAAGACATTCCAGAACGCGGCGCTCTTCCCCGACATGAGCGTGGTGGAGAACGTCACCACCGCCGCCCTGCTGCGACACGATTTGAAGGGCGCGCGCGTCAAGGCCGAGCGGGTGCTCGACACGCTCGGCCTCGGCCCCATCGCCGACGCCGACGTTCAGGACCTGACCTTCCCCCAGAAGGCCCTGGTGGAGATGGCGCGGGCGCTCGCCACCGAGCCGCGCGTGCTGCTGCTGGACGAGGTGATGGCGGCGCTTACCCCCAGCGAGATGGACGAGGTGATGGGCGTGATCCGCACCTTGCGGGACGAGGGCCTCGCACTGCTGGTGGTGGAGCATCACATGCGGGCCATCATGGCCCTGTGCGACCGGCTGCTGGCGGTGAATTTCGGCCGCCTGCTGGCGCAAGGTCGCCCCGCCGAGGTCGCCGCCGACCCCCAGGTCATCGAAGCCTATCTCGGCCATGGCGCCGCCGGACAGGAGGGTGCCCATGCCTGAGACCGCAATGACTTCCATCCCCCCTTCTCC
>JACESF010000024.1 GCA_013911975.1 Hyphomicrobiales bacterium | reverse complement strand
GGGCAGAATCCGGGAACATCACCGTCACGGCTGCCAACGTCACCACGTCCGGCTTCGGCGCCATCGGTATCCTCGCCCAGACCATCGGCGGGGCCGGCGGCAATGGCGGGTCGAGCCGGTCCTTCAGCCTGTCCGGCACGAGTTCGGAGACCGAAGGCTATGCCGCCTCCGTGGCCATCGGCGGGGATGGTGCCTCGGGCGGCGACTCGGCCGGCGTCACGATCACGCTGACCGGCAACGTCCTCACCGGCGCGAACGGCCTCGGCTCGGACCAGGCCGCGGGTCTGGTGGCGCAATCCATCGGCGGCTCCGGCGGCAATGGCGGCTCGGCGGATGCCAACGCCATCTCCTCCACCGCTTCCGTCTCCGTGGCCTTGGGCGGAGGGGGCGCGAATGCCGGTGCTGGCGATTCTGCGACGCTCTATGTCAACGCCAATGCGACCACAGGGTCGGTCACGACCTACGGCCAGCACGCATCCGCGCTGATCGCCCAATCCATCGGCGGCGGCGGCGGCAATGGCGGCTGGACCCAGTCCACGGCGTCGAGCAACAATTACGCGGCCGGTCTCGCCATCGGCGGATACGGCGGCGGCGGCGGCAGCAGCAATGGAACCGTGACGGTCAATTCCGGGGGAAGCATCGCCACTTACGGCAACCTCTCCTACGGCATCCTGGCCCAGTCCCTCGGCGGCGGCGGCGGCAATGGCGGCGCTGCATCGAGCACCACCGACGCCGCACAGGGGCAGGAATTGCAAGGCGGCGTCACCTCCGTCGCCGGGTCCGGCGCTGGCCAGACGGCGAGCAATGTCAGCTCCGCCGTGTCCGGGGCAGACGGCTCCAGCCCGCAAAACGGCAGCAGCAATGCCGCAAACGGGATCTCGGCTTCCGTGACCATTGGCGGGTTCGCCGGAGCGGGCGGCGCCGGGTCGACGGTGAACGTCACCAGCAGTTCCGCCATCACGACGGCTGGCGACCAGTCCACGGCCATCTTCGCCCAGTCGGTGGGCGGGGGCGGCGGCAGCGGCGGATCGAGCTCCACCAATGCCAGCGGCAGTTCCTATGCGGCCTCCTTCAGCCTCGGCGGCGGCGGCGGCTCGGGGGGCGGCGGCGGCAATGTCACCGTGGCATCCACCGGCTCCATCCAGACCACCGGCCTTCAGGCCGCGGGCATCTTCGCCCAATCCGTGGGCGGCGGCGGCGGCCTGGGCGGGTCATCCTCCAGCACGGCCTCCAGCGGCGGGCAGGCCGCGCTCAGCATGAGCCTCGGCGGCTCGGGCGGAAGCGGGGGCGACGCGGGCACCGTCACCGTCAACAGCGGTTCCTCGACGGCCGCCTATATCAACACGCAGGGCCCCAACGCGGCGGGCATCTTCGCCCAGTCGGTAGGCGGCGGCGGCGGTTCCGGCGGGTCCAGCGCCGCGGCGTCGAGCGCGCCGGGCTCCAGCAGCTCGGGCGGTTCTTCCTCCAGCACTGGCAGCCTTTCCGGTACCGCGAGCGGCAGCAGCACATCCTCGGCGGCGGGGCAATCGGGCGGAACGACGGGCGGCCAGTCCGGCACGAGCGGGGGCTATTCCCTCGCCCTGAGCCTCGGCGGCGGCGGCGGCGTGGCCGGCGACGGCAACTCGGTCAGCGTCACGAACCAGTATGCCATCATCACCGGCGCGAACATGGCGAGTTCCGTCGCCCTCTCCGTGCCGGGCGATCATTCCCCGGCCATCTTCGCCCAGTCGGTGGGCGGCGGCGGCGGCAATGGCGGGGCGAGCACCACCAACAGCTCCGCCGGCGAATACAGCGCCTCCCTCGCGCTTGGCGGCAATGGGACCTCGGGCGGCGCCGGCGGCGCCGTGACCGTCGTCACCATCGGCACGCTCCAGACCTGGGGCTCCAATGCGGCGGCGCTGTTCGCCCAGTCGGTGGGCGGCGGCGGCGGCAATGGCGGGTCCGCCTCCACTACGTCGTCCAGCAGCGGCACCCTCTCGCTCGCCATGGGCCTCGGCGGCAGCGGCGGGTCCGGCGGCGCGGGCGGCACGGTGACGGTGAGCACCACCGATGCGATCCAGACCGTGGCCGCCAACGCGGCGGGCATGGTGGCCCAGTCCATCGGCGGCGGCGGCGGCATCGGCGGCGCGTCCACCAGCGGCGCCAGCGGCGGCGGCGATGTGAATGTCTCGCTGGCCTTCGGCGGTTCCGGCGGCGATGGCGGCGATGGCGGCTCGGTGTCGCTCACCTTCACCAATCCCGGCTCGGGCACGACGCTGAGCACCAGCGGCGCGAACGCCTATGGCCTCGTTGCGCAGTCCGTGGGCGGCGGCGGCGGCGTGGGCGGATCCAGCAGCGGCAGCACCAGCGGGTCCGGCGACGTGACGGTGACCTTCGCCATGGGCGCGACGGGCGGCGGCGGCGGCGCGGGCGGCGATGTCACCGTGAACACCGACAACGCGCAGACCACCACGTCCGGCACCGGGGCCATCGGCCTGCTCGTCCAGTCGGTGGGCGGCGGTGGCGGCGCGGGCGGCAGCAGCCAGGTCATGGCCTCCGCCTCCAATTCGTCCGGCAGCGCCGCCTATGCGGGCGGCATCTCCCTCGGCGGCAGCGGCAGCAATGGCGGCGCGGGCGGCACGGTGACGGTGGCGAACTGGATGGGCACTGCGACGCTCGGCGCCTTCGCGCCGGCGGTCCTCGCCCAGTCCATCGCCGGCGGCGGCGGCCTCGCATCGGGCGCGGCCAGCGTCACCGGCAACCTCGCCCAGAGCAGCCTGACCCTCTCGCTGGGCGGCTCCAACGGTCTCGGCGGCAATGCCGGTACGGTGAGCGTGAGCAATTACGGGCCGATCACGACCGCGGGGGTGGAATCCCACGGCGTGATCGCGCAGTCCATCGCGGGCGGCGGCGGGTTCGGCGGCTCGCTCCTGAGCGGGAGCGGCAGCACTGCGCTCGAGGTGAAACACACCACCACGCTGGGGGCGAGCGCCGAGAGCGGTTCCGGCGGGCAGGTGACGCTGCTGGCGGGCAACGATGTGATCACTGCGGGCAGCCGTGCCATCGGCATGATCGCGCAGTCCATCGGCGGTGGCGGCGGCCTCGTCGGGCTGCCGACGAGCTATGCGATCAGCTCGACCTTCGGCGGCACCGTCACGCTTGGCGGCGCGGGCGGGGGCGGCGCGTCCGCCGTATCCGTCTCGGCCATCAACGGCTGGGTCGTGTCCACCAGCGGCAGCCTTGCCCATGCCATCGTCGCCCAGTCCATCGGCGGCGGCGGCGGCATCGCCACCATGGAGGGCAATTCGCTGCTGCTCGGCGGCTCATCCGGCGGCGCGGGCTCCACCGTCAGCGTGTCCACGTCGAGCCAGGTGTCCACCAGCGGCTCGGGCGCCATCGGCATCCTCGCCCAGTCCATCGGCGGCGGCGGCGGCCTCGGCCTGTCCGGCGGAACTGTCACCTTTTCCGGCTCCGGCGGCTCCGGCGACGGCGGCAGCGTAACGGTGAGCGTGGGCGCGCCCCTGTCCACCAGCGGCACCAATGCGGTGGGCGTGCTCGCCCAGTCGGTGGGCGGCGGCGGCGGCGTGGCGATCACCAACAGCGCGTCGCTCGACTATACCGGCCCGTCCGGCGCCTCCGGCACCGGCGGGGCAGTGACGGTGAATGTCAGCGCGCCCATCACCACGTCGGGCACCGGGGCCTATGGCATCATCGCCCAGTCGGTCAGCGACGGCGGCGGTGTGGTCATCAACGGCTCGGGCATTGCCTTCGTGGCCGGAAATACCAGCAGTTCCGGCAAAGTGTTCGTGGATGTGCAGACCGGCGGCTCTGTGGTCGCCACCGGCGCCTCGGCCACCGCCATCTACGCCCAGGGCAACGGCGATCCCATCATCAACATCGCCGCCGGATCGAGCGTCATCGGCGGCACGGGCGGCACCGGCATCACCAGCGACGGCACCGAGACCTACATCAATTCCTACGGCGCCATCGGCACCGTGGAGGGCGCCTTCGGCCTCGCCATCCAGACCAGCACCGGCTTCGCGCAGGTGGTGACGGGCGGCAGCATCACCGGCGACATCGCCCTGACGCCCGGCGCCGCCAACAGCCTCTCCAACCTCTCCGGCGGCACGATCTGGGCGGGCGCTTCGCTCGATCTCGGCGGCACGGGCAATGTGCTCACCAATGCCGGCATGCTGCGCAGCGGCTTCGCGGCGCTCGGCACCACCACCCTCAATGGCAGCCTCGTGCAGACCGGCACGGGCGTCCTCGGCGTGCGGGCGGACCAGCTTTCGGGCCAGTCTGACCGCTTCGTGGTGAACGGCGACGCGCGCCTGTCGGGCGGCGTGCTGGGCATGGTCTACAACCCCGCCCGCGCCATGCCGGGCCATTACGACACGCCGTTCCTCACGGTGCTCGGGGCGTTCACCACGTCGAACCTCGTGGCGCTGGGCGACACGGCCATGCTCGATTTCTCGCTGGCGGACATCGGCGGCGGGCTCAGCCTCGGCACCACCATCGACTTCACGCCCTATGGGCTTTCGGCGCGCGGGCTCGCCACGGGCGCGCTCATCGGCGAGATCCAGACGCGGGGCTCCTCGCCCCTGTTCGAGGCCATCGTGCCCGCTCTGCTCCAGGTGACGACGGTGGCCGGGCTCGAACAATCCTACGAGACGGTGGGCGGCGGCGCGGCCGCCTTGGTGCCCACCACCATGATCAATGCCGCCTCGGCGGCCATGGGCGGCATCACCACCCAGATGGACCAGTGGCGCATGGGCCTGCGGCCCGCGTCCACCGCGCTCGGCTATGCGGCTTCGGCGAGCGGTTCCGGCGCGCCGGAGGCGGCGGGCGGCGGCGGAGGGCGTTATTTCTGGGGCGCGCCCATGGGCAGCCTCACCACCGGCGGCGGCCTTTCGGGCTCCACCCTGGGCGGCCTCGTGGGCCTCGACGGGGAATTGGCGGGCATCCCCGCGCTGGCGGGCGCCGCCCTCAGCTTCTCCACCACGGGCCTGTCCGCCAACGCCTATGGCGCGGAGGTGTCCACCAGCTACGGCAGTTTCAGCCTCTACGGCGTGTACGAGGCGGGCCCGGCCTATGTGTCGGCCATCGCCAGCGCGGGCTACGGCAGCTCCAATTTCGACCGCAACCTCTACAGCCTGGGCCTGAACCTCGCCACGGACAGCGGCTTCGACGGCTATGTGCTCGGCGGCCGGATCGAGGCGGGCTACAGCTTCGCGCTGGGCGGGTCGGGGGCGAACCTCACGCCCTTCGTCGCCTTCCAGCCCACCCAGCTCTGGCTCGGCTCCGGCTCGGAAATGTTCACCCTCGGGCGCGGCCTGTCCTATGACAGCACGACGATAACGGCGCTCCCGCTCTATGTGGGCCTCCAGCTCGACGGGCGCTGGACGACGTCCGGCGGGCAGCAGGTGGCGCCCTATCTGCGCGCCGCCTGGATGCACGATTTCAGCCCGAATCGGGACGTGCCCCGCAGCTTCGCGGAACTGCCGGGACTGGCCCTCTCGGGCTCCGCCATCCCCACCGTGAGCAACGCGGCGGACCTGCATGCGGGCCTGCAATTCCTGGCGGGCCCCAACATGGCGCTGTCCGCCGGTTTCGATGCGCTGCTGGCGGAAAGCTATTCCACCGTCGGCGCTTCGGCGAGCTTCCGCGTGCGCTGGTGAGCGCTCGGACCGGCTCGGGGGCGAGGCATTGACGCGGGGGCGGGGCATTGACCCCGCCGTGCCGCTGCGTCTACGCTTGGCGCGACGGTTCCCCTAGGGGATCAAAAGGGAACGCGGTGTGGCCTGGCCCGGAAGGGTGCGAGCCGAAGCCGTGGCTGCCCCCGCAACTGTAAGCGGCGAGTCCTTCGTCATCAGCCACTGGGCCCCGGCCTGGGAAGGCGACGATCTGGACACTGACCCGCGAGCCAGGAGACCTGCCGTCAGCCGTGGTCACGCGCGAGCACATTGGGCGGGGTGTCCTGATGGTGGTTTTCCCGGCAGCTTCTGGCTGCGGGGGCCTCGTTCGCGGTGACGGACCACTCGTCCCGCTGAGGCCGACATGTTTCCCGTTGTGTTTTCCGCCCCCCTGACGGCGCGCGCCAAGCGTTCCGCCGCCCTTTCCGCCCTTTTGCTCGCCACCACCTCCGTCGCCGCGCTGGCCCAGTCCACGACCGGCGGATCGGCCGACCTGCCCGAGATCGTGGTCAGCGCCACCGGCATCCCGACGCCTGCCAACCAGGTGGCGTCCTCCGTCAGCGTCGTCACCGCCGAGGACATCAAGCGCCAGCAATTGCGCACCGTGCCGCAGGTTCTCCAGTCCCTGCCGGGCCTCAACGTGGTGCAGACCGGCGGGCCGGGCGGGCAGACCTCGGTCTTCATCCGCGGCACCAATTCCAACCATGTGAAGGTGCTGATCGACGGCATCGACGCGGGCAATCCCTCCTCGCCCAACGGCGCCTTCGACTTCGGCCAGCTTCTGGCCACCGACCTTGCCCGCGTCGAAGTGCTGCGCGGCCCGCAGAGCGGCCTCTACGGCTCGGACGCCATCGGCGGCGTCATCTCGGTCACCACCAAGAAGGGCGAGGGGCCGCCCAAGTTCTTCGCCTTCATGGAAGGCGGGGCCATGGGCACCTTCAACCAGGCGGCGGCCGTGAGCGGGTCCACGGACCGGCTCTCCTACTCGTTCAACGTCACCCATTTCTCGTCCACGGACATTCCCGTGACGCCCCCGGGCCTGCTGCCGCCGGGCTATCCCAACAATCCCAACGCCTACGACAACTGGACCTATTCGACCCGCCTCGACCTCCAGGTGACGGACGATCTCGCGCTCAATTTCGTGGCCCGCTACATCGACAGCCAATTGTCCTTCACGCCGGACATCTATCCCCCGCCGTTCTACACGGGCATCCCCGCGCCCGAGCGCTCCACCAGTGCCAACAGCATGTTCTTCACCAAGGGGGAGGGCGTGTGGTCCGCGCTGGACGGCGCGCTCGCCACCACGTTCGGCGTCAGCGCCATGAACACCTCGAACCCCACCTATGGCCCGAACACGTCGCAGAACGGCCAGTATGAGGGGGACCGGCAGGTCTATTACCTGCGCACCAATTACGCCTTCGCGCCCGGGCAGAACCTGCTGGCGGGCGTGGAGCGGCGCAACGAGAGCATGTCCTCCTCCACCCAATACACATCCATGGAGGCCAATACCGGCGACACGGGCGCGTATGCCGAATGGCAGACCAAGCTCGGCGACCGCTTCTTCGGCGCCGCCAATATCCGCTATGACAGCGACGACGATTTCGGCGACCACACCACCTACCGCATCGCCCCCGGCTTCCTCATCCCGGAGACCGGCACCACGCTGAAGGGCAGCTACGGCACCGGCTTCAAGGCGCCCACCCTCTACCAGCTCTATGCGCCGCTGTATGGCAACGTGAACCTCCAGCCCGAGGAGAGCACGGGCTACGACATCGGCTTCGAGCAGCAGGTGTTCGG
Organism: Hyphomicrobiales bacterium; assembly: GCA_013911975.1. Classification (GTDB taxonomy): domain Bacteria; phylum Pseudomonadota; class Alphaproteobacteria; order Rhizobiales; family Xanthobacteraceae; genus Aquabacter. The sequence continues at coordinate 45,046 of JACESF010000024.1, read as the reverse complement.
CGGCAAGGTGACGTTCGGCGCCACCTACTTCCACAACGACATCACCAACCTCATCAGCTACGACCCGGTGACGTACCAGAACGTCAACATTTCCAACGCCACCACCGAGGGCGCGGAAACCTTCGTCGCGCTGCAGGTGACGGACCGGCTGAAGCTGCGGGTGGACTACACCTACACCTATGTCGTGGGTTATATGCCGCCCGGCACGTCCTTCGGCGCCGCCTGCGCGCCGCTCACCCCCACCTCGTGCACGCCCCTGCGGCGCCCCAACAACAAGGTGAGCGTGACGGCGGACTGGAACCCCACGGACCAGCTCAACCTCTCCGCGACGCTCGTCTATGCCTCGGCGTGGTGGGATATCGTGCGCCTCACCAGCGACTATATCGACCAGCCCGGCTACACCGTGGTGAACCTCGCGGCGAACTATGCCTGGACGCCCAACGCCACCCTGTTCGCGCGGATCGACAATCTGTTCGACCAGACCTACGAGAACCCGAACGGCTTCCTGGCGCCGGGCTTCGGCGCCTATGGCGGCGTCAAGTTCACCTATTGAGGCGGACATGACGCGGACCTGCGGCCTCCTCGGGGCGATCCTCCTCCTCTCCTGCGCCCCGGCGGGCGCGGGGGAGCGGGTGGCCTCGCTCAATCTGTGCGGCGACGAACTGGCGCTGCGCCTTACTGACCCGGGACAGGTCGCCTCCGTCACCTGGCTCGCGCGGGATCCGCGCGGGTCCAACGTGGCGGAACTCGCGGGGGCGGTGCGGGTCAATCGCGGCCTCGCGGAAGAGGTGGCGGCGGTGAAGCCGGACCTCGTCCTCACGGGCGCCTTCACCACCCGCACCACCACCGCCATGCTGCGCCGGCTGGGCGTTCCCATCCTGGAGCTCAGCGTGCCGCACACGCTCGCCGAGGCCTATGCCCAGATCGACGAGGTGGCGGACCGGCTCGGCGTGCCGGAGCGGGGCCGGGCCATGGTGGCGGGGATGAAGCAGGCCTTCGCCGCCCTCCCGACGCCGCCCGCCCACCGTCCCACCGTCATCGTGCTGCGCCCCAACGGCTTCGCCGCCGGGCGCGGGTCGCTGGTGGACGAGGTACTGGAGGCGGCGGGGTTCGACAATCTCGCCGCCCGCCTCGTGCCGGACCGCATGGGCCAGCTCACCCTGGAGGAGATCGTGGCCGCGCGGCCGGACCTTCTGGTGCTGAACGGCGGCGCGGATGCGCCGCCCTCCCTGGCCGACGACCTGCTGCGCCACCCGGTGCTCGCCCGCTATGCCGCGCAGGGGCGCATCGTCTCGCTGCCCACACGCCTGTGGGCCTGTGCCGGGCCGGAACTGGCGGAAGCGGCGCGCCGCCTCGCCGCCGCCCGCGAGAGGCTCTCCCTGTGACCCGCCTCGTCGTCGCGCTCTCCCTGCTGACCCTCTTTCTCATGGCGGCCTCGCTCGTGGTCGGCCCCGTCCCGTTCGACGTGCCGCAGGCCGTCGGCGATATCCTCGCGGGGCGGCCGAGCCTGGAAGCCATGGTGCTGGCCGAGCTGCGCGTGCCGCGCGCGGTCCTCGGCGCGGCGGTGGGCTTCAGCCTGGGCGTCACGGGCGCCGCGCTCCAGGGGCTGATGCGCAATCCCCTGGCCGATCCGGGCGTCGTGGGCGTATCGGGCGCGGCGGCGCTCGGCGCGGTGCTCGCCTTCTATTTCGGCCTCTCCTCCGCCTTCGCCCTGGCCTTGCCCCTGGGCGGCCTCGCGGGAGCGGGGCTCGCCACCGCCTTCCTGCTGGTTCTGGCCCGGCGCGGGGCGAGCACGGCGACGCTCATCCTCGCAGGTGTGGCGCTCAACAGCCTGGCCGGCGCGCTCACGGCGCTCGCGCTCAACCTCGCCCCCAGCCCCTATGCGGCGCTTGAGGTGGTGTTCTGGCTCATGGGCTCGCTCTCCGAGCGCAGCCTCGACCACGTGGTGCTGGCGCTGCCCTTCATGGCGCTCGGCTGGGTGCTGGTGCTTGCGACGGGCCGGGCCATGGACGCGCTCACGCTGGGCGAGGACACGGCGCAGAGCCTCGGCTTCTCCCTGCGCCGCACGCGCCTCCTGGTCATCGGCGGCGCGGCGGCGGCGGTGGGGGCGAGCGTCGCGGTCGCGGGGGCCATCGGCTTCGTGGGGCTGGTGGTGCCCCACCTGCTGCGGCCCCTGGTGGGCCATCGCCCCGGTCGTCTCCTCCTGGTGAGCGGGCTCGCGGGCGCGGCGCTGACGCTCGGTGCGGACATTCTCGTGCGGGTCATTCCCACGCGGCCGGAACTGAAGCTGGGCGTGGTCACGGCGCTTATCGGCGCCCCCTTCTTCCTGGCGCTGCTGCGCCGCCTGAAGGTGGAGGGCGAATGATCGTCGCGGCGCGAAACCTCACCCTCGTGCGGGGCGGCGCCCCGGTGGTGCGGGACCTGTCCCTCACCGCGCGGCCGGGGGAGATGCTCGGCCTCATCGGCCCCAACGGCGCGGGCAAGACCAGCGTGCTGCGCGCGCTCTGCGCGCTCGATCCCATCGCCGCCGGCAGCGTCACCTATGGCGGGCGCACGGCATCCGATCTCGGCCGCGCGGCGCTCGGGCGCGCCGTCGCCTACCTCGCCCAGAACGGGCGCATCCACTGGCCCATGCGGGTGGAGGAGGTGGTGGCCCTCGGGCGCCTGCCCCACGGCCGGGCCGAGGTGGACGGCGCCGCCGCGCGCGCCATGGCGGCGGCGGATGTCCTTGCCCTGCGCGGGCGCACCACCGGGTCGCTGTCCGGCGGCGAGCGGGCGCGGGTGCTGCTGGCGCGCGCGCTGGCGGTGGAGGCGCCCGTGCTGCTGGCCGACGAGCCGGTGGCGGCCCTCGATCCCTACCACCAGCTCCAGGTGATGGAGGCCCTGCGGGAGGCCGCCCGCGCCGGAGCCGCCGTGGTGGCGGTGCTGCATGATCTGACGCTGGCCGCCCGCTTCTGCGACCGGCTGCTGCTGATGAAGAGTGGGCAGGCGGTGGCGGAGGGCGCGCCCGGCCTGGTCCTTGAGCCCGAACGGGTCGCGGACGCCTATGGCGTGACGGTGGAGACCGGCACGCGCCACGGGGAGCCCTTCATCCTGCCCTGGCGCCGCACCGGCGCCGGCGCACCACCGCAGGAGCCGCTTGCATGATCGAGACCTCGGACGCTTTCACCCGCCTGCGGCACGCGGCCCATGACGACGCCACGGGCTGGAGCCTCGGCGTGTTCGGGGGCATCGCCGAATTCATCCGGGTGCCTGGCGAGCCCGCGCGCCTCGAGGAGGCGTCCGGCCGCGTGGAAGTGGTGACGGAGCGCGGCGGCCTGCGGGTGATTGCCCATCCCGAGGCGGTGATCGTCGATTATGAAATGCCCTCCCGCCACGAGGCGCGCCGCGTGCGGGCGCTGGCCTGCTGCTTGCCGCAGGCATCCGCCGCGCGGGCGGGCCGGGACTGCATCACGGAAGTCGGCCCCGACCCCGCGCCCCTGCGACCGCAGGACGAGGGGCATGTGCTGTTCGACCTCGGCATCGGCCTCGGCGCCGTGGAGGCCTGCGTGCGGACCGGGGCGCCGGAGCTGATCGCCGCGCTGCGGGCCGCGCAGGGGCGGGGGCTGTTCGAGGCGCCGGGCCTCATGGGCGCCATGCTCGCCCATGCCCCGCACCGGGTCTTCATCTCGGCGCTGGGGCGCATCGAGGTCTACCAGCCCATTCCCCCGGCGGACGGCCGCAGCCCGGACGGGCCGCACACCCATGTCCTGCCGAAGCTTCTGGCCCACCGGCGCACCCATGCGGCGAGCATTCCCATCCCCGACGGGCTCGTCCCCTGCCTCTCCATCCACCCGCCCCACGGGGCGGGAACGGGCCGGGCGTGAGGGGTGATCCGGGCCGGATCGCCTTAGGGCCTCACCCCGCGAGGTCGAGGCCCATCTGCCAGAAATCCGCTTCCAGCCGTGACGCCTTGCCGAACAGGGCGGCGAGGTCGGCGAAGCGGGTTTCCGTCATGGCGCGGGCAGCGAGGTCGTCCAGGTGGCGGCGGGCCGCCTGGGCCACGTTCTGATAGCCCTCGCCCGCATATTCGCCGATCCAGTCCGCATAGGGGTGGGTCGGCGCGATGCCGTCGGGCGCCAAAGCGCGGCCGATCTCGGCATAGCCCACCACGCAGGGTGCCAAGGCGACGTGCAGGTCCAGAAGGTCTCCGGCCGCGCCGCAATCCAGCACGAAGCGGGTATAGGCGACGGTGGCCTGATGCTCCTGCGCCGCCTCCATGTCCGCCCGTGACAGGCCCCAGCGGGCGCACAGGCGCACATGAAGCTCGGTCTCGTTCAGGATGGCGGCGAGCCCGTCCTGCGCGGCGCGGATGTCGGCGAGGGTGCGGCTCTTATAGGCCGCCAGCGCATAGGCGCGGGCGAACTGGATGAGGAACAGGTAGTCCTGGACGAGATAGGCGCGGAACGCGCCCTCGGGCAGGGTTCCGGCGCCCATCTGGCGCACGAAGGGATGGTCCACATAGAGGCGCCAGTCGGCGGCGCGCGCGGCCTTCAGCCGGTCGAAGATGTCCATGGGCCGCCTCCGGGAGGGGCGCGGCGACCGGGCCGCCGCGCCTTGGAACGCTCAGAGCTTGTATTCGTACAGCAGCCGGGCGCGGATGGTGCCGTCCAGCGCGCGGATGTCCGAGAGCACGGCCTGGGTGTCCGCCGCCGAGGCGTCGGCATCCAGCACCACGTAGCCCACGTCCCCATGGGATTCGAAATACTGCGCGGCGATGTTCACCGAGTGACGCGCCAGCACCTCGTTGAGCCGCCCCAGCATGCCCGGCACGTTGCGCTGGACATGGATGAAGCGCGTGCCCAGGGGGCGGGCGGGAAGCTGGACCTGCGGGAAGTTCACCGCGCCCATGGTGGAGCCCGTGTCGCTGTAGTCCACCAGCTTGCGGGCCACCTCCGCGCCGATGCGCTCCTGCGCCTCCTCGGTGGAGCCGCCGATGTGCGGGGTGAGGATGACGTTGTCGAGGCCCTGGAGGGGCGAGACGAAGCGTTCGTTGTTGGAGCCCGGCTCCACGGGGAACACGTCCACCGCCGCGCCGCGCAGCTTGCCCGCCTTCAGCGCGTCCGCGAGGGCGTCGAGGTCCACCACGGTGCCGCGCGCATTGTTGATGAAATAGGCGCCGTCCTTCATGGCCGCGATCTCGGCGGCGCCGATCATGCCGTGGGTGGCCGCCGTCTCGGGAACGTGGAGCGTGACCACGTCGCTCTGGCCGAGCAGATCGTGCAGGGAGGCGGTGGCCTCGGTGTTGCCGTGGCGCAGCTTGTCGGTGTGATCGTAGAACAGCACCCGCATGCCCATCGCCTCGGCGAGGTTGGAGAGCTGCGAGCCGATATTGCCGTAGCCGACGATGCCCAGCGTCTTGCCGCGCACTTCGTGGCTGTTGTTGGCGGACTTGTCCCAGCGGCCCTCATGGGCGGCGTTGGACCGGGTGATGACGCGGCGCATCATCATCACGATCTCGCCGATCACCAGCTCGGCCACCGAGCGCGTGTTGGAGAAGGGGGCGTTGAACACGGGAATGCCGTGCGCGCGGCAGGGGTCCAGCTCCACCTGGTTGGTGCCCACGCTGAAGCAGCCGATGGCGATCAGCCGGTCGGCGGCTTCCAGCACCTCCTGGGTGATGTGGGTGCGCGAGCGGATGCCCAGGATGTGGACGCCCTTCACCGCCTCCTTCAGCGCCTCGCCGTCCAGCGCCTTGGGCAGGCGGGTGAGGTTGGTGTAGCCCGCCGCCGTCATCAGCTCGACGGCGCTATCGTTGACGCCCTCGAGGAGCAGCACCCGGATCTTGTCCTTGGCGAGCGAGAGGTGCGGCTGGTGGGTCTGGCTGTCGTGCACGGGTCCGACGTCCTTCGGCGATGATAGGCGGCAGGGCGGGAAAACCCGGCCCGGCCGGTGCGGCAGGTGGACCCCCGGAGCGGACGGTCCGAGGGCGGCGCGAAAGTAGCGCTTTTGCGGCCGCCGTCCAGGCATGCCGACGCGCGGCCGGCATGCGGGCGCGCGGGGGCTCGGATGACGCTCCGTCAGCCCTTCAGTGCGGCGGCGGCCTGGGCCAGCGCGCCGGACACGGCGTCCTTGAAGCCGTTGAAGACGGGCGCGACGCCGCTGTCCGGGCTGGTCCAGTTCACCGTGAAGCAGAAGCTCGCCCGGTTCTCGCCCACCACCATCTGCCCGGCGACGCAGAAGCAGCGGAAGTCCAGCCAGTCGATGCTGCCGCCCTTGCCATAGGAGGCGAGCCCGTCCGGCACCACGGCGGAGAGCGCATCGGCCATGGTGAGGATGCGCTTGTATTCCACCAGCGTCGCGGGCTTCTGGAAGAAGGCGCCGGACAGCGAGGTCTGGTACCAGCGCACGAGGTCGTCGGCGGACGACATCATGGACTGGGTGTCGTTGACGGCGGCGCGGGGCGGACCGGCGGTCCAGCCCGTGTCCAGCCTCTGCACGCCCGCCCAGCCGATATCCTCGCCCAGCGGGGCGCCCGCCAGGTAGGACACGAGGCGGCGCGTCGAATCAGGGATGCGCACGGAGGTGAGCCCCGCCTCGCGCACCAGGGCGCGCACGCTCTCCGGCCCCACCTTGGCGAGGCAGATGTCGGTGGCAGTGTCGTCGCTCTGGCTGATCATGGCTTCCAGCACGCAGCGCGCCGTGGTGGTGCCGGTGAGCTTCTCGAACCACTGGCTGCCGCTCATGCGGACGGAATCATCCACCGCCCACTGATCGTTCTCGCTGATCTTGCCCGCCTCCACCTGCCGCAGCACCTGGGCGAGGATGAAGGTCTTCACCGCGCTGCCCACGAACAGGGGCTTCTGCGGATCGAGGCCGCTGCGCCAACCGCCCTTGGGCCCCTCGGTGGCGATGAGGCCGCTGGTGGTGGTGCCCGGAATGCGGGCGAGCGCGTCGAAGGCGGCCTTCAGGCCCGAGGGCGCGTCGGCGGCGAAAGCCGCAGCGGGCGCGAGAGGGGCGGCGAGGGCGGCGGAGACGAGGGTGCGGCGGTTCAGCATGCGCGATCTCCCACGGGGCAGGGGCGGCCCCTTCCATCGCCCGCCGCGCGGCAAAAGTCACGCGGCGGGGGGAGCGTCAGCCGCGGGCCGCGAGAATGGCGCGGGCGCGGATGCGCACCGGCTCGTCCACCATGGCCCCGTCCACGGCGGCGGCGCCCTCGCCGCTGGCGAGCACCCGCTCGGCCCAGGCGATGTCGGCATCCGAGGGGCGGAAGCCGGCGCGAATCGGCTCGATCTGCCGGGGATGGATGGCGAGCTTCCCGCTGAAGCCGAGATCGCGGGCATAGCGCGCGTCATCGGTGGCTTCCCCTGCATCATCGATGCGGGTGGTCACGCCGTCGATGGGCGCGGCGATGCCCGCGAGGCGGGCGGCGAGCACCAGTTCCGAGCGGGCCGAAAGCAGGGCCTCGCGCACATGGGCGCAGCCGAGGTCGGCGCAGAAATCCACCGAGCCGAAGGCGAGGCGCTTCACCGCCTCATGCGCCGCCAGCGCACGGACATTGGCGAGGCCGAGGGCGGTCTCCACCAGGGCGATCACCGGAATGTCCGGGCCGATGGCGGCAGCGACGGCATCGAGCGTGTCCGTCGTCTCCGCCTTGGGCAGGAGGAGGGCGGCGGGCTTCAGCCGGGCCACGGCGGCAAGGTCGGCCGCGTGCCACGGCGTGCCCGCGGCATTGCTGCGCACCAGAACCGGGAGCGTGGTGAAGTCCGTGCGCAGGGCGTCGCGGGCGGCGTCCTTGGCATCGGGGGCGACGGCGTCCTCCAGGTCGAGGATCACCGCGTCGGGCGCGGCGGCGGCGGCCTTCTCGAACCGCTCGGGCCGGTTGGCGGGAACGAAGAGGGGGACGAGGAAATCGAGCGCGCTCACCAGCCGGCCTCCGCGGTCATGCCGAACGGGCCGCCCGGGCGGGCGGTCCACAGCTTCACGCCCGCGTCCGACGCGGTGCCGTTCAGCAGGACGGGGGCGTTGTCGAACAGGGGCGAGAGACCCCGGAAGGAGAAGCGGGCGGGCGGCGCGCCCTTCATCTCGGCCGCATGGCGCAGCAGCAGCGTCGCCTGGAGCGGGCCATGGACGATGAGGCCCGGATAGCCTTCCACCTGCGTCACATAAGGATGATCGTAATGGATGCGGTGGCCGTTGAAGGTGAGCGCGGAATAGCGGAACAGAAGCGGGGCGGAGGCGTCCACCTCGCGCACCTGCTCGCCGGCGGGCGCGGGTTCCGGCGCCGCCTTGGCGGGCGCGCCGTCGAGGCCGCGATAGACGATGTCCTGCCGCTCCGTGAGACATGCGCGGCCGTCCGCCGAGATCCGGTGGACCACGGTGACGAAGCACAGCGTGCCCGTGCGGCCGTCCTTCACCTCCACGCTCTCGATGCGCGAGGCGCGCTCGACCACGTCGCCCACGCGGATCTCGTCGTGGAAGTCCAGGTGGCCGCCCGCCCACATGCGGCGGGGCAGGGGAACGGGCGGCAGGAAGCCGCCGCGCGCGGGGTGCCCGTCCGGCCCCAGCGCCTTTGTGAGCGCCACCGGCTGGGCAAGGCACCAATGCATCAGGCGCGGGGCGATTTCGCCCGCCTCCGGGGCGCCGGGCTCCTCGTCGAAGGTGGCACGGAACTGGCGCACCTTCTCGGCGGTGAGCGCTTCGCTCGCCACGTCCTCGCGGCCGATCCAGGAGCGCAGGTGGTCGATGTCGATGGGTTCGGACATGATCCTCTCCGCCGTCAGAAGGAGCGCGGCAGGCCGAGCACGTGCTCGGCCACATAGCTCAGGATGAGGTTCGTGGAGATGGGCGCCACCTGGTAGAGCCGGGTCTCGCGGAACTTGCGCTCCACGTCATATTCGCAGGCGAAGCCGAAGCCGCCGTGGAACTGGAGACAGGCGTTCGCCGCCTCCCAGGAGGCCTTGGCGGCGAGATACTTCGACATGTTGGCCTGTGTGCCGCAAGGCAGCCCGGCGTCGAACAGGCGGCACGCCTCGAAGCGCATGAGGTTCGCGGCCTCCACTTCGATGAAGGCTTCCGCGATGGGGAATTGCACGCCCTGGTTCTGGCCGATGGGGCGGCCGAACACGGTGCGCTCCTTGGTGTAGGCCGTCACCTTGTCGATGAACCAATAGCCGTCGCCGATGCATTCGGCGGCGATGAGCACGCGCTCGGCATTCAGCCCGGTGAGGATATACTTGAAGCCCTGGCCCTCCTCGCCGATGAGGTTCTCGGCGGGGATCTCCAGATTGTCGAAGAACAGCTCGTTTGTCTCGTGGTTCACCATGTTGAGGATGGGGCGCACCGTCATCCCGCTCTTCATGGCCTCCTTGATGTCCACGATGAAGATGGAGAGGCCCTCGGACTTCTTCTTCACCTGGTCGAGCGGCGTGGTGCGGGCCAGCAGGATCATGAGGTCCGAGTGCTGGACGCGGGAAATCCACACCTTCTGGCCGTTGATGACGTAGCGGTCGCCCTTGCGGACGGCGGTGGTCTTGATCTTGGTGGTGTCCGTGCCGGTGGTGGGCTCGGTGACGCCCATGGACTGGAGGCGCAGGTCACCCGACGCGATCCTGGGCAGGTATGTCCGCCGCTGCTCCTCCGAGCCGTGCCGGATGAGCGTGTTCATGTTGTACATCTGGCCGTGGCAGGCGCCGGAATTGCCGCCCGCCCGGTTGATCTCCTCCATGATGACGGAGGCTTCCGTGAGCCCGAGGCCCGAGCCGCCATATTCCTCCGGGATGAGGGCGGCCATCCAGCCGGCCTTGGTCAGCGCGTCCACGAACGCCTCGGGATAGGCCCGCGCCTCGTCCACCTGGCGATGGTATTCTGCGGGGAATTCCGCGCACAGCGCGCGCACGGCGTCGCGGATGTCCTGGAACTGGTCGCTTCCGACGGTCTGCATAATCCTGTGGTCCTTGGGTCTTGTCGGTCTGCGGTTGCCGCAGGTTCTGGCGGGCTCAGGCGAGCGGGAAGCGCTCGGCCGTGGAGAGGGCGAGCATCTGCGCGCCGAGGCGACGGGCCTCGGCCTCTCCGGTCACGGGGGTCGCGAGCGTCATGAACTTGCCCAGCAGCGCTTCGTCCGAAGGAAAGGTCTCCGGCTCGCCGGACGGGTCGGGGATATCCGCCTCGAACACGCCCTTCGTGGTGGTGAGGCGCAGCAGCGCGCCGAAGGGATGGGGACGGTCCTCCAGCCGGGAATCGGCCTCCACCTCCACCCGGTCCGCCAGCGCGTCCAGGGCGGCATCGCCGAGGCGCCGGTAATCGTCCCAGCCGAAGCTGCCCTGGTCCAGCGCCACGGCGGCGGTGAAGGGCATGGAGAACTGCCCCGCCACCACCGTGCGCGCGCGGCGCTTCTCGGCGAGCGGCGCGGCGGTCAGCGTGATGCCGTTGGGATGGAGGCCGATCTCCACCTTCTCGATGTCGGCGGCGGACAGGCCGTTGCGGGCGCGCATGGCCAGCAGGCCGTCCAGCGCCGCATGGGTGTAGCGGCAGGAGGGATAGGGCTTCAGCCCGATCTTCATGGTCTCGTAGACGGTGCCGAGATCGCGCACCGCCAGCGCCATGTCCACGTCGTCCGAATAGCCCTTCAGGAAGCCGTGCACGCCCTCGATGGCCTGCGCAGCGCCCTTGAAGCCTTCGGCCGCCAGCAGCGCGGCCATGAGCCCGTTCATGGCCGCCGCGCCCACCTGGTAGCGCTTGTTCCAGGCGCCGTTCACGAGGAATTGGAGCGATCCCGCCGCCTGGCTGCCCGCCACGCCATAGGCGCAGGCGATGGCGTCCGCATCGAGCCCCATCACCCGCCCGGCGGCAGTCGCTGCGCCGAACGTGCCCGCCGTGGCGGTGGGGTGGAAGCCGCGCCCGTAATGCTTGGCGGGGTCGAGCGCCACGCCCAGGCGACAGCACACCTCATAGCCCGCGATGATGGCGGCCACCACGTCGGCCCCGCCCGCCCCGGTCATCTGCGCGGCGGCGAAGGCGGCGGAGACCACGGGCGCGCTCGGATGCAGCGAGCTTTCCGCATGGGTGTCGTCGAAGTCCAGCGAATGGCCGAAGGCGCCGTTCAGGAGCGCGGCGGCGGCGGGGGCATAGGTGCGGGTGTCGCCGATGACGGTGCAGGGGCCGGGGCCGTCGAAGCCCGCTTTCTTTACGAGGGCGCGCAGGGCCGGGGAGGATTCCGCCTCCGCCCCGCCGCGCGCCACGTTGCCCACGAAGTCCAGGATCAGCCGCTCGGCACGGGCCACCACCTCGGCGGGCACATGCTCCAGTCGAAGCCCGGCCGCATAGGCGGCCAGCGTGCGCGTCTCGTCCGTCATTCCAACACCTCACCGCGTGCGTGGCATCCGGCGGGACCGGGGCGGGCGCCCCGGGCCGTGGTGCCCCGCGCCGACGACCGGCCGCGCGGGTGCGCCCGTCTCCCGCCGGGAGAAAGGGAGGCTCACACTGGCAGCAACGGGAGGAAAGCAGAAATACCGTTTTGCGCTGGCGCGCAGAGCCGGGAGTTATGGCCCCGGGCGGGGATCGTCATAACATTCCCATATGCCTCCTAGGCCGCACTTATATTTGTATTCTGATCCGCGCACGGCGACCTTGCAGCGGACCAATAACCTCCGGTCGGCCGGGTGCCTGTTGCGGCGCCCGGCCGGGCCGGGACAAATTGTGCGCAGGGGACGTCGCCCAGATGCAACATGATCTCGAAGGCCTGTTCGTGGTTTCGGTCGAGCAGGCGGTGGCCGCGCCCTATGTGTCCGGGCGGCTCGCGGATGCGGGCGCCCGCGTGGTGAAGGTGGAGCGGCCGGAAGGGGATTTCGCGCGCAATTATGATTCCCTGGTCCATGGCGAGAGCGCCTATTTCGTGTGGCTCAACCGGGGCAAGGAATCCATCTGCCTGGACTTGAAGCTGGCGGCGGACGCGGCGCTGCTGGGCGCGCTGCTGGAAAAGGCCGACGTGTTCATCCAGAACCTCGCCCCGGGCGTCATCGATCGTCTGGGCTTCGCGCCGGACGAGCTGCGCCGCCGCAATCCGCGCCTCATCACCTGCTCCATCTCCGGCTATGGCGACGAGGGCCCGTATCGCGACCTCAAAGCCTATGACCTGCTGGTCCAGGCCGAGAGCGGCCTGTCCTCCATCACCGGCAATGCGGAGGGGCTCGCCCGCGTGGGCGTCTCGGTGTGCGACATCGCGGCGGGCATGACGGCCTTCCAGGCGGTGCTCCAGGCGCTCATCGGGCGCGAGCGCACGGGGGAGGGGCGGCACATTTCCGTGTCGCTCTATCATGCGCTGTCGGACTGGATGAACGTGCCCTATCTCCAGTTCGCCTATGGCGGCAAGGTGCCTGACCGGGCGGGCCTCAACCATCCCACCATCGCCCCCTACGGCGCCTATGCCTGCGCGGATGGGAAGGCGGTGCTGTTCTCCATCCAGAACGAGCGGGAATGGGTGAATTTCTGCACGGACGTGCTGGGCGACGCGGCGGTGGCCACCGACCCGCGCTTCACCGGCAACACCGCGCGGGTGGCCCACCGGGCGGATCTCGACGCCCTCATCAACGCGGTGTTCAGCGCCCACGCGCGGGACGAGATGGTCCGGCGGCTGGAGAAGGGCCGCATCGCCTATGGCCGCGTGAGCACCATGGACGACGTGGCCCAGCATCCTCAGAACCGCTACGTGACCGTAGACACGCCCACCGGCCCCGCGCGCATCCTCGCGCCCGGCGCGCTCGTGAACCACACCTTGCCGCAGTTCGGGCCAGTGCCCGGCCTCGGTGCCCATACGGCGGCGGTGCGCGCGGAATTCGCGCCCGCTTTGGCGCCCTCCGAATGAATGGGATCACTGGCGAAGGGGCGGGGCGCCCCACCGCCACCGCCCTTGAGATGATGCGGCGGTGGCTCGGCCCGCTGGCCGGGCGGTCCATCCTGGATATCGGCTGTGGCGGCGGGGCGATCGCGCGCCAATTGGCGGCGGACGGCGCGCGCGTGAGCGGCGTCGATCCCGCGCCGCAGGCGGTGGCGGCGGCCCGCGCGGCGCTGCCCGATGGGCATTTCGAGGCGGCGGGCGGCGAAGCGCTGCCGTTTCCCGACGCCACATTCGACGCGGCCGTGTGCGTCAACGCCTTCCACCATGTGCCGCCCGACCTCATGGGCGCGGCGCTCCGGGAGGCGCTGCGCGTCTCGCGTGGACCCGTCCTGATCATCGAGCCATTGGCCGAGGGACCGTTCTTCGAGGCCATGCGGCCGGTGGAGGACGAGAGCGTCATCCGCGCCGCCGCGCTCGCCGCCATCGCAGCCGCTGTCCAGGCGGGCGAGGTGCGGATTGCCGCATCCCTCACCTACGACGATGTGCGGCGGTTCGACGATGTCGCGGCCTTCCTCGCCAAGCTGGTGAGCGTGGACCCGGCGCGAGCCGACGCCGCTCGCGCGGCGGCCCCCGAGGTCGCCGCGCTCGTGGCGCGCTGGGGCACGCCGGAGGGCGGGCAGGTGAGGCTGGACCAACCCCATACGGCGCTGCTGCTGGAGCGGGGCGCGGCGCGCTCATAACTTTTGCCGGGCATCTTTCCCTCGACTATAGACAAAACGTCTATGGGAGGATGCGTCCGGTATGGACCTGCGGCAGCTTCGCTATTTCGTCACCATCGTGGAGGAGGGCTCCTTCTCCAAGGCGGCCTATCGCCTGCGCGTGGCCCAGCCCGCGCTGAGCCAGCATGTGCGCAACATGGAGATCGACCTGGGCGTGGAGCTGCTGTTCCGCAGCCCCCAGGGCGTGCGACCGACCGAGGCGGGCGAGACGCTGGTGCGCCATGCGCGCCTCATGCTGGGCCAGATGGAAGTGGCGCGCGAGGCGGTGCGGCGCGGACAGGCGGAGCCCGAGGGCGAGGTGCGATTCGGCATGCCGGGCACGGTGAGCCAGATGCTCTGCGTGCCGCTGCTGAGCGAGGCGCGGCGGCGCTATCCCAAGATCAAGCTGCGCGTGGCGGAGGCCATGAGCGGCTTCGTGCTGGACTGGCTGCGGGAAGGCAAGATCGACCTCGGCATCCTCTACCGCTCGGTCTCCGACCGCACCCTGGAGGCGCGCCACGTCCTCTCCGAGGATCTGTGCCTGCTGGGCCCGACCGACCCCATGGACCAGCCCCACCCGCCCGAGGGGCCGGTGTCCTTCTCGGACGCGGCCCGCCTCACCCTGATCCTGCCCAGCCTCGGCCACGGCCTGCGCGACCTCATCGAGGAGCGGGCGCTCTCCGAAAGCGCCTATCTGAACACGGTGATCGACATCGACACCTACGGGCAGATCAAGCTGCTGGTGGCCGGCGGGCTCGGCTATTCGATCCTTCCCGGCGCGGCGATTCGGCCCGAGGTGGAGCAGGGGCTGCTGCGCGAATGGCCCATGGGCACGCCGGTCCTCTCCCGCGACCTGTTCCTGGTGCGCCCGTCCTCCCGGCCGCTCTCCAACGCGGTGCAGGCCATCGAGAAGCTGGCCCACGCCATGCTGGTCCGCCTCGTGCGCGAAGGCGCCTGGGCGGCGCATCTCTCGCCCGACGCGAACGCCAGCTTGGCCGACGATGATGGTGCAGTGCGATAGAGTTTTTCGATATGGCATCCAAGCCAAAATAGTCTTTTGAGATGGAGGTGCAGGAAATCAAGATGCGCCGGTTCCCAAACCGGGAAGAAAGAATTGCGGTCAAGTGACCGAATTGGGAGGACGCCGATGATGCTACGTCGCTTGGCAGCGGCAGCGGGCCTGTCGCTGCTCGGACTATTTCCTGCACTGGCTCAAGAAAAGCCTGCGGAACTGCGCATCGGAATCACCACCTATGCCTCCGGTGCTGCTTCTGTATTTGGTATACCTGCCCGTGACGCGGCCGAGATGTTCGCGTCCGAGATCAACGCCCGCGGCGGCGTGCAGGGCGTGCCGGTGAAGCTGTTCTTCGTGGACGAGGGCGCCGGCATCGAGACCCTGATGACCGAGTATCGCCGCCTCGTTCAGGACCAGAAGGTGGACGTGATGTTCGCCTCCATCTCCTCCGGCGTCTGCAACAAGATCGCGCCGCTGGCGGAAGACCTGAAGGTCGTCAACTTCATGTGGGATTGCGGCACCCAGCGCATCCTGGAGGACGACAAGTACAATTACGTGTTCCGCACCCAGGCCAACGCGACCCCCGAGGTCATGGCCCCGCTGCTCTACCTCCTGAAGGTGAAGCCCGACTTCAAGACCATCGCCGTGGTGAACCAGGATTACGCCTGGGGCCGCGACAGCTGGGCGATCTTCTCCCAGGCCCTGAAGGTGCTGAAGCCCGACGTGAAGGTGGTGGCGGAGTTCTTCCCCAAGTTCGGCGCCGCCGACTTCTCCACCGAGGTCTCGCGCCTGCTCGCCCTGAAGCCGGACGTGATCCTCTCCACCTCCTGGGGCGGCGACCTGGACACCTTCGTGCGCCAGGCCAACCAGCGCGGCCTGTTCAAGTCCTCGCAGTTCGTGCTGCCGCTCGCGGAATCCTCCCTCCAGCGCCTGGGCAACGACCTGCCCGAGGGTGTGATCGTGGGCGGTCGCGGCGACCATTACTTCCTGCATCCCGAACGCATCGGCGACGCGAAGTTCCGCGCCTTCATGGATTCCTTCAAGCAGAAGACCGGGTCCTATCCCATCTATCCGGTGTTCCACATGGCCCAGGCCTTCTCGGCGCTGGAGGCGGTCTATGCCAAGGCGGTCACCGCCAATGGCGGCAAGTGGCCGAGCCACGAGCAGGTGGCCAAGGCCATGCCGGGCCTGAAGTTCCAGGCGCTCGGCCGTCCCATCGAGATCCGCGCCGACGGCCAGGGCATCGAGGACCAACTCGTGGGCACCACCATCCGCACCCCGAAATATAATTTCGACGTGCTGGACAACATGATGATCTTCCCGGCCTCGAAGATCATGCCGCCCGTGGGCGAGAAGTCCGAGGCGTGGATCTCGGGTCTGAAGCCCGACATCCTCAACATCAAGGTCGACACCTTCAAGCACGCCGACTGACCGTCGATCCGCGGACCCAACGGGCGCGGCGAGGACGCCGCGCCCGCATCGGAAGACTGATCCCATGTCCTTTGACACCATCGTGCTGGCCGTCTGCGACGGCGTGGCCTACGCCTCCCTGGTCTTCCTCGTGGCCGTGGGACTGACCTTCATCTTCGGCGTGCTGGGCGTGCTCAACATCGCCCATGGCAGCTTCTACGCGCTCGGCGCCTATACGGCGGTCAGCGCCGGCATCTGGCTCACCAAGGCGGGCTTCAATCCCTGGCTGACCTTTCCGGCCCTGTTCGTGGCCGCCATCTTCATCGGCGCGGTGCTGGGCGGGCTCATGGAGAAGCTGCTGCTCCAGCGCATCTACGACAAGGAGCAGGTGCTCCAGATCCTCGTCACCTTCGCCATCTTCATGATCCTGGAGAATGTGCAGCGACTGGTGTGGGGCGTGCAGCCCTATTTCATGTCCGAGCCGCTCCAGCTCCTGGGCAACGTCTCGCTGTTCGGCATCAGCTACACCGCCTACCAGACCCTGTTCCTGCCCGCCCTCGCGGTCATCGTGCTCCTGGGCCTGCGCTACTTCCTGCGCCACACGGCGGCGGGCGCGCAGATCCTCGCCGTCACCGAGGACCGGGAGGCGGCGAGCGCCATCGGCATCGACGCCCAGAAGGTCTATTTCGTCACCTTCATCGCGGGCGCCACGCTGGCGGCGCTGGGCGGCGCGCTCGCCGCGCCCACCACCTCGCTCATGCCCGGCATGGGCGCCGAGATGATCGTCCTGTCCTTCGCGGTGGCCGCGACCGCGGGCCTCGGCCAGATCGAGGGCGCCGCCGTGGCCGCGCTCATGATCGGCCTCGGCCGTTCGCTCGCGGTCTATCTCGCTCCCGAATTCGAGGTTCTCGTGCCCTATATCCTCATGGTCGGGGTGCTGATCTTCCGTCCCAGCGGCCTGTTCGGCGCGCCCCAGCTGCGGAAGATCTGACATGGCCCTGCGCGCAATCCTCCTCGCGATCCTCGTCGCGGTGCTGGCGGCGGTGCCGCTGTTCGCCGCCTCCTCGCAGACCTTCCTCGCCATCGTCTTCGCCAAGAGCGTGGCGGTGCTCGGCCTCCTGCTGCTGCTCCAGGCGGGGCAGGTGTCCTTCGGCCACGGCATGTTCTTCGCCACGGGCGCCTATACGGTGGCCTTCCTCGGCCGCAGCCTGGGCGGCGGCGACCTCGCGCTTCTGCTCATCGCCAGCGCCGTCACCTCGGCGGTGCTGGGCGTGCTCGTGGGCCTGTTCGTGGTGCGCTACCGCTACATCTTCTTCGGCATGCTGAACCTGGCCTTCTCCATGGTGCTCTATGCCATCCTGGAGAAGTTCTTCCACCTCACCGGCGGCTCCGACGGCCTGCGCATCCGCCGCCCCACGGCGTTCGGCATGTCGTTCGACCGGGCGCAGTTCGACATGGTGCTCTACTACTCGACCTTCGCCATGGCGTTCCTCGCCGCCTACCTCGTGTGGCGCTATCTGCGCAGCCCGCTGGGCCAGGCGCTCAAGGCCATCAAGACCAACGAGACGCGGCTTGAATATATCGGCCTGTCCGCCCGCTTCGTGATGCTGGTGGGCTATGTGATCTCCGCCGTGCTGTGCGGCGTGGGCGGCGCGTTCCTTGGCGTCATCCAGGGCATCGCGACGCCGGAATACAGCTATTGGACGCGCTCGGCGGAGTTCGTGTTCATCGCCATCCTGGGCGGCGTCGGCCATGTGGCGGGGGCGCTCACCGGTACCTTCGTCTACGAGGCGGTGCGCACCTATGCGGCGGCCTTCGTGGCGGACAGCTGGCAGATGATCCTCGGCTTCG
Organism: Hyphomicrobiales bacterium; assembly: GCA_013911975.1. Lineage (GTDB taxonomy): Bacteria > Pseudomonadota > Alphaproteobacteria > Rhizobiales > Xanthobacteraceae > Aquabacter. The sequence continues at coordinate 27,198 of JACESF010000024.1, read as the reverse complement.
TGCTGCTCGCCATCATCCTCAAGGCGCCCTCGGGCATCGTCGGCCTGGTGGAGGGCTTCACCGCCCGCCGCCGCAAGGCCGAGGCGCCCGCCCTCAATGCGGAGGCCGCGCGATGAACCATCCCATCCTCCTGGAGGCGCGCGGCCTGGAAATCCGCTTCGGCGGCGTGGTCGCGGCCAACGGCGTCGATCTCGACGTGCGCGGCGGCGAGAACCTCGCCATCATCGGCCCCAACGGGGCGGGCAAGACCACCTTCCTCAACATCTGCACCGGCTATCTCAGGCCCAAGGCGGGCACGGTGCGGTTCGAGGGCAAGGAGATCACCGCCCAGCCGCCGCGCGACATCACGCGGCTCGGCATCGCCCGGGCGTTCCAGATCCCGCAGCTCTTCTCAGACCACACGGTGCTGGAGAACATGCTGCTGGCCGCCGCCTCGCGCCAGCGGCGCTTCAACCTCCTCCAGCCGCTGGGCCGCATCGCCGAGCGGGACGAGATGATCGAGCTTCTCGACCTCGTGGGCTGCGCAGACGACCGGGACAAGCGGGCGGGCGACCTGCCGGAAGGCCATCGCAAGCTGGTGGATATCGCCGTGGCCCTGGCCCTGAAGCCTAAGCTCCTCCTCATGGACGAGCCCACGTCAGGCGTCGCCAGCGCGGACAAGTTCGAGGTCATGGAGATCCTCGTCTCCGCGCTCGCCAAGGCGAAGGTCGCCTCGGTCTTCGTCGAGCACGACATGGACATGGTGCAGCGCTATGCGGGCCGCGTGGCCGTGTGGAGCGCGGGCAAGATCCAGCGGCTCGGTCCCCCTTCCGAGGTGCTGGAGGACCCCGAGGTCATCCGCACCGTGATCGGAGTGTGAGCATGCTCATCCTTGATCAGGTCACCGTTTCCTTCGGCACCGTGCCGGTGCTGCGCGGCGTGTCCTTCGCCCTCAAGGAAGGCGAGGCCGTGGCCTTCGTCGGCCGCAACGGCGCGGGCAAGACAACCACGCTGCGCACCATCATGGGCTTCACCCGCAATGGCGGGCGGATCACCTTCGACGGGCACGACCTCGCGGGCGTCGCCGCCCATCTGCGGCCGGGCCTCGGCATCGGCTACGCGCCGGAGGACCGGCGCCTGTTCTCCCGCTTCGGGGTGGAGGAGAACATCCTGCTGCCCGCCCAGGTGGCGAAGCTTCCGGCGGCTGAGACCAAGCGCCGCCTCGATCGCGTCTACACCATCCTTCCCGAGCTGAAGGAGATGGCGAAGCGGCCGGCGGGCTCGGTCTCCGGCGGCCAGGGCAAGATGGTGGCGCTGGGGCGCGCGCTCATGCTCGCCACCCGCCTCGTGCTCCTGGACGAGCCCTTCCAGGGCCTCGCCCCCGTGCTCGCCAACCGCTACGCCGAGGCGCTGCGGCGCCTGCGCGACACCGACCCGAGCCTCGCGCTCATCATCACGGAATCGAACCCCCACCTCCTGCGCAGCTTCGCCGAGCGGACCATCACCATCGAGCGCGGCGAGATCGCCCAGGACGTGCGAAACGAAGGATTGGCCGCATGAACCAGCACGCTCCCCACCAGCACGCGCCCATCACGCCCGCGAAGGGCGTGTTCATCAACAATGCCTGGCGCCCGGCGGCGTCGGGCCGCGTGGTGGATGTCTATGCCCCGGCCGAGGGCCGCGTGTTCGCGCAGATCGCGGCGGGCACGGCCGCCGACGTGGATGCGGCGGTGAAGGCTGCCCGCCACGCCGTGGAGGAGGGGGCCTGGAGCCGCCTGTCCGCCACCGAGCGCGGGCGCCTGCTCTCTAGGTTCGCGCAGATCATCGCCGACCATGCCGAGGAACTGGCGCTGCTGGAGGCCCGCGACACCGGCAAGCCGCTGAAACAGGCCCGCGCCGACATGGTGGCCACCGCCCGCTATTTCGAGTTCTACGGCGGGGCCGCCGACAAGCTGCACGGCGAGACCATCCCGTTCCTCAACGGCTATTTCGTCCCCACCGAGCGCGTGCCCCATGGCGTGACCGCGCACATCATCCCCTGGAACTATCCAGCCCAGATGTTCGGCCGCACCATCGGCCCGGCGCTGGCGGTGGGCAACGCGACGGTGGTGAAGCCCGCCGAGGATGCGTGCCTCACGCCCCTGCGCCTCGCGGAACTGGCCGTCGAGGCGGGCTTCCCCGAGGGCGCCATCAACATCGTGCCCGGCCTCGGCGAGGAGGCGGGCGCGGCCCTGTCCGGCCATCCCGACATCGACTTCATCGCCTTCACCGGCTCGCCGGAAGTGGGCACGCTCATCCAGACCGCCGCCGCCCGCAACCATATCGGCTGTACGCTGGAACTGGGCGGCAAGTCGCCCCACGTGGTGTTCGCGGACGCGGACCTGGAGGCGGCCATCCCGGTGATCGCCAACACGGTGGTTCAGAATGCCGGCCAGACCTGCTCGGCGGGCTCGCGGCTGCTGGTGGAGCGCAGCGTCTATGAGGAGGTGGTGTCCCGCCTCAATGCCCGCTTCGCGTCGCTGCGCGCAGGATCGCCGGAGATGGACCTCGACCTCGGCCCGGTCATCAACGCCAAGCAGAAGGAGCGCGTGGAAGCCTTCTTCGCCAAGGCGGCGGAAGACGGCGTGGGCGTGGTGGCGGAAGGCCAGGTGGCCGAGGGCGTGCCCGAGGGCGGCTTCTACGTGACGCCGCGCGTCTATGGCCCGGTGCCGCGCGACCATATGCTCGCCACGCAGGAGGTGTTCGGTCCGGTCCTCTCCGTGCTGCCCTTCGACGACGAGGCCGACGCGATCCGGATCGCCAACGGCACCGAGTTCGGCCTCATGGCGGGCATCTGGTCCACCAACACCTCGCGCGCCATCCGCGTGGCCCGCAAGGTGAAGGCGGGACAGGTCTATGTGAACGCCTATGGCGCGGGCGGCGGCATCGAGCTGCCGTTCGGCGGCATGAAGAAGTCCGGCCACGGCCGCGAGAAGGGCTTCGAGGCGCTCTACGAGTTCTCGACCCTCAAGACCATGATCATCAAGCACGACTGAGCCCGCGGCCCGTGAGTTCCGCTCACGGGCCGTTCGAAGGCTTGCGCGACCCCTTTTCAAGACAGTCCCTCGGCACCGGCCCCAGAGCCGGGCCGTCGGCGATAAGGAAACAGTCCCATGCGTCTTTCCGGCAAATCCGCGCTCGTCACGGGCGCCGCCTCGGGCTTCGGCGCCGAGATCGCCCGCGTCTTCGCCCGCGAGGGGGCGAAGGTCACCATCGTCGACCTCAACCTCGAGGGCGCCCAGAAGGTGGCCGCCGAGATCGGCGCCGCAGCCATCGCCGTGCGCGGCGACGTGACCAGCCGCGCCGATGTGGAAGCGTCCGTCGCCGCCGCCATCAAGCATGGCGGCAAGCTGGACATCGTCATCAACAATGCCGGCTGGACCCACCGCAACAAGCCGCTCCTCGAAGTGACCGAGGAGGAGTTCGACAAGGCCTATGCCATCAACATGAAGTCCATCTTCCACATGATCCACACCGTGGTTCCGGTCATGACCGGCCAGGGCGGCGGCGTGGTGGTGAATGTGGGCTCCACGGCCGGCATCCGGCCCCGTCCCGGCCTCACCTGGTACAACGCCACCAAGGGCGCGGTGAACCTCGCCACCCGCTCGCTGGCGGTGGAACTGGCGCCGCAGAAGATCCGCGTGAACGGCGTCGCGCCGGTCATGGGCGCCACCGGCCTGCTGGAGAGCTTCATGGGCGTGCCCGACACGCCGGAAAATCGCGCGCGCTTCATCGCCACCATCCCGCTCGGCCGCCTGTCGGAGCCGAAGGACGTGGCCAATGCCTGCCTCTATCTCTCGTCCGACGAGGCCGAGTTCATCACCGGCGTCATCCTTGAAGTGGATGGCGGCCGCACCATCTGACGGTTCAACCTCCCGTGCCTCGCCCCGCCGCGTCACACCGGCGGGGCGCTTTTGTTTGAGACAGGCTTTGCGGCGCGCAGCGCCCATGGGAAAATCCGGACAGCATCCGGGAAGGAGACAGGCCATGCATCCCACCGTCGTCATCGCCGGAGAGGATGTGATCGCGAGCGTCGCGGATGCGCTGCAATACATCTCCTACTTCCATCCGGCCGATTACATCGCCCACCTCTCCCGCGCCTATGAGCGCGAGCAGTCCCCCGCCGCGCGGGACGCCATCGCGCAGATCCTGCTGAACTCCCGCATGGCAGCCCTGGGCCGACGCCCCATCTGCCAGGACACCGGCCTCGTCGTGGTGTTCGCCGAGGTGGGCATGGACGTGCGCATCGAGGCGGATACCGGCTTTGAGGACCTGATCCACGAGGCGGTGCGCCGGGCCTATCTGGACGAAACCAATCCGCTGCGCGCCTCCATGGTGGGCGACCCGCTGTTCGAGCGGCGTAACACCAGGGACAACGCCCCCGCCGTGGTCCACACCCGCCTCGTGCCCGGCCGCACCCTTTCCATCACGGTGGCGGCCAAGGGCGGCGGCTCGGAGAACAAGGCGCGCTTCGTGACCCTCGACCCCGGCGCCAGCGTCGAGGACTGGGTGCTGAAGACCGTGCCGGAACTGGGGGCGGGCTGGTGCCCGCCGGGCGTCATCGGCCTCGGCATCGGCGGCTCGGCGGAAAAGGCCATGCTCATCGCCAAGGAAGCGCTGCTGGAGGAGATCGACATGACCGAACTCCTCGCGCGCGGGCCCAAGAGCAAGATCGAGGAGATGCGCATCTCCCTCTATGAGCGCATCAACGCTTTGGGCATCGGCGCGCAGGGCCTGGGCGGACTGACGACGGTGGTGGACGTGAAGATCGCCACCTATCCCACCCACGCCGCCTCCAAGCCCGTGGCGCTCATTCCCCAATGCGCCGCCAACCGCCACGCCACCATCGTGCTCGACGGGTCCGGCCCCGTGCGGCTCGACCCGCCTGACCTGTCCGCCTGGCCGCAGATCGTGCGCGATGCGGCGGACGGGGAGGCGCGGCGGGTCAATCTCGACACGCTGACGCGGGAGGAAGTCGCCTCCTGGCAGCCGGGCGAGAAGCTGCGCCTCAACGGCCGCATGCTCACCGGGCGCGATGCCGCCCATGCGCGCATGTCCGGCATGCTCGCGCGCGGCGAGGCGCTGCCCGTGAGCCTGGACGGCCGGGTGATCTATTATGTGGGCCCGGTGGATCCGGTCGGCGACGAGGCCGTGGGCCCGGCCGGGCCGACCACCTCCACCCGCATGGACCGCTATACGGACGAGATATTGGGCACCGGTCTCCTCGCCATGGTGGGCAAGGCGGAGCGGGGACCGGCGGCGGTGGAAGCCATCGCGCGTCACAAGGCGGCCTATCTCATCGCCGTGGGCGGGGCGGCCTATCTGGTCTCCAAGGCCGTGAAGGCGGCGCGCGTCGTCGCCTTCGAAGACCTGGGCATGGAGGCCATCTACGAGTTCGAGGTGGAAGACATGCCGGTCACCGTGGCTGTCACGGCACAGGGCGAGTCCGTGCACAAGACCGGCCCGGCCTATTGGCGCGCGCGGATCGCCGAAGGGGTTTGATGGCGGCCCGATTGCCCCCTCCCAACCCTCCCCCGCAAGCGGGAGAGGGCTTGCGGGCGCACTGAGGAAGACCGTCCCCCAGGCGGTACATGCTCCCTCTCCCGCTTGCGGGGGAGGGTTGGGGAGGGGGAACGAGGGAGGGGCCGAGCGGCGACGACCGGCGACCTGTCCCTTCCCAATCCCCGCATGCGGGCAGGGCTTCGGGGCGCGGTTTCGCTCAGCCCGGCAGTTTGGGCGGCAGGGCGCGCACGGGCAGGCGACGGCCGTCGATGCGATAGGGCGGGGCGAGCACGGTGCGGTGGGCGCCGTCCGCATCCTCGCCCTGGACAACGAGGCCCGCATCCCGCGCGCGGGAGGAGGTGAGCGCCTCGTACAGGCCCAGCACCTCGCCGGCCGGAATGCCTTCCGCCCGCAGGCGCGCCAGGAGATCCGTGCGGGGCATGGTCGCGAGCGCGGCCTTCAGGATGGGCAGCAGCTCCGCGCGGTTGCGCGCGCGCGCCAGATTGGTGGCGAAGCGCGGGTCGTCCGGCAGGTCCGGTCGGCCGATGACCGTTTCGCAGAAGCGCCGGAACTGGCTGTTGTTGCCCACCGTGATCACCAGCGGCCCATCCGCCGCCTCGAACACGCCATAGGGCACGATGGAGGGGTGGGCATTGCCGAAGCGGGGCGGGTCCTTGCCCTGCGCCAATGCCTCCAGGCCGTAATAGGAGGTCACGGCCAGCCCGCAATCGAACAGGGCCAGCTCCAGGTGGCTGCCCTTGCCGGTGCGCTCGCGCTTGAACAAGGCGGCGAGCACGGCCTGGGCGGCATATTGCCCGGTGAACAGGTCCACCACCGCCACGCCGAACTTCAGCGGCGGCTGGTCGGCCTCGCCGTTCATGGCCATCAGGCCCGCCTCACCCTGCACCAGCAGGTCATAGCCCGGGCGCTTCGCCTCGGGCCCGTCAGCGGCGTAGCCGGTGACGGAGCAATAGATGAGGCGGGGATTCTCCCGGCGCAGGTCCGCGTAGCCGAGGCCCAGCCGGTCGGCGCCGCCGGTCTTGAAATTCTGCACCACCACGTCGCAGGTGCGGGCGAGGGCGCGCACCTGTTCGAGGCCCTCGGGCGTCGCGAGGTCGATGCCCACCGAGGTCTTGTTGCGGTTCACGCTGTCGAAATAGGAGGTGTTGGTGGGCCCGGTGCGCAGGCCCCAGTCGCGGGTGTCGTCGCCGCGCTCGGGATGCTCCACCTTGATCACCTCGGCCCCGAGGTCTCCCAGCACCTGGGCGCACCAGGGCCCGGCGAGGATGCGGGAGAGGTCGAGCACCCGCACGCCCGCGAGCGGCAGGTCGTCCGTGTCGTGTTCGCTCATGGAAATGCGCTCCCTCGCCCTTACGCGCCCATGACGCCGTCGAGCCGGCGCACCAGCTCGATGAGGCGGGGGCGCACCTCGTCCATGAGGAATTTCGGATTGGTGATGACCGTGGGCGCCCCGCAATTGATCACCATGGGATCGAGCCCGCCGCCGGGCCGGAAGCCCACGGCAATGGCGCTCACATTCTCCTGCCACTCGCCGAACGAGCAGCAGCAGCCGAGCGTGGCGTGGTCCTCCAGCGCCTGGTCGAGGCTCTCGCGCAGCTTGGGCCAGGCGAGGGGATCCAGCAGGCGCAGGTCCTCGTAGAGCGCGGCGCGCTCGGGCGGGGTGAGGTTGGCGATATAGGCGCGGCCCATGGAACTGCGCGTCATGGACATGCGCGAGCCCACGTCGATATTGAGCGCGATGGCGGCGGGGCCGCGCAGGCATTCCACATAGCGCATGCTCAGCCGGTCGCGCACGCCGAGGCCCACCGTGGCGTCGGAGAACACGGCCAGTTCCCGCATGGCGGGGCGCGCGATCTGGCGCACCGAGAGCCCGCCCAGCGCGATGGAGGACAGCGCCACGAGCTGCGTGCCCAGCCGATACTTGCCCACCTCCTCCACGAAATGGAGGTAGCCCAGCTTGGTGAGCGTGTAGGTGAGGCGCGAGACCGTGGAGCGCGGCAGGCTGCACCGTTCGGCGATCTCGTGGTTGGCGAGGAAGGTCTCGCCCTTCTTGAAGGCGGCGAGCACATCGAGCCCGCGCGCCAGGGCGGTCACGAAATGCCTGTCTTCCTTGCCGTCCCCTTCGAGGTCGGGCGGCTCCTGGCTCATGGCGCGCATCCTGGATCCCGGCTTCATCGGCGGAAGAAGGCGGCGAACGCCGCCTGCGCTTCGGGGCCGCGCCGCAGGGCGTGGAAGCGTTCCGCTTCAAGCTCAAGAGCATGGGCGATGGGTTCGTGCAAGTGCGCCTTCATGAGGCGCTTGGTGGTGGCGAGCGACACCGGCGGCAGAAGGGCGAGGGCGCGCGCCTTCTCCAGCGCGGTCTCCAGCGCCGCGCCCTCGGCCGTGGCGGCGTTCACGATGCCCGCCTCCGTTGCCGCGTCCGCGCCGAACGCCTCGCCCAGCATCAGCAGTTCCGCCGCCCGCTTAGTGCCCGCGACGCGCGGCAGCAGGAAGGAGGAGGCGCCTTCCGGGCACAGGCCCAGATTGACGAAGGGCAGGCGGAAGCGCGCCCCGGCGCCCGCAAAAGCGAGGTCGCAATGCAGCAGCATGGTGGTGCCGATGCCCACCGCGAAGCCTTCCACGGCGGCGACGACCGGCTTGGAGAAACCGGAGAGCGCCTTCAAATAGGTGAGCCCGGCGGATGGCTCGCCGGTGGTCGCGGTGTCCTGGAAGTCGGCGAGGTCGTTGCCGCTGGTGAAGCAGCCGCCGGCGCCGGTGAGCACCGCCACCCGCACGCTCTCGTCCCGGTCCGCCTCCGTGAAGGCGGCGCCCAGGGCGGCATAGGTGGCGCGGTCCAGCGCGTTGCGCCGCTCGGGCCGCGAGATGGTGATGAGGCGGACGCCGGGCTCGGGCGTGTCGAGGATGACGCTCTGGGACATGGGTCGCTCCTGTGCGCTGCGCCCGGTCAGGCGACCTCGCCCTCGCGGGCGAAATAGAGGTCGTGGAGATGGTCGAGATTCACCTGCGCCGCCTCCTGCGAGAAGATCACCTTGCCGGAGCGCATGAGGTGCACCTCGTCCGCCACCGAAAGGGCGATGCCGGTATTCTGCTCCACGAGCACGATGGTGGTGCCCTCCGCCTTCAGGCGGCGGATGATCTCGAACACCTCCTTCACCATCACCGGCGCGAGGCCGAGGGAGGGCTCGTCGATGAGCAGGATGCGCGGCTCGGCCATGAGGCCGCGCCCCATGGCCACCATCTGCGCCTCGCCGCCGGAGAGCGAGCCCGCCATCTGGTGGCGCCGCTCCTTCAGGCGCGGGAACAGCGTGTACATGCGCTCCAGGTTGGTGGAGAGGCGCGCGCGGCAGCGCTTGGGATAGGCGCCGAGGCACAGATTCTCCTCCACGCTCATGTCGCGGAAGACGAGGCGGCCCTCGGGCACCATGACGAGCCCGTCGCCCGCGAGGTCCCAGGTCTTGCCCTCCAGCGGCGCGCCGCCCAGCAGGATCTGGCCCTCATGGGGCACGAGGCCGGTGAGGGCGCGCAGCAACGTGGTCTTGCCCGCGCCGTTCGGCCCTACGATTGCGGTCAGCGCGCCCGCGCGGAACGTGACCGACACGTCCCACAGCACGGTGATGGCGCCGTAGCCGGCGCGCAGGTGGCGGGTCTCAAGCATCGGCGGCTCCCGTGTAGCTCTTCATCACCTGCGGGTCGCGGAACACCGCATCGGGCGTGCCGTCGGCGATGAGCTGGCCGAAATTGAGCACCACCGCCCGGCTGCACAGGCTGGAGATGGTCTCGATGTCGTGCTCCACGATCACGATGGTGAGCCCGAACAGGCGGTGCAGCTCCCGCAGCTTCAGCATGAAGGCGCGCTTGGCCTGGCTTTCCAGGCCCGCGAGCACTTCGTCGAGCAGCAGCAGCTTGGGCTCGGTGGCAAGGGCCTTGGCGATCTCCAGCCGCTTCAGCTCCTGGAGCGCGAGGGCGCTGGCGGCGTCCGCATCTGCCTTGCCGGACAATTCCATCACGTCGAGGATTTCGGTGATGCGCGCGGGATCGTTCCGGCCGGCGCCAAACACCTGCGCGACAGTGAGGTTCTCGCGCACGGTGAGGTGGTGCATGGGCTGGGGGATCTGGAAGGTGCGCCCGATGCCCGCCCGCGCCCGCTTGTGGAGCGGCAGGCGGGTGATCTCCTTGTCCTGGAAGGCGATGCGCCCGCGCGCCCGCACGAGGCCGGAGATGGAATTGAACAGCGTGGTCTTACCCGCGCCGTTGGGGCCGACGAGGCCGAGGATTTCCCCCTGGCCGATGGTGAAGCTGATGCCCGACAGGGCGACGAGGCCGCCGAAGCGGACCGAGACATCCTCAAGCCGCAGCATGGCGCCCTCCCGTGCGGCGGAACAGGCGGCCCGCCAGTTCCGACATGCCGTTGGGCGCCACCAGCACCATGGCGGCCAGCAGGATGCCCAGCAGGATCTGGTGGCCCACCGGGATCAGGCTCTTGGCCACGAGCTGGTCGAACAGATAGATGACCACCGCGCCGACCACCGGGCCGAGCACCGTGCGGTAGCCGCCGAACACGGCCGCGATGATGGGCATGACGCTCCAGATGCCGGAAAAGGCGTAGTCCGGCTCCAGGAAGCCGATGATGTGCGCGTTCAGCGCCCCGAACACGCCCGCCACGAAGGCGGACAGGAGCAGCATCCAGGTCTTCAGCACGAAGCTGTTCACGCCGACGACGCGGGTGGCGTCCTCGCTTTCCGCGATGGCGCGCAGCGCCGTGCCCATATGGCTGCGCCGGATGAGCACATAGACGACCGCCACCGCCGCGACCGTGAGCAGGACCAGCCCATAGGCGCCCGCCCGGTCGGCGAGGTTGAGGCCGAACACCGTCGGCAGTCCGGGAAAGCGCTGGAGCCCCGCCGCCCCGCCCGTGAGCCAGGTGGCCTCGGTGGCGAGGATGCGGAAGATCTGCGCATAGGCGAGGATCGCCAGGGCGAAATAGGGGCCCGACAGCCGCAGCGCGGGCAGCATGGCAAGCGCGCTCGCCGCCGCCAGGAGCCCGGCGAGCGGGATGGCGATGAGCACCGGCACGCCGAGCTTCGCCGCCAGCAGCGCCGAGGCATAGGAGCCGACCCCGAAGAACGCCGCATGGCCGAACGAGACCATGCCCCCGAGATTGCCCAGCAACGCCCAGGAGAGCGAGAGGCCCGCCAGGATGAGGGCGGAGATGAGCAGGCCCAGCAGGTAATTGCCCGCCCCGGCCAGGAGCGGGACGAGGCCGAGCGCCACGAGCGCGGCGATGAGGCCGAAGCTGCGCAGCGGGGAGGAGGTGTGTGTCGCGGTCATGGCAGCCTCACCCGCGCCGGGCGCGCGCGCCGAACAGGCCGTTCGGCAGGAAGAAGAGGACGAGCAGGAACAGCACCATGCCGGCCAGTTCCTGGAGGGCGGAGGAGGCGAGCGTCACGGTGAGCGCCTCGGTAACGCCCAGGAGGATCGCGCCCAGGAACACGCCGGGAATGGAGCCGACGCCCGCGAGCACGGTGACGATGAACGCCTTCACCGTAAGCGCATGGCCCACCGCCGGCTGGATCACGCTCATGGTGTAGAGGGCGATGCCCGCGAAGCTGGCGAGCGCCCCCGCCACGAGGAATGACACTGTCTCGATGCGGCGCGGATTGATGCCCATGAGGGTGGCGGCGTTGCGGTTGGAGGACACGGCGCGCACGGCGCGGCCATACCAGCTCTTCTTCAGCCACCACCACAGCGCCGCCATCAGCGCCAGGGAGACGCAGAATGCGATGATCTCGCCGTTCATGCCGTAGACGGGGCCGATGGACAGAGCGTCCTGGAGGAAGGGCGAGGAAGTGCTGCGCACGTCGCTCGCGAAGATCAGGAGGATGGCGTTGGTGAGGATGATGCCCACCGCGAAGGTGAGGATGAGCGAATTCAGCTCCCGGTGCTCGCGGATGCGGTCGATGAGCTGGAACAGCACGTAGGACAGGCCCACCACCACCACGAGCGCGAGCGGGATGGCGGCATAGGGATCGAGGCCCGTGCGCGATTCCACGAGATAGGCCATGTAGGCGGCGAGCAGCACCAGCTCGCCATGGGCGAGGTTGATGATCCGCATGGCGCCGAAGGCGAGGGCGAGGCCCAGCGCCACCAGTGCGTAGACGCTGCCGATGAGGACGCCGGAAAACAGCGCCTGGAGGATGAGATCGGTCATGACACCTCGGGGAAAGCCGTGCGCCGGAAAAAGGGGCGGCGCGGCGGGGCCGCCGCGCCGCGCGTGTCACCAGGGAAGGGCGGGGTAGGCGACGTCGCCGTTCGCATTGGCCTTGGGCGAGACGAGGACGATCTTGCCCTCGCGGTGCTGGCCCATGCTGAGCGAGAAGTTGGGATTGTCGCCCACGGCGTTGAACTGGATGCGGCCGAGCATGGTGGCGCGGTCGGTCTTGCGCATTTCGTCGGCGAGGCCGCCCTTGGAGAGGGTGCCCGCTTCCGCCGCGCGCACCACCGCCTCGCAGAGCACGAGGGTCTCCACGAAGCCGAGCGTGGAGAGATACTCGATCTCCTTGTTGAAGCTCTGCTTGTAGATCTCGGCGAACTTCCGGCCTTCCTCGTCCTTCACTTCCACGGGGAAGGGCAGGAAGGAGGTGCCGACCACGTTGTTCATGAGGTCGGGGAATTCGGTGTACATCTTCGGCGTCGCCAGCGACCAGGCGCCGACGATGAGCTTCACCTGCGGCTTCAGCACCTTGGCGGCGCGCAGGATGCCCACATAGTCGTTCTCATAGGCGGACATCATGATGATGTCCGGCTTGTCCTGCAGCTTCACCTTGTTGATGATCGGCTTGAAGTCGGTGATGGCCGGGTCGAACTTGTGGATCGTGACCTCGATGCCCTTCGCCTTCAGGTCCTTCTCCAGCCCCTCGGCCAGCAGCGTGGGCGCCTCCTTGGTGGAGGCGAGGATGGAGACCGCCTTCGGCTTCAGGTCCGAGATCAGGGTGGCGATGCCGCGCTCGTAGCCCGCATTGTTGTTGATGCGGAAGAAGGTCTTGAGGCCGCGGGCGGTCAGCTCGTCGCTCACCGCGCCGGCGGTGATGTAGACCTTGCCCAGCTTGTCGGAGGCGTCGGAGGCGGGGCCGACGATGTTGGAGCCGTAGCCGCCGATGATGGCCACCGCGCCGTCCGAGGCCAGCTTCTCCACCGCCGACACGGCCTTGGCGGGGGTGCTCTCATCGTCGATGACGCTGACCTTCACCTTGAATTTCGGCGAGGCGGCGTTGCACATCTTCAGCGCCACCTGCATGCCCTCGCTGAAGGCCTGGCCGGAGCGGGCGAGGGTGCCGGTGAGCGGCATGTGGGCGCCGATGATGATCTCGGTGGCGTCCTGGGCGCGCACGGCGGGCGCCGCCGCCAGCGACAGGCCGGCGGCCAGAGCGAGCACGCGGCCCGCCGGTACGAACGGATTGCGGAACATGTGTTTCCTCCCTTGGGTGTCGGTCCTGGCGGGCCGGAGCACCGGCGCAGGGCCTGCCGCGCCAAGCGCGGTCCGGGCCCGGCGCGCGCCGAGGCGCGAGCGGCGATCCTCCCCGCACGGTTGATCCGTGCTGTTCCGCCTGACGGGACTGCCGGCGGTTTCCGGTTCATTGCCATGCCGGATGGACGGATGTCAATTTTGCAGATTTCAATTCTGCACAATGGAATTTGTCGCTTCTGCCCATCTATCGGGGTTGGGAGGTGTCTTGACATTCATCGCGCCGCATCGCACCAAAACGCGATATGCGGTTTTAAATTCCGCAATGCAGAATAATGGGAGGCATCATGAGTGTCGTGCGCGTCGCCGTGGAGCGATCGTTGGAGACGGGGGGCGTCGCGGTCCTCACCATTGCCAGCCCACCGGTCAATGCGCTCTCGGCCGCCGTGCGCGCGGGGCTCCTGGCCGCCATCGCCGAGGCGGGTGCCGACCCGGAGGTGCGCGCCGTCGTCATCACGGGCGAGGGCAAGACCTTCATCGCCGGCGCCGACATCTCCGAATTCGGCAAGCCGCCCGCGCCGCCCTCCCTGCCGGATTTGCTCGCCGCCATCGAAGGCTGCCCGAAGCCGGTTGTCGCGGCGGTGAACGGCGTCGCCTTGGGCGGCGGGCTGGAACTGGCGCTCGCCTGCCATGCCCGCGTGGTGTCGCCCGCCGCGCGCCTCGGCCTGCCGGAAATCAAGCTCGGCCTCATTCCCGGCGCGGGCGGCACCCAGCGCCTGCCGCGCATCCTCGGCGGCGCCCCGGCCTTTTCCATGATGCTGACGGGCGAGCCGGTGGACGCGCGGACGGCGGTGTCCCTCGGCCTCGCCGATCGTCTTGTGGAAGGCGACCTCGTTGCCGCCGCCATCGCCCATGCCCGCACCCTGGCGCAGGCGGGCGCGACCCCGGCGGTGCGCGATCGCGCGGACCGCCTGACGGCGGAAGACCGCGCGGCCTTCGAGGCGGCGTCGGCCGCCGCCCTCAAGGCATCGCCGGGCCTGCCCAACGTGGCCGCCCTGGCGGACGCGGTCCGCGCGGCCTTCGACCTGCCTTTCGAGGAAGCGCTGGCGCTGGAGCGCGCGCGCTTCACGGCACTCGTCGCCGACCCCCGCTCCAAGGCGCTGCGCCATCTCTTCTTCGCGGAGCGCGCCGCCGCCCGCATTCCCGGCATCGGCAAGGACGTGAAGCCCCGCCCCATCGCCACGGCCGCCATCATCGGCGCGGGCACCATGGGCGGCGGCATCGCCATGTGCTTCGCCCAGGCGGGCATTCCCGTCACCCTCATCGAAGTGAAGCCCGAGGCGCTGTCCGCCGGGCTCGCCCGCATCCGCGCCACCTACGAGACCTCCGTGAAACGCGGCTCGCTCGCCGCCGAGGCCATGGAGCGCCACCTGTCCTTCATCACCGGCGCCGTGGGCCTTGAGGCGGCGGGGGATGCGGACATCGTCGTGGAAGCCGCGTTCGAGGACATGGGCGTGAAGGCCGAGATCTTCGGCGCCTTGGACAAGGTGGTGAAATCAGGCGCCATCCTCGCCACCAACACCTCCTACCTGGACGTGGACGCCATCGCCGCCGTCACCGCGCGCCCGCAGGACGTGGTGGGCCTGCATTTCTTCAGCCCCGCCAACGTCATGCGCCTGCTGGAAGTGGTGCGCGGCGCCAAGACCGCGCCGGACGTGCTGGTGACGAGCCTCGATCTCGGCCGCCGCCTCGGCAAGCTGCCGGTGGTGGTGGGCGTCTGCTACGGCTTCGTGGGCAACCGCATGCTGGCCAAGCGCAGCCAGGCGGGCGAGCGGGTCCTGCTCGCGGGCGCGCTGCCCCACGAGGTGGACGCGGCGCTCACCGCCTTCGGCTTCCGCATGGGGCCGTTCGCCGTGCTGGATCTGGCGGGCCTCGACATCGGCTGGCGCTCGCGCAAGGTCACGGGAATCAAGGCGCCGGTGGGCGATGCGCTGTGCGAGCAGGGCCGCTTCGGCCAGAAGACCGGGCGCGGCTTCTATCTCTATCCGGCCGGCGCCCGGAAGGGCGAGCGCGACCCGGACGTGGAGGCGCTCATCGCCTCCCTGTCCGCCGAGCGGGGCATCGCGCGGCGCGCCTTCACGCCCGGCGAGATCGTCGCGCGCCTGCTTTATCCCATGGTGAACGAGGGCGCGAAGATCCTTGAGGAGGGCATCGCCGCCCGCGCCGGGGACATCGATATGGTGTGGGTGAACGGCTATAGCTGGCCCGCCTTCACCGGCGGTCCCATGCATTGGGCGGAAGGCGAGGGGCTCGCGACGATCGTCGCGGCGCTCGATACCTATGCGGACGAGAGCGGCGACGAGAGCCTGCGGCCCGCCCCCCTGCTGCGCCGCCTCGCGGCGAGCGGGGGCACCTTCGCGAGCCTGGAGGCCGCGTGATGGCGCCCGCCGAGCGGCCGCTCTGGCAGCGGAGCTTCCCGGACGTCTGCGACTGGGACGCGCCCCTGGAGATCTGCACCCTGCCGGAGCTTCTGGCGGCCGGCGCGGCGGGGCGGGAACAGGCGCCCGCCTTGGACTTCCGGGGCACCAAGATCACCTATGGCGCGCTGGCGCGCCAGGTGGAGCGGCTGGCCTCGGGCCTTTCCCGCGCCGGTATCGTCCGGGGCGAGAGCGTGGCCCTGCTCCTGCCCAACACGCCCTATCATCCGCTGGCCTTCTTCGCCCTCACGCGGCTCGGCGCGCGCGTTGTGCATGTCAGCGCCCTCGATGCGCGCCGCGAGATCGCCCACAAGCTGACGGCCACGGGCGCGCGGCGGCTCGTGACCACCGACCTGCCCGGCTTCCTGCCCCAGGCGCTGGACCAGCTCGATGCGGGCGCGGTGGACGAGGTGATTGTGGGCGAGGACGCCCGCTGGGGCGTTGGAGAAACCGCGCCGCTGCCCATTCCCGCCCGCGACGGCGTCCGGCTTCTGGCGGATCTGTTCAGCGACCTGCCGCTCACTGCGCCGCCGCCCTCGGTGGACGACATCGCGGTGCTGCAATTCACCGGCGGCACCACGGGCCTGCCCAAGGCCGCCATGCTGAGCCATGGCAACCTCACCGCCGCCGTCAGCATGTATCGCCTCTGGCGTGACGGCGGTCGCCCGCTGGTGGCGGGCACGGAGCGGACCCTGGCGCTGCTGCCGCTGTTCCATATCTATGCGCTCACCACCGTGCTGCTGCGTCATTTGCGCGACGGCAACGAGGTGATGCTGCGCCAGCGCTTCGACGTGGAGACGCTGATCCGCGACATCGAGGTCCACAAGGCGAGCCAGTTTTCCGGCGTGCCCACCATGTGGGTGGCGTTGCTCAATCGGCCTGGCGTGGAGGCGGTGGACTTCTCGTCCCTCAAGTCCTGCGTGAGCGGAGGTGCGCCTTTGCCCTTCGAGGTGCAGGCGCGGATCGAGGCGCTCATCGGCACCCAGCTCAACAATGGCTGGGGCATGACGGAGACCGGCCCGGCCGGGTCGCGCGTGCCCCAGCGCGTGCCGCGCCGCCCGGGCCTCATCGGCGTGCCCCTGCCGGGCCTCGCTTTGCGTGTGGTGGACATGGACGATGCCGGCCGCGCGCTGCCGCCCGGCGCCGTGGGCGAGATCGCCATCCGGGGGCCCAACGTGTTCAAGGGCTATCTGGGCGATGCCGCCGGCACTGAGGCGGCGTTCCGCGACGGATGGTTCCTCACCGGCGACATGGGGCGCATGGACGAGGAGGGCCTGTTCGAGCTGGTGGACCGGCGCAAGAACATGATCATCTCGTCGGGCTTCAACGTCTATCCGGCGGCGGTGGAGAACGCCATCTACGAGCATCCGGCCGTGGAAGAGGTGATCGTGATCGGCGTGCCCGACGCCTATCGCGGCCAGTCCGCCAAGGCCTATGTGAAGCTCAAGGCGGGGGCCGCGCCCTTCACGCTGGACGACCTCACCGTGTTTCTGGCCGACCGCCTGGGTCGCCACGAAATGCCCCGCGCCCTGGAATTCCGGGAGGCGCTGCCGCGCAGCCCCGTGGGCAAGCTGCTCCCCAAGGTGCTCATGGAGGAAGTGGCCGCCCAAGCCGCCGCTTCCGCCGCGCCCCGCTGACTTCATTCGAGGACTTCCCATGGCCGAAGCCGTCATCGTCTCCACCGCCCGCACGCCCATCGGCAAGGCGCAGCGCGGCGCGTTCAACATCACCAAGGGCGCCGACATGGCCGCCCACGCCATCCGCCACGCGCTGGCGCGCGGCGGCGTCGAGCCGGAGGCGGTGGAGGAGGTCATCCTCGGCTGCGGCTATCCGGAAGGCGCCACGGGCGGCAACGTGGCGCGCCATGCGTCCCTGGTCGCGGGCATCCCGGTGAGCGCCTCGGGCGCCACCGTCAGCCGCTTCTGCGCCTCGGGCCTCGAAGCCATCGCGGGTGCCGCCCGGCGCATCGTGCTGGACGGCGTGCCGGTGGCGGTGGCGGGCGGGGTGGAATCCATCTCGCTGGTCCAGCCCATCAACCGCGAACTGTTCCGCAATGACTGGCTGATGGCCAACAAGCCGGACATCTATGTCACCATGATCGAGACCGGGGACACGGTCGCCCAGCGCTACGGGATTTCGCGCGAGGCGCAGGACCGCTTCTCCCTGGCAAGCCAGCAGCGCACCGCCCGCGCCCAGGCGGCAGGGCTGTTCGACGACGAAATCGTCCCCATCACCGTGGACAAGCTGGTGACGGACAAGGCCACGGGCGAGACCCGCAAGGAGAGCGTGACCCTCTCCAAGGACGAGGGCAACCGGCCCGACACCACGCTGGAAGGACTGCTGGCCCTGAAGCCCGTGCGCGGGGAGGGCCATTTCGTCACCGCCGGCAATGCCAGCCAATTGTCGGACGGCGCCTCCGCGACCGTCCTCATGTCCGACGCCGAGGCGGCGCGGCGCGGGCTTGCCCCGCTCGCCATCTTCCGGGGCTACGCCACCGCCGGATGCGAGCCGGACGAGATGGGCATCGGCCCGGTCCATGCCGTGCCGCGCCTGCTGGCGCGCAACGGTCTCACTGTGTCCGACATCGGCCTGTGGGAGCTGAACGAGGCGTTCGCCTCCCAGTCCCTCTATTGCCGCGACACGCTGGGGCTTGACCCCGAGCGCGTGAACGTGAATGGCGGGGCCATCTCGGTCGGCCATCCCTTCGGCATGAGCGGCGCCCGCCTCGTGGGCCATGCGGTGCTGGAAGGGCGGCGGCGCGGGGTGCGCTATGCGGTCGTCACCATGTGCATCGCCGGCGGCATGGGCGCCGCCGGCCTCTTCGAAATCATTCCGGGATCGAACTGATGGACCTGCGCTTCACGCCCGAAGAAATCGCCTTCCGCGAGGAGGTGCGCACCTTCTTCCGCACCGAGATCCCGGCGGAGATCCGCGCCAAGGTGTCCGAGGGCCGCAAGCTCGCCCGCGAGGACTATGTCACCTCCCAGCGCATCCTCGACGCCAAGGGCTGGGCCGTGCCCCACTGGCCGGTGGCGCATGGCGGCCAGCCTTGGAGCGTGGTCCAGCGCTATATCTATATGGAGGAGCTGATGCAGGCGGCGGTACCCCTGCCGCTCCAGTTCAATTGCTTCATGGTGGGCCCGGTCATCGCCACCTTCGGCAACGACGCCCAGAAGGCCCGCTTCCTGCCGCGCATCAAGAGCCTGGAGGACTGGTGGTGCCAGGGCTTCTCCGAGCCCGGCGCCGGTTCCGATCTCGCCTCCCTCAAGACCCGCGCGGTGCGCGAGGGCGACCATTACGTGGTCAACGGCCAGAAGACCTGGACCACGCTGGGCCAATATGCCGACTGGATGTTCTGCCTCGCTCGCACCGACATGGACGCGAAGAAGCAGCAGGGCATCTCCTTCCTGCTCATCGACATGAAATCCCCCGGCGTCACCGTGCGGCCCATCATCACCATCGATGGGCGGCACGAGGTGAACGAGGTGTTCCTGGACAATGTGGAAGTTCCGGCGGACAACCTCGTCGGCGAGGAGAACAAGGGCTGGGACTACGCGAAGTTCCTGCTCGCCAACGAGCGCACCGGCATCGCCCGCATCGGCATGTCGAAGGAGCGCATCGCCCGCATCAAGCGCCTGGCCCGCACCACCCCGGCGGGGGAGGGCACCATGTGGGACGACCTCGACTTCCGCTCCCGCCTCGCCAGTGTTGAAATCGAACTGAAAGCGCTGGAAATCACCCAGATGCGGGTGGTCGCGGCGCAGGCGACGCGCGATCCCACCAAGCCGGACCCGGCCTCTTCCATCCTGAAGATCAAGGGCTCCGAGCTTCAGCAGGCCACCACCGAGCTGTTGCTGGAACTGGCCGGGCCCAATGCCCTGCCTGCGACAAGGGGCGATGCCGGACCCAACGACCTCGAGTCCCTGTTCGCCTGGGCCGACACCGCCGCGCCCACCTATCTCAACATGCGCAAGGTCTCGATCTACGGCGGATCGAACGAGATCCAGCACAATGTGATCGCCAAGGCGATCCTCGGGCTCTGAGGGTTTTCAGGACATGGACTTCGATCTTTCCGACGAGCAGACGCTCCTGAAGGACAGTGTGGGCCGCTGGGCCGCCGACACCTACGGCACGCTGGAGGCGCTCGACGCCGCCCGGGCCGCGCCGCTGGGCTTTCCCGAGGCGCGCTGGGCGGAACTGGCGGAGCTGGGCCTGCTCGGCCTGCCCTTTGCGGAAGCCGACGGCGGCTTCGGCGGCGGGCCGGTGGAGACGGCGGTGGTGATGGAGGCTCTGGGCGGGGTCATTGCCCCCGAGCCCTATCTCGCCTCCATCCTCCTGGGCGGCGGCGCTTTGGACCGCGCCGGCAGCGCGGCGCAGAAGGCGGCGCTCCTCCCCGGCCTGATGGACGGCTCGTCCCGTCTCGCCTTCGCCCATTCCGAGGTCCAGGCCCGCTACGACCTCAACGACGTCGCCACCACCGCCCGCGCCGTGGAGGGCGGCTTCCGCCTCGATGGGCGCAAGAGCGTGGTGCTGAACGCCGATGCCGCCGGAACCCTGGTGGTGAGCGCGCGCACGTCAGGCGCGCGGCGGGACGAGACGGGCATCACCCTGTTCCTGGTCCCCGCCGACGCGCCGGGCCTGAGCGTTTCCGCCTATCCCACGCAGGATGGCGGGCGCGCGGGCGACGTGGCGCTGGCGGACGTGTTCGTGCCCGCCGATGCGGTGCTTGGGACGCCGGGCGCGGGCCTTCCGGTCATCGAGCGGGTGGTGGACGGCGCCATCGCCGCTTTGTGCGCGGAGGCCGTGGGCCTGATGGAGGCGCTGCACGCGCTGACCGTGGACTATCTGAAGACCCGCAAGCAGTTCGGCGTCGCCATCGGCGCCTTCCAGGCGCTCCAGCACAAGGCGGTGGACATGTTCGTCGCCCTGGAACAGGCCCGCTCCATGGCGCTCTACGCCGCCATGATGCTTCAGGCGGACGACGACGCGGAGCGCCGCGTGGCGCTGTCGGCGGCGAAGGTGCAGATCAACAAGTCGGCCCGCTTCGTGGGCCAGACGGCGGTGCAGCTTCACGGCGGCATCGGCATGACCATGGAATATCTGGGTGCCCACCATTTCCGGCGCCTCGCCATGATCGAGCTGATGTTCGGCGACACGCCCTATCACCAGCGCCGCGTGGTCTCGGCCGGCGGCCTCGTGGGCGCCGCCTGAGACCAAGGGCGCGTGAGCGCGACGAAATCGGGAGGGACGAGGATGGACGCGAAGGTGGAACCGGCCGCTCCGTCGGCCGGGCGGGAGATGGCGGCGCGCCTGCGCGGGCGGATGCGCCTGCCGGTCATCGCCTCGCCCCTCTTCATCATTTCCAACCCGGACCTCGTCATCGCCCAGTGCAAGGCGGGCATCGTGGGGTCGTTCCCCGCGCTCAACGCCCGCCCCGCCGCGCAACTGGATGAATGGCTGGCGCGCATCACCGAGGAACTGGCGGCCCATGACCGTGCGCACCCGGAAGCGCCGTCCGCGCCGTTCGCGGTGAACCAGATCGTCCATCGCTCGAACGACCGGCTCGAACACGACCTCGATCTGTGCGTGAAGTACAAGGTGCCGCTCGTCATCACCTCGCTGGGCGCGCGGCCGGAGGTGAACGCGGCGGTCCATTCCTATGGCGGCCTCACCTTCCATGACATCATCAATCCCACCTTCGCCCGCAAGGCGCTGGAAAAGGGGGCGGATGGTCTGGTGGCCGTGGCGGCGGGGGCGGGCGGCCATGCGGGCACGCTCTCGCCTTTCGCCCTGGTGCAGGAGATCCGCACCTTCTTCGACGGACCGCTCGCGCTCTCGGGTGCCATCGCCAACGGGCGGGCGGTGCTGGCGGCGCAGGCCATGGGCGCGGATTTCGCCTATGTGGGTTCCGCCTTCATCGCCACGGCGGAGGCCAATGCCACTGAGGGGCACAAGACCGCCATCGTGGAGGGCGGCGCGGAGGATATCGTCTACACGAACCTCTTCACCGGGGTTCTCGGCAATTACCTGAAGCCTTCCATCCGCGCCGCCGGGCTCGATCCGGACAATCTGCCGGTCTCGGACCCCTCCGCCATGAATTTCGGCTCCGCCCGCGCCAAGCCCTGGAAGGACATCTGGGGCGCGGGGCAGGGGATCGGGGCGGTGGGCGCCGTGGTGCCCGCAGCCGAGCTGGTGGCGCGCCTTGCGCGCGAATACGAGGCCGCTCGGGCGGCGCTCGCCTGAGATCCGGCCGGATCACTCCACCCGGATGCCGCCCTCGCGGATGACCGGCGACCAGCGGTCATATTCGCGCTTGAGGAAGGCCGCGAAATCCTGGCGCGGGCCGCCCACCACCACGCCGCCCTGAACCTCCTCCACCATCTTCCGGATTTCCGGCAGCGCAACGACCTTGTTGAACACCGCATTGATGCGGTCGGCGAGGGCGCCGTTCATGCCCGCGGGCGCGGCGACGCCGTACCAGATGGCGACGTCGAAGTTCGGGATGAAGTCCCGCATGAGCGGGGTGTTGGGCAGGATGGGCGAGGGGCCGGCGCCGAGCGCCACCGGCCGCACTTGCCCGGTCTTGAGCATGGGCAAGGCGGAGGAGAGCGTGGGGAAGCAGAACTGCGCCTCGTTGCGGCTCACCGCCATCACCGTCTCCGCGCCGCTGCGATAGGGCACGTGGACCATGCGGATGCCCGCCTCGCGCTCGAACAGGGCCATGAAGAGATGGCTGCCATTGCCGAGGCCGGCGGAGGAATAGGTGAAGCCGCCGGGATCCTTCTTCCCCGCCGCGATGATCTCCGGCACCGTCTTCTGGAGGACGGAGGGGTTCTCCACCATCACGGCATTGAGGTTCACGAGCTGGATGAGGGGCGTGAAGGCCGTCATCGGGTCGAAGGTGGCCTTGGGGTTCAGCTCCTTGCCGATGACGTTGGCGCCGATGTCGGCGGCGAGCAGCGTGTAGCCGTCCGGCGCCTGCCCGGCGACGAACGCCCCCGCCACCATGCCGCCCGCGCCGGAGCGGTTCTCCACCACCAGGGGTTGTCCGTTGGCGAAGTCCGGGAAGCGCTGGCCCACCGCGCGGATCAGCGTGTCCACGGCCCCGCCGGGGCCGAACGGCACGATCATGCGCACGGGGCGGGTGGGCCATTCGCTCGCCGTGTCGGCGAAGGCGGGGGCGGCGATGAGGCTTCCCAGAAGGCCGGTGAAGCCGCGCCGGGTCATCTCCATCTTGGTCAGCGGACTGGTCATGGGTTTCCTCCGGATGGTTGTTTTTTGCTGTTGTGATCGGGCAGGGGGCCCGCGGCGCCGAGGCCGCGGGCGCCAAGGTCACTCGGCCGCGGCGTCCTGGTCCGGACGCGCCCAGCGGCGGTCGAAGTCCCAGACCTCCGGGAAGCCCATGAGGTCGTTCATCTTGCCGAAGTCGTAGATGACGTTCGCCGGCAGGGCGTTGGTATCGCCCGTCGCGACCAGGTGGGCGTAGGAGCGCTCCAGGGCGGCGGCCATGGTGAGGAAGCCGATGGCGGGATAGATGGCGATGGCATAGCCGAGCGCCGCCAGGGTCGCGGCCGGAAGGATGGGCGTGCGCCCGCCGCCGTCCACATTGTTGGCGAGGAGCGGGGCGTCGATCTCGCCGCCGATGCGCTTCATCTCCTCCTCGCTCTCGGGGCTCTCGATGAAGACGATGTCGGCGCCTGCCTTGCGATAGAGCTGGCCGCGCCGGATCGCCTCGTCGAGGCCGAGGGACGTGCGCGCATCCGTGCGGGCGATGATGAGGAAGTCCTCGCTCTTGCGGGCTTCGGCCGCCACCTCGATCTTCAGCGCCATGTCGCGGGCGGGAATGACCCGGCGGCCCGGCGTGTGGCCGCACTTCTTCGGCACTTCCTGGTCTTCGAGCTGGATGGCGGTGACGCCGCCCGCCTCATAGCCCATCACGGTGTGGCGCACGTTCAAGAGGCCGCCATAGCCGGTATCCGCATCGGCGATGACCGGCGTCGCGCTGCCCTGCGCGAAGCGCGCTATGCGCCCCACCATGTCGGTGAAGGTGGCGACGCCTGCATCGGGAATGCCGAGATGGGAGGCGACGGTGCCGTAGCCGGTGGCGTAGAGCGCCTTGAAGCCCATGCGGTCGGCGATGCGGGCCGAGATCATGTCGAAGATGCCGGGCGCGACGACGAAGTCTTTCGCCGCCAGGGCGGCCCGGAGGGAGGGATTGGCCATTGTGGCTCCTTTCTGAAACGGGAGGCGCGCTCAGGCGCCGAGAGCGAGGCGCACGCGGGGCACGAGGCCGCCGGCGGCGAGGATGGCGCGCACCTCGTCTCCCAGCGGCGGGGCCTGCCATGTGCGACCGCCTTGCGTGATGTCCATGGTGTCGAGGGCAATGCGGGCGCGCTCGCCCCCCACGAGCGCGCCCGCCGCTTCCGGGCACACCAGCACGGGCAGGCCCAGATTGACGGCATTGCGGAAGAAGATGCGCGCCGCGCTGTGGGCCACGATGGCGGCGACGCCCGCCGCCTTCAGCGCGATGACCGCATGCTCGCGGGAGGAGCCGCAGCCGAAATTGCGCCCCACGGCCAGAATGTCGCCGGGCCGCACGCGGTGGATGAAATCCGGGTCCAGCCCTTCCAGGCAGTGGCGCCCCAGCTCCTCGGGCTTGCGCAGGCTGAGATAGCGGCCCGGCAGGATGACGTCGGTGTTCACCTCGTCGCCGAAGCGGTGGACCCGCCCCTCGATGATCGGGCTCATGCCGCGTCCTCCCGGATCGGCGCCATTTCGTGCGGCGGCACGATCTCGCCCGCGACGGCGGCCGCTGCCGCGACCCAGGCGCTGGCCAGGAACACCCGGCTGTCGGGATGGCCCATGCGCCCGCGATAATTCCGGTTGGTGGTGGCGATGGCGGTTTCGCCCGCCGCCAGGATGCCCATATGGCCGCCGAAGCACGCGCCGCAGGTGGGCGTGGAAATGGCCGCCCCGGCCTCCGCGATCACGTCCAGCAGCCCCTCGGCGAGGGCGGCGCGCCAGATTTTCTGCGTCGCCGGCACCACCACCATGCGCACGCCCGGCGCGATCTTTCGGCCGCGCAGCATGTCCGCCACCTGGCGCAGGTCGGTGAGGGTGCCGTTGGAGCAATTCCCCACATAGACCTGGTCCACCTTCTCACCGCGCAGCGCGCCCACGGGCACGCCGTCCGCCGGGGAGGGCGGGCGCGCGACCATGGGCGAAAGGGCGGAGAGGTCGATGGCGATGGTCTGCCGGTAGGAGGCATCAGGGTCCGCTGCGACGGCCGGGGCCTCGGGAGCGCCGCGGCGTGCCATGTCCTCCCGCGAGATCCCGTCCCCTTCGAACACGCACGTGTCCGCGCCGCCTTCCACCGCCATGTTGGCGATGGCCATGCGCGCATCCATGGACAAAGCGGCGAGACCCGGCCCGCCGAATTCCAGCGCCGCATCCGCCGCTCCGTCCGAGCCGATGCGGCGGATCAGTTCGAGGATCACGTCCTTGCCCGTCACATAGGGGCCGGGCGCGCCCGAAAGAGTGACGCGGATGGAGTCCGGCACGCGCATCCAGAGCCGGCCCATGGCCATGGCGCCCGCAAGGTCTGTGGAGCCGAAGCCGATGCCGAGCGCATTGAAGGCGCCCGCCGTGCAGGTGTGGCTGTCGGCGCCGAACACGATGGTGCCGTGACCGACAAGGCCTAGCTCCGCCAGCAGCGTGTGCTCGATGCCGCCCCGGCCCGGCTCGTAGAAATGGGGAATGGCATGGCGCCGGGCGAAGTCCCGCGTCAGCGCGATGGCGCCGGCGGCGGTGATGTCGGGCGCGGGGGCGAAATGGTCCGCCACCAGCACGATACGCGCGGGATCGAACGGCCGCTCCGCCCCCATGGCCGCGAACTGCTCGAAGGCGAGAGGGCCGGACACGTCGTTCAGCAGCACCACGTCCGGCCGCACGGTGACGATGTCACCCGCCCGCGCATGCCCTTCGACGCAATGGGCGGCAATGATCTTTTCCGTGATGGTCCGGCCCGGCTGCCCGGCGCGCACATCCATGGCTCGCGTCCTCCGCCGGGGCGAGCCCGGGCATATCCGGCACGTTTTCGTGCCTGTTGCGCAATCGATAGCACAAATTATTCAAAGGTAAAGAAGGCCACTATTGCTGCATCGCAGCGGTAACGATTGCACAAACCTTGCATCAGGGCTGCGCGGCGGCTAAACCGAAGCAATGGCAGAAGGATCCTCACGGGACGGCGAGCGGTGGACGGTGGCGAGCCTCGCGCGCCGCGCCGGCGTTGCGGCTTCCACCGTGTCGCGCGCATTGCGCGATGATCCGCGCATCTCTCCCGAGGTACGGGCGCGCATTGCGGCGCTCGCCCATGAGGTGGGCTATACACCCAACGTTCTGGCGCGCTCGCTCGTGGGCGGGCGCAGCGGACTGATCGGGCTCGTCCTCGGGCCGGTGGACAATCCTCTTTATGCGGCGCTGCTGCAGAAGGCCGTGACGCGGGCCGCGGCACGGGGCTGGCGATTGCTGCTGGTGCATGTGGGGGCAGGGGCCATCGAGCAGGCGACTGCCGAATCCCTCCTGCAATATCGCGTGGACGGCTGCCTCATCACGTCAGCCCAATTGCCGTCGCGCGTCGCCACCATCTGCCGGGCCAACGGCGTCCCCCTCGTCATGGTGAACCGCGTGGCGTGGGAGCACGGAAGCGCCGTCTCTTGCGACAATCGCGCGGGCGGCGCGCTTCTGGCGGACCTTCTCGTGCGCGCGGGCCACAAGCGCCTCGCCGTGGTGCGAGGTGGCCCCGCCACCTCCACCAGCCTGGAGCGCACGGAGGCCTTCGCCGCGCAGGTGATGGCGGCCGGCCTTCCCGCGCCACTGGTGCTGGGCGGGGCCAATAGCCATGAGATGGGCTTCACGTCCGGTGAGAGCATCGCCGACATGGCGCCGGGCATCCGACCCGACGGCGTGATGTGCGCGAGCGACCTTCTGGCCATGGGCGTGATGGATGCCTTGCGGGAACGCGGGGTGAGCGTGCCGGGCGATGTGTCGGTCGTGGGAATGGACGGTACCGCCCCGGCCCTGCGGGCGCCCTACCGCCTCACCACCGTCGCGCAGCCCCTGGACGACATGCTGGAGCGGGCTTTCGACCTTCTTCAGGCCCGGATGGAGGGCTTGGCGCGCGCGGACGAGCTGGTTCTGCTGCGCGGTCACCTCATTCTGGGCACCTCGGCGCGCCTGCCGGAGGATCTCGCGGCGGGTCTCAGCGGTGATCTGGAGGCGGCTCAAAGCCCTGCGGGCGCTTGATTCTCGAGGCGCTTATCCACAATGTGTGACGCCCCTGTCTCGCTTTCTTGAAAGATGGGTGTTGACAGGAAGAAGGGGGCGGCCCTATAAAGCGCCCATCAACGACGCGCTGACGCCGCCGACAAAACGGCCGGCGGAAAGCGCGTCTCCGACGCTCCCTCACGACAATCTTTGTTGTGAACACGCCGGCTAAGGCGCCGAGTGAAGAGCTGTCGTTTCCACCATAGGGTGGGTGAGGACTTCGGTTCTCGTGCTGTTTGACAGGTTGATATGAAGAAAGAGAAACGTGGACGGCGGAGTCCTTGCGGACGCTGCTGAGGGCCTTCGGGTCTGAAGCGGTGTCGAGAATGACTTCGGCGGTCTACGTAACTTAAGAACTGTGTCGTCATCATGTGAATGATGCGTATGGTTCGA
>JACESF010000023.1 GCA_013911975.1 Hyphomicrobiales bacterium | reverse complement strand
GGCGGCGGGCTTTGGATCACTTGCGGGTGATCGCAGGCGGCGGCCACCAGCACGTCCCGCACCTCGTCCATGTCCACGTCATAGGTGGTGTTCACGATGACGATGACGCGGCCGGTGGTGTTGGAATGGGTGAAGTTCTTCACCATGCCGGTGATCAGGTCCGAATTCGGGACGATCACGGTGGAGCGCTCGAAGGTCTCGATCTCGGTGGACCGCACGCTGATGCGGCGGACATAGCCCTCCTCGCCCTTCACGTTGATGGTGTCGCCCACCCGGATGGGCCGCTCCGCCAGCAGGATGAGGCCCGAGACGAAGTTGGACACGATGGACTGGAGGCCGAAACCGATACCCACTGACAGAGCACCGGCCACCAGGGCGATGTTCTCGAGGTTCAGCCCCACCTCGCTCATGGCGATCGCCACGGCGATGATGGTGCCCACATAGCCCACCACCGTGGAGACGGAGGATTGGAGGCTGCGCTCCATCTCGGTGCGCGGCAGGATGGTGTTGGCGATCCAGCGCTGGAAGGCGCGGGCGATGAAGACGCCGATCAGCAGCAGCACCACCGCGTAGAGCAGGCTCCACAGCGTGACCGTCGTGTTGCCGATGCGCATGCCGAACGAGGCGCGCTGGACCGTGTCGATGAGATCGGCCGTGGAGCTCCAGCTTCCCACCACCAGGAAGATACCGGTGAACAGCAGGCAGAGCTTGAGCAGCGCCGCCAGCAGCAGGCCGATCAGCTCCAGCCGGTTGGGCCGGATGCCGAGGGTCTTGGACACGACGCGCGCCTGGGGCGTGTCCTTGTTCAGCGACGCGAAGAAACCGTCGATGAGCGCGTTGAGGATATAGACCGCCCCGGCCATGGTGGTGGCGAGCACGATCCGCGCGGCGACGAAGGCGGCAAGGCTCACATAGCCCGCCGCCAGCGCCACCAGGATCGCCGCCAGCATCATCCAGACGAACAGGCGCAGCGGCTGGAGAATGCGCATCAACCCCGACGGCTCGGCGCCGGAGGCGTCGTCATCTTCCGCCGCCCGGGCGAGGACGATGAGGCTGCGGGCGATGAAGCCGCCGATCAGCAGCGCCATGAGGGCGCTGGTGGCGACGGTGAGCACCACGGGGCTGAACAGCGCCTTGTGCATGGTGTTGAGGAAGGCCGCGATGGCCAGGGTCAGCACCGTCCAGTGGTAATAGCGGAAGCTGATCACCGCCGCCCGGTCGGAGATGGAGAGCAGGCGCCGCCAGGGCTCCGACGGCGCGATCACCGCGCGCGCCATGGCATGGCCCACCGCATAGACCGTCACCGCGATGGCCACAGCGCGCAGCATGTCGGCCACCCGCTCGGGCACCAGCTCGAAGCCGGTCAGGAAGATGAAGGTGCCCGTGATGGCGGCGGGCCAGATCAGCGAATCCAGGACCGCGATCTTCACCGCCTCGCGGGCGGCGCGGAAGCGCGGGAAGGGTTCGCCGTCCGTCGGCGGCTCGCAGCGCAGGCGGCGGCGCAGGGCACGCCCGCCCGCCAGGATCAGCCCGAAGACCAGCGCCGAGCCGAGGCCGAGGGACAGGAGGACGGCGGCACCATACTGGTTGCGGGCATAGCCGAACCAGTCGCGGGCGAGGAACTTGAGCGCGCGGCTTTCCACCGACAGGGCCGAGGCCGCCCCCGCCCACAGCGCCGGGTCGAGGACGCTGTTGGAGCGCTCCAGGATCTGGTTGGCGAACAGCGTGCGGCGGCGCGTGGCGATCTGGTCGGAGAGGGTGTCCGCGCGGCTCGACAGCGCCACATATTGCTTCACCGCCGCATCGATGGCGGCGAGCTGGCTGGTGAGCTGCTCGCGCGCCGCCGTGGTGGCGGGGTCCTCGGCGGGCGCGCCGGCGGCGGGCGGCTTGCCCACCTCCTCCAGCCGCGCCTTGGCGCTGTTGAGGCGGGGATTGAGCTGGTCGAGCTGCTGCTGGGTCTCCCGGCGCAGCGGCTCCAGCCGGCCCCGCAGATCGTCCAGGTCGCTGGCGCGCAGCCCCTCCACGGAGAGCGCGCCCTCGATGCTGTTGAGCGCCGAGCGGCTGGCGTCGATCCGGTCCTTCGCGGCCTGCACCTGGTCGGCGCCGGGAGGCGGGGTTGGCTGGGCCCAGCCCGTCGCGGACACGGCGACGAGGGCGAGAATCGCGAACAGCAGCGTGGCGGCACGGGCGGACAGACGTGACGCGGACAAGCCTGACATGGACATCCTCCGGGAGGCGGCCTTCTCTTGCCCGAAGACGGCGAGGTGATGGCAGCGCCCTGCCAAACCCCTTGCCGCCGCACGCCGACCTACTAAAACGGCGCGAGAGCGATGCGGAACCTTAAGTCCATGAGCACCCCCCCCGACGTCAAGGCCCCTCAATGGGCCGAAGGGCTCGATCCCCTCTCCCTGGCGCAGGCCCTGCTGCGCGCGCCCTCGGTGACGCCCCAGGCGGACGACGCCATGGACGTGGTCGCCCGCGCCCTCGCGGCGGCGGGATACGAGGTGCACCGCCTGCCCTTCGACAGCGCGGGGCCGCGCGTGCCGAACCTCTATGCCCGGATCGGCACCGAGGCCCCCAATCTGTGCTTCGCGGGCCATGTGGACGTGGTGCCGGTGGGCGACGCCGCCCATTGGACCCACGGCCCGTTCGCGGGCGAGGTGGAGGGCGGCCTGCTCTATGGACGCGGCGCCGTGGACATGAAGGGCGGCCTCGCCTGCGCGCTCGCGGCGGCGCTGCGCTTCGGAAGGCCGGAGCGGGGGAGCCTCTCCTTCCTCGTGACCGGCGACGAGGAAGGCCCCGCCATCGACGGCACGGCGAAGGTGGTGGAGTGGCTGAAGGCGCGCGGCGAGCGCATCGATCATTGCATCCTGGGCGAGCCCACCAATCCTTCGGCCCTGGGGGACATGGTGAAGATCGGCCGCCGCGGCAGCCTGAACGGCAAGCTGACCGTGGCCGGCAAGCAGGGGCACGTGGCCTATCCCCATCTCGCGGACAATCCCGTGCCGCGCCTGCTGCGGCTCCTGCGGACCCTGACCGACACACCGCTCGACGCGGGCACGCCCCATTTCCAGCCCTCCAACCTGGAAGTGGTGGGGGTCCTGGCGGGCACCTCCGCCTATAACGTGATCCCGGCCTCCGCCGAGGCGCGCTTCAACGTGCGCTACAACGACCTCTTCTCCCTGGAGAGCCTGAAGGCGGAAATCCGCCGCCGCCTCGCCACCGCCGGGGAGGACGGGCATTTCGACCTCGCGTTCGAGACCGGCGCCAGCGAGAGCTTCCTCACCGCGCCGGGACCGTTCGTGAGCCTCATCTGCGACACGGTGGCCGAAGTCACGGGCCGCCGCCCCGAGCCCTCCACCACGGGCGGCACGTCCGACGCGCGCTTCATCAAGGATCTGTGCCCGGTGGTGGAATTCGGCCTCGTGGGCCAGACCATGCACCAGGTGGACGAGGCGACGCCCGTCGCCGACCTGTTCGCCCTCGCCGAGATCTACAGCACCATCATCACCCGCTATTTTTCCGCCCCGGCGGCCTGAGGGAGCCCTTTTTCATGACCGTGCCGGGAGCCGAAACCCTCACCCATCTCGACGTGTCGGGCCGCTCGATCGCGGTGCGCGCCATTCCCGGCCAGGGGCCGGGCGTGTTCTGGCTCGGCGGGTTCAAGTCGGACATGATGGGCGGCAAGGCCCAGGCGCTGGCCGAATGGGCCGCCCGGCGCGGACAGGCCTATGTGCGCTTCGACTATTCCGGCCACGGCGAATCCGCCGGCCGGTTCGAGGACGGCACCATCTCCCAGTGGCTGGAAGATGCCTGCGCCGTGTTCGAGGCGAAGACCAGCGGCCCGCAGATCCTCGTGGGCTCCTCCATGGGCGGCTGGATGGCGCTTCTGCTGGCGCGCGCGCTGGCGGCCCGGGGTGAAAAGCGGCTCGCGGGCCTCGTCCTCATCGCGCCCGCGCCGGACTTCACGGAAACCCTCATGTGGGCGCGCTTCGCGCCCGAGGTGCGCGAACGGATCCTCGCCACCGGCCGCTTCGAGCGCCCCTCCGACTACAGCGACGAGCCCTATATCATCACCCGCGCCCTCATCGAGGACGGCCGCAATCACCTCGTCCTGGGCCAGCCCTTCTCCGTGGGCTGCCCGGTGCGCATCCTCCAGGGCGTTCTGGATACGGACGTGCCCTGGCAGCATGCCATGTCGCTGGTCTCGTGCCTCGCGGAGGACGACGTGGTCTTCACCCTGGTGAAGGACGGCGACCACCGCCTCTCGCGGCCCGAAGACCTGGAGCGGATGATCGGCGCTGTCGAGGGGCTGCTCTGATCCCCTGAGCGACGGGAGGGTCAGGCCCCCACAAAGGCGCTTGACACCCCCTTATGCTCACTCTTAGCATAACAGAATAAGCCGGCTTTCGACCGGCCTTTCTTTGACGCCAATTATGCTCATACCGAGCATAAAGGGAGGATGCCCCATGCTCCGAGATCCCGCCGAAACCGGCGCGCCCTCGCACGCGCCTTCGCACGCCCCGCTGCCCTTCCCGGACCTCTATGCCCGCGTGGCGCGGCACGTTCCGCCCATGGAATGGGAAGTGCTGGCGGACGACATCGCCGCCATCCTGGAGCTGAAGCAGCGGCACAACGCCATCCTGCTGGCGCACAATTACCAGTCGCCGGAAATCTTCCACACGGTGGCGGACATCGTGGGCGACAGCCTCGCTTTGGCCCGCGAGGCGGCGGAGACGGACGCGGACGTGATCCTGCTGGCGGGCGTCCATTTCATGGCCGAGACAGCCAAGGTGCTCAATCCCGGCAAGGTGGTGCTGATCCCCGACGAGGCGGCGGGCTGCTCGCTGGCCGAATCCATCCGCCCGGAGGATGTGCGCGCGCTGAAGGCGCGCCATCCCGGCGTGCCGGTCGTGACCTATGTGAACACATCGGCAGCGGTGAAGGCGGAATCGGACGTGTGCTGCACCTCCGGCAATGCGAAGGCGGTGGTGGAGGCGCTGGGCGTGCCGCGCGTCATCATGATCCCGGACGAATATCTCGCCCGCAACATCGCGGCGCAGACCGACGTGGAGATCATCGCCTGGAACGGGCGCTGCGAGGTGCATGAGCGCTTCACCCCGGCGGACATCGCCGAGATCCGCGACATCCATGCGGACGTGACCGTCATCGCCCATCCCGAATGCCCGCCGGACGTGGTGGCCGCCTCGGACTTCGCCGGCTCCACTGCTGAGATGGTGCGCTTCGTGGCCGACCGGCGGCCCGCCCGCGTCGCCCTCGTCACCGAATGCTCCATGGGCGACAACGTGGCCGTGCATTATCCCGAGATCGACTTCGTGAAGCCGTGCAATCTCTGTCCGCACATGAAGCGCATCACGCTCAAGAACATCCGCGCCGCGCTGGAGCGCATGGGGCCGCAGGTGGAGGTGGATGCGGACATTCTTCCCGGCGCGCGCGCCAGCGTCGAGCGCATGCTGGCGATCCGCTGACCATGTCCGCTGTCACCGTCGAAGCCGACCGCGTGATCGTGGTGGGCGCGGGCGTCGCGGGGCTCGCCGTCGCGCTGGAACTGGCGCCGCTGCCGGTCCTGCTGGTGGCGCCCGATGCTCCCGGCGCCCGGCCCGCCACCGCGCTCGCCCAGGGCGGCATCGCCGCCGCGCTGGGGCCGGACGACGCGCCCGCGTTCCATGCCGAGGATACGCAGGCCGCCGGGGCGGGCCTGTGCGATCCCGCCATCGTCGCGCGCGTCACCAGCGCGGCGGAAGCGGTGGTGTCGCGCCTGCTGGCCTGGGGCACTGCCCTCGACCGCAATCCCGACGGCACCCTGGCGCGCGGGCTGGAAGCGGCCCATGGGCGCGCGCGCATCCTCCATGCGGGCGGCGACGCCACCGGGCACCACATCCTGGAGGCTCTCGCCGCCCGCACCGCCGCGTCCCATATCCGGCGGATCCCCGCGCGGGCGCGCCAGCTCGCCATGCGCGGGGACCGGGTGACGGGCCTGTGGTGCGAGACCGCGCCAGGCGAGCCCGTCCTTTTGCGCGGACGCGCCGTCATCCTCGCCACTGGCGGCGTGGGCGCCCTCTATGCCGCCACCACCAATCCGCCGGGCGCAACGGGGACGGGCCTCGCCCTGGCCGCACGGGCGGGCGCGGTGCTGCGGGACATGGAGTTCGTGCAGTTCCACCCCACCGCCCTCGACGTGGGCGCCGACCCGCTGCCGCTCGCCACCGAAGCGCTGCGCGGCGCGGGCGCGACACTGGTGGACGGCACCGGCGCGCCCGTCATGGCGGGCATTCCCGGCGGCGACCTTGCCCCCCGCGACGTGGTGGCCCGCGCGCTCCACGCCCGTCTCGCGGCGGGTGGGCGCGTGTTCCTGGATGCGCGCGGGGCGCCCGGCACGGACTTCGCGCGCCGGTTTCCCTCGGTGCATGCGCTGTGTGCCCGCTACGGCATAGACCCGGCCCGCGCGCTCCTGCCCGTGCGACCAGCGGCGCATTATCACATGGGCGGCGTGAAGGTGGACGACGCAGGTCGGACCTCCCTGGCGGGCCTCTATGCGTGCGGCGAGGTGGCCTCCACGGGCCTGCACGGCGCCAATCGCCTCGCCAGCAATTCCCTGCTGGAAGCCCTCGCCTTCGCCCAGTGGATCGCCGACGACATCCGCGACCGACCCGCCCCGGTCATGGGAGCACAGGACACCCGCCTCACCCCGGGAGAGCCGGGGATAACGCCGGAACTGCGCCGGATGATGGAGGCACAAGCAGGCGTGGTGCGCGACGCGGCGGGCCTCTCCGCCCTCCTCGAAACCCTGCTGCCGCGCGCGGCCCACAGCGATGCAGCGTTGACGGCGGCATTCATCGCCTTCGGCGCGCTGCGGCGGGAGGAAAGCCGGGGCGCACATCTGCGTACGGACTTCCCGGGCACAGGCGCTGCCCGGCACGGCGAGATCACCATCGACGCCTTGCCCATCGACCCATTGCCCTTTGACGCCCCCGCCCCGACATGGCCCGGCACAGCCGCGCCGCACGGGCGGGCTGCCCCCCAGATCGAGGATGTCGCATGAGCCTTTCCCCCCTGCCCGCCTTGCTTACGGAACCCGTTGTGCGCGCCGCCCTGCTGGAGGATCTGGGACGCGCGGGCGACATCACCACCGACGCGGTCATCCCCGCCGGCCGGCGCACGCAGGTGGCCATGGTCGCCCGCGACGCCGGCGTTCTGGCGGGTGTCCATATCGCGGAGCAGGCGTTCCGGCTCATGGGTCCGGACCTCGTCGTCACGCGCCTCGCGGAGGATGGCGCGCGCATCGCGCCGGGAACCGCTGTGCTGCGGGTGGAGGGCGCGGCGCGGGCGATCCTCTCGGCGGAGCGCGTGGCGCTGAACTTCGCGTGCCGCCTGTCCGGCATCGCCACCGCCACGGCGGCCCTGGTGGCGGCGGCCGAGGGGCATGGCCATGCCCGCATCACCTGCACCCGCAAGACCACGCCCGGCCTGCGGGCGCTGGAGAAATACGCGGTGCGCGCGGGCGGCGGTTCGAACCACCGCTTCGGCCTCGATGACGCGATCCTCATCAAGGACAATCACGTGGCGGTGGCGGGCGGCATCCGCCCGGCCGTGCTGGCCGCCCGCGCCCATGTGGGCCACATGGTGCGGATCGAGGTGGAGGTGGACACGCTGGGGCAGTTGAAGGACGCCCTCGAAGTGGGCGTGGACGCGGTCCTTCTGGACAATATGGGCCCGGACATGCTGCGCAAGGCGGTGGCGCTGGTGGACGGTCGTACCGTCACCGAGGCGTCCGGCCGCGTGACCGCGCAGACCGTGCCCGCCATCGCGGCGGCGGGGGTGGACTATATTTCCTGCGGGTGGCTCACCCACAGCGCGCCCATCCTCGATCTCGGCCTGGATTTCGAGGCCTGACCCGGCCTGTCCGTAAAAGAAAATGCGTGAGCGGCAGGGACCGCCCACGCATCATGAAAAACCGCCCCAGAGACATCACCGAGGGACATCACCGTGGGACATCACCGGGGCCATGCCGCCCCGGTCCCGCGGCTCAGTCCCCCGCAGCGTCAGTCCACGGCCACGATGGGCACGCTGGCATAGCGCAGCAGGCGGGTGAAGGTGGAGCCGAACAGGAAGGCGGTCATACCCGCCTCGTGATGGGCCCCGGCCACCAGGATGTCGCCCCACAGCCAGCCCACCGAGGCGATGGCCCGCTTCCAGTCGGGACCGTCGCCGATGGCGCAGGTGCCCGAAATGTCCGAGGGAAGCTCGGCGAGCGCGGCCTTCTGGACCTCGATCGCCTGCTTGCGCCAGGTGTTGGAGACGATGTTCTCGATGTCGTACCCCACGTTGGAGGGATACATCTGGTTGTCGCGCACCACGAAGGTGACGAGGCGCAGCGGCACGTTGTGCTGCCGCGCGAGGTCGATGGCGACAGCGAGCGTCGCCGCGCCCTGGCGGTCGTCGGAGAACGCGCAGGTGACGCGCTCCAGCACCCTCGGGGCGTTGGCAGCATAGCCGAGGGGGGCCATGAGGGTCGGGCACTTGGTGCCCGCCAGCACGCCCGACGCGGTGGAGCCGAGGCCCGCCCGCATCTTCTTTCCGTCGCGGGCGGAGCCCACGATGGTGAGATAGGCGTTCATCTCGTTGGCCACCCGCGACAGGCCCTTGGAGGCGCTGTCGGCGGCCACCGAGATGTAGTCCGCCTTCACGGCATCGCCCAGATAGGCCTTCGCGCGGGCGAGGGCCTTGCGGGCATATTCCCCGAGGAATTGCTTGTATTCCGCGTCCACCGCCGCCGGAGAGGGATAGCCCCAGGTCTCCGGCGTCACCACGCAGACGGTGACGGGCACGTCGCCCGCCAGCGCCATCATGCGCCCGACGGCGAGGGCATCCGCCCCGCCCCGGTCCGGCGCATAGCCGATGAGGTAGCTCATTTGGCTTCCCCGCTCTTGTTGAGAACGGAATTACGGAACGAGTAGCCGAAATAGATCATCAGCGCGATGGCGATCCACACCGCGAACAGGGCGTAGGTGTCCCAGGGGAGCTGCGTGATCAGGTACAGGCAGAAGCACACGCTGGCGATCGGCACGAACGGGAACAGCGGCACGGTGTAGCCGCGCGGCAGGTCCGGACGGGTGCGGCGCAGGATGATGACGCCCGCCGACACCACGGCGAACGCGATCAGCGTGCCCATGGAGGTGAGGTTCGCCAGCACGTCCAGCGGGATCAGCGCCGCGAGGAAGGCGATGAAGACGGCGACGATGTAGGTGTTCGTCACCGGCGTCATGGTCTGCGGATCGACCTTCTGGAACATCTTCGGCAGCAGCCCGTCGCGGCTCATGGCGAACAGGATGCGGGTCTGGCCGTACATCACCACCAGCGTCACCGAGAAGATGGAGATGATGGCGCCGATGCACAGCAGGATGGAGGGCCAAGTGTGGCCGGTGATGTTCTGCAGGATCACGGCGAGGCCCGCGTCCTGGCCGGCGAACTCGGTCCATTTCTGCGCGCCGACCGCCGAGAAGGCCACCAGCACATAGGCGAGCGTGACCAGGAGGAGCGACAGGATGATGCCGAGCGGCAGCGTCTTGCGGGGGTTCTTCACCTCCTCGCCGGCGGTGGAGACCGCGTCGATGCCGATATAGGAGAAGAAGATGGTGCCGGCGGCCGCGCCGACGCCGAGCCAGCCCTTGGGCGTGAACGGCTCCAAATTCTCCACGTGGAACGCGCTGAAGGCGATGATCACGAACAGGGCCAGCACGCCCAGCTTCACCACCACGAGGATGGCGTTGATGGTGGTGGATTCGCGCGCGCCCTTGATGAGGAGCGAGGCGCACATGGCCACCAGCACGATGGCGGGCAGGTTGAAATAGCCGCCCGCGCCGGGGGGCTGGCTGATGGCGTCCGGCATCTGCCAGCCGGTGATGTTGCCCATGAGCTGGTTGAGATACTGGCCCCAGCCCACCGCGATGGCGGAGGCGGACACGGCATATTCCAGCAGGAGGCAGGCGCCCACGATATAGGCGACCAATTCGCCCATGGTGGCATAGGCATAGGAATAGGAGGAGCCGGAGACCGGGATGGTCGAGGCGATCTCCGCATAGCAAAGGGCGGTCAGGCCGGCGGTGATGCCGGCGATGACGAAGGAAATGATGACGGCCGGACCCGCTTCCGGCACGGCCGCCGTGAGGGCGACGAAAATACCGGTGCCGATCGTGGCGCCCACGCCGAGCATGGTGAGCTGGAACAGGCCGATGGAGCGGGAGAGATGACCTTTCCCGCCGTGCTCGTCCACCATGGCGGAAACCGGCTTACAGCGCATCAACGCGCGCCCGAATGAAGTTGAACTCATGGGAAGCCCCGTCCTTCCGATTTCATTTCGGCCGTGCCTCAAACAATTTTCAGGCGTCCGGCCCTTGCCCACCCTGTCCGGAAACCCGCCGGACCCGATCACTCCAGCAATCAGCGTGCCATAAAAATGTCGCGATGCGAGGGGGGCCTCCTCATTCGGTTAAGAGGAGGCCCGTGCGCTCCGGCAGCGGCACCGCGCCCGCGACCTTTCCGATCACCTTGCCCGCCCAGGCATATTTCTGGCTGTGGCGGGCGAACAGCAGGCCGTCCGTGGTGGCAGGCACGCTCGTCACCTCGCCCAGCGGGTCGATGATTTCCGCCAGCACCTCGCCCGCCCGCACCTGGTCGCCCAGGCGCGCCCGGTAGTTCACCAGCCCTTCCACGGGGGCGCGCATCTGCTGCATGGCGTCCAGCGGCGTCGCCGCGCACAGCAGGCGCGGCAGGGGGCCGGGATCGCCCTTCACCAGCCCGCGCCGCTGGAGGAAGCGCAGCAGCGCGGCGGCGTCGCTCCGCGCCAGCCCGTCGTCCACGTCGTCATTGGAGCGCAGCTCCAGCGTGGCCGAGAGGCATGCGGGCGGGATCGCGGCATCGGGGAAGCGCTTGGCGAGTTCCCACCACGGCCCGCCGCAGGCCTCGTCGAACGGGTTGCCGCCCGACACCTCCGCGAGCAGCACCGCCCGCGCGTCGATCTCCGCCGCGAGGTCGGCCGCGTCCGGCCAGAGCGGCGTGCCGAGATACATGTGCAGGAGCGCCTCGTTGTCCGCGTGCAGGTCCAGCACGATGTCGGCGTCATAGGCCAGGCCCATCAGGGTCTTGCGCAGCGCGGCCAATTCGTCCGGCGGGTCGATCCGCTCCAGCGCGGCGCCCATGGCCGCGCGGATGGTCGCCACATTGGCCTGCGCGTCCGCGCCGAGCCGCCCGTCCAGCGCGCCGGCCGCCTGGGCGGCGAGATCGGGATAGTCGCGATTGAAGTTCCGGCCGCTCGCGGTCTCGAATCGACCCTGGAGGAAACCGTTCTCCTGCTGGGCGAGGCCGATGGGATTGGCCTGCGGGACCACCACCACCTCGCCCAGGATTTCGCCCCGCTCCGCAGCTTCGGCAAGGTGTGCGGCAAGGTAGCGCAGAACCAGCATGCCCGGAAATTCATCGGCATGCAGCCCGGCCTGGAGATAGGCTTTCGGCCGAGCTCCAGCCTGCCCGAAGCGTAAAACCGTTACGCCCCGCGGCGGCGCGCCCGCCGCCTGGGGCGAGAGCGCATGAAACGCGCGCTCCGCGCCGGATGCCTCAATTCGCGCCATTTATTTTCCCCCGCGCTCTTTCGCAGTGCAGCAAAAAGCAGCCGGCACAGAGCCGTCCTCGATCGCTTTACCTGTCGTGCGGAGGACATATTGCTTGGGGTGCCGGATTGGGTCTAGGCTCAAATCGGCTCGGGATTTTTTTCGGGGGGTGAGACGTCCCGCCTTCGGTTCCTGGTCACGCTCGGCGAACAGAGGCGCCGGCCGGGGCTTTGCTTCAGGAGGGTTGGAAGGTATATTTTGTGCGTTGCAACATGAGATTTCGCACGCCTTCCCGGACGATCCTTTCTCCCCGAAAAGGCTCCAGTTCCAAATAACAGCCTTCAAGACGCGGGGACCGGCACAGCCGGATCGCTTGGGGAAGACCAGATGGACATCATTTCGACCGCCGCCTATGTCGGCCCGAACTCCTATGCCAAGGTTCCGCTGATCCGGCTCACCATCGATCTCAGAAGCCGCTCCACGGCATCGGTCGCGAGCTACGGCCCCGAGCTTCTCGACACCCTGGTGAAGTATCTGCCGACGCTCGCGTCCGAGAAGCGCCCCGACGGCTCTTCCTGGATCGAATGGGCGCGCAGCTCCGACGATTGCGGCCTCGGCGAGTTGATCGCCTATGTGGCCCTCAACCTCCAGCGCCTCGCCGGCGCGCCGACCCCGTTCGCCACCGCCATCCCGATCCCGGACACGGACGAGGTGGAGGTGCTCTACGGCTATGAATCCGACGAGATCGGCATCGAGGCGGGCGACCTCGCCTGCGACATCCTCATCGAGCTGATCGCCCCGCGCCGCGACGACGACGAGCCCTACGACCTGGAAGACGAGCTGGACCGCTTCATGCGCTTCGCCCAGAAGCGCTCGCTCGGCCCGTCCGCGCTCGCCCTCGTCCAGGCCGCCGAAGCGCGCGACATCCCGTGGGTGCGCCTCAACGACCAGAGCCTGATCCAGGTGGGCCAGGGCAAGTTCCAGAAGCGCATCGAGGCCGCGCTCACCTCCATGACCTCGCACATCGCCGTGGAGATCGCCTCCGACAAGGGCGTGTGCAACAAGATCCTCGGCGACCTCGGCCTGCCCGTGCCCCAGCAGCGCCAGGTCTATGACGCGGACGAGGCGGTCTCCGCCGCCCGCCGCATCGGCTATCCCGTGGTGATCAAGCCGCTGGACGGCAATCACGGGCGCGGCGTCACCGTCAACATCATGTCCGACGAGGAGGCCGAGGCCGCCTTCGCGATCGCCGACGAGGAAGGCTCCGCCGTCATCGTCGAGAGCATGATCGTGGGCGACGACCACCGCCTGCTCGTGGTCAACGGCAAGCTCGTGGCCGCCGCCAAGCGCGTGCCCGGCCACGTGGTGGGCGACGGCTCGCGCACCGTCACTGAGCTGATGGAGATCGTGAACCAGGACCCGCGCCGGGGCGTGGGCCATGACAACGTCCTCACCAAGCTGGAATTGGACGAGCAGGCGCTGCGCCTGCTGGGCGAGAAGAGCTACACCCCCGAGAGCGTCCCGCCCGAGGGCGAGGTGGTCTATCTGCGCAAGACCGCCAACATCTCCACCGGCGGCACCGCCGTGGACGTGACCGACGTGATCCATCCCGACAACAAGGCCATGGCGGAACGCGCCATCCTGGCGGTGGGCCTCGATCTCGGCGCGGTGGACTTCCTCACCTCCGACATCACCCAGTCCTATCGCGACACGGGCGGCGCCATCTGCGAGATCAATGCCGGCCCCGGCCTGCGCATGCATATCGCCCCCTCCGAGGGCAAGCCGCGCGACGTGGGCGGCGCGGTCATGGACATGCTGTTCCCGCCGGGAACGCAGAGCCGCATCCCGGTGGCCGCCCTCACCGGCACCAACGGCAAGACCACCTGCTCGCGCATGCTCGCCCACATCCTCAAGATGGCGGGCCATGTGGTGGGCCAGACCTCCACGGACGCGGTCTATATCGACGGCAACGTGACCGTGAAGGGCGACATGACCGGCCCGGTCTCCGCCAAGATGGTGCTGCGCGACCCCACCGTGGACATGGCAGTGCTGGAGACCGCGCGCGGCGGCATCGTGCGCTCGGGCCTCGGCTACATGTATTGCGACGTGGGCGCGGTGCTGAACGTCACCTCCGACCATCTCGGCCTCGGCGGCGTGGACACGGTGGACGAGCTGGCCCGCGTGAAGCGCGTGGTGGTGGAAGTCGCCCGCGACACGGCGGTGCTCAACGCCGACAACGAATACACGCTGAAGATGGCCTCCTACACCTCGGCCAAGAACCTCTTCTACGTGACCCGCAATCCCCACCACGAGCTGGTGCGCGAGCATATCCGCCTGGGCAAGCAGGCGATCGTGCTGGAAGAGGGCCTGAACGGCGACCAGATCGTCATCTATGACAACGGCACCCAGATCCCGCTGATCTGGAGCCATCTCATCCCCGCCACCATCGAGGGCAAGGCGCTCCACAATGTGGAGAACGCCATGTTCGCGGCGGCCATGGCCTATGCGCTCGGCAAGAGCCTGGACCAGATCCGCAACGGCCTGCGCACCTTCGACAACACCTTCTTCCAATCCCCCGGCCGCATGAACGTGTTCGACGAGCACGGCTTCCGGGTGATCCTCGACTACGGCCACAACGAAGCGGCCGTGGGCGCCATGGTGGACCTCGTGGAGCGGCTGAAGCCGCGCGGGCAGCGCATCGTCTGCGTCACCTGCCCGGGCGACCGGCGCAACGAGGACATCACCGCCATCGCCGAGAAGGTGGCCGGCAAGTTCGACACCTATATCTGCCACCGCGACAACAATCTGCGCGGTCGCGGCCCCACCGAGATCCCGGACCTGATGCGCGAGGCGCTGATGTCGTTCGGCGTGTCGGACTCGCAGATCAAGATCATCCCCGAGGAGATGGAGGCGCTCGACGCCGCCCTCACCATGGCCCGGCGTGACGATCTGGTGCTCATCTTCTGCGAGGCCATCACGGCCTGCTGGAAGAAGATCATCTATTTCAAGCCCGAAGGCGGCGGCGCGGTGGCCGAGGCGAGCGCGCCCCGTCCGGTGCAGATTTCCTTCGACGTGCCGGAGGGCTTTAAGATCGTCACCAACGAACGCGGCGTGATGATCGCGCCGGTCGAGTAAGCGGACCGTTCATGTCCTTCTACGACTGGTTCTCGTTGCGCGACGAGCCCTCGCGGCGGCTCGCCGTCATCGGAGGACGGCTGGAGGACGGGAATGCCGAGATCTACGGCGAGATGCATCGTCTCGCCCGCGGCCGGATTCTCGTTTTCCCCACCGCCTCCGGCGAGCCGGAGGAAGTGGGGTTGGAAACCGTCCAGGTCTTCCAGGCCTATGGCTTCGAGGCCGAGCTGTCCCCGGTCTACGGACCGGGGGGAGCGGCGGCGGCGCTCGACCCCGCCAATGCGGAGCAGGTGACGCGCCTCGGCAGCGTCTATTTCACCGGCGGGAACCAGACCACCATCGTGGATACCCTGGCGCCCGGCGGCGTGGAGACGCCTGTGCTCGCGGCCATCCGGGCGTCCAACGCGGCCGGCGGCCTCATCGCCGGCTCCAGCGCGGGCGCGGCCATGATGTCCAAGGTGATGATCGTCGGGGGCACGTCCCTCGACGCCATCGTCTATGGCGTCACGGAGGATCCCGAGCAGCCGGGCATGCTGCTGGGGGAAGGGCTCGACTTCTTCCCCTATGGCGTGCTGGACCAGCATTTCATCAAGCGCGGCCGCCTCGGCCGACTCATCGTCGCCATGGCCAAGAGCGGCGTGCAGAAGGGCTTCGGCATCGACGAGAACACCGCTTTGTTCGTGGACGGGCGGCGCGGGCGCGTGGTCGGCGAATATGGCGCCTTCGTCCTCGACATGAGCGACGCCCAGTTCGACGAGCGCGGCCGCACCTTCGAGGACATCCGCTTCACCTATCTCGACAATGGCGACGAGATCGACCTCGTGCGCATGAAGGTGACGCCCGGCCCCGGCAAGCGGCGCGTCCGGCTCGCGGAGATCGCCTATCGCGCCCCCGCCCGCTCCCAGCGCAACGTGTTCGGCGCCTATACGCTCTACGACCTTCTGGGCCGTCTCGTGCTCGGCGATCCCATCGTCTATTCCGTGGACCGGGCCAGCACGGTGGAGCTGAAGACCTCAATGGCCGTCACCGTGGAGCTGGAACGGGTGCGCGGACAGTCCCGTAATCTCGTGGCGCTCACCGAGAACGGCTTCCGCATGACGGCGGTGAACTACCGCGCCAGCGTCATGAGCGAGAAGCTGAGCGCCGCCCGCCTCGCCAACCGCGCCACCAAGCTCCAGCGCGACTACGGCGTGAAGCCCGGGCCGGATTCGCGCCTGCTGCTGCTGGGCTCCTCCCCGCTGGGGGGCAGCGGCGACATGCTGAAGGCGATGCTCGCCCACAGCCAGGGCGACGTGGGCATCCTCGCCGCCGCCTCCTCGGAGCCCCGCGACACGGCCCGCTCCATCATCGAGGCGCTGCGCGTGCACGGGCGCACCGGCATCGATCTCGGCGTCACCATCGACAATGTGGAGCATTGCAGCCACGACAAGGAGCTGGTGGAGAAGATCGCCGGGCTCAAGACCATCTTCCTGCCCGGCGGCAACCAGGTGCGCCTGGTGGAGACGCTGCTCTATCGCGGCGAGGAGACGCCGGTTCTGCTCGCCATGGCCAAGGCCCACGCCAACGGCGCCGCCATCATCGGCGCGTCCGGCTCCGCCTCGGCGCTCTCGCGCTTCATGATCGCGGGCGGTTCCTCGCACGAGGCGTTCCGGTTCGGCGTGTCCACGGATTCCGGCCATCACGGGCTGGTGCTGCAGGAGGGCATCGGCTTCTTCGGCGGCGGCATCGTGGACCAGAACCTGTTCTCGTCCCGCCGCCTCGGCCGCCTCATCGTCGCCTGCGCCGAAGAAGGCGTGCGCTACGGGTTCGGCGTCTGCGAGGAGAGCATGATGAATGTGCGCGGCGACGGCGCGCTCATCGACGTGTTCGGCCGCTACGGCGTGGTGCTGGTGGAGGTGGACCCCAACCAGCTCGTGCTCCAGAGCGACACCTTCGCCGCCCAGGGCGTGAAGCTCTCCTTCGCGCTGCCGGGAGACCAGATCGACGTGGTGAACGGCGCCGTCATCCGCCATTCGCCGCCCGACCAGGCCACCGCCGCGCTGGTGCGCCTCGTGAACGAGCTGGTGACGGAATGCGGCGCCCTGCCGCTCGGCACGCCACTGACCGAGGTCCTGCACCGCAAGGCCATGGTGATGGGCATCGCCTCCCTGGGCGACGGCATCGTGAGCCTCGATATCGACAGCCCGCGCGACGACCGGACCTGATCGGGCCGCAGGGCCTGCCTGAAAAAAGCACCGCGCCCTGTCGGCGGGCGCAAGCGCGGTGCGTCCTTGGGCAGGACAGCGGACCGGGAGAGCCCCATGCGCAGGATCGTCATCGCCGCCTTCGTTACCCTCGACGGCATCATGCAGGCCCCCGGCGGACCGGAGGAAGACCCTTCGGGCGGCTTCGCCCATGGCGGCTGGACCTTTCCCTATTGGGCCGGCGGCAGCGCGGAGCAGATGGGCGCCTTCCTGGATGCCGTCTTCTCGCGCCCGTTCGATCTGCTGCTGGGGCGCCGCACCTATGAGGTGTTCGCCGCCCACTGGCCCCATGTGGGCCCGGACGATCCGCTGGGCGCCACCTTCACCGCCGCCACCAAATATGTCGCTGCCGATCCATCGACGCCGCTGACCTGGGCCAACAGCGTGCG
The DNA here is from genome assembly GCA_013911975.1 of Hyphomicrobiales bacterium. Classification (GTDB taxonomy): domain Bacteria; phylum Pseudomonadota; class Alphaproteobacteria; order Rhizobiales; family Xanthobacteraceae; genus Aquabacter. The sequence goes on along the minus strand of JACESF010000023.1, from coordinate 36,345 downwards.
ACTGGACGCAGACGTGGTGGGCGCGGTGCGCCGCCTGAAGGAGGGAGACGGGCCGGACCTGCTCATCCAGGGGTCCACCATCCTCGTCCAGGCGCTGCTGGCGAACGACCTCATCGACGAGTTCCGCCTCCTCGTCTTCCCCCTGGTTCTGGGGCGCGGCAAGAGGCTGTTCGGCGAGGGAACGGCGCCGACCCTTTTGTCACTCACATCGTCCACGCCCACGGCGGGCGGGGTGACGCTGAATGTCTATGAGCGCGTGCCGGGCCCTGTCCCGACGGGTTCCTTCGCGCTGGAGACGCCCTCGGACGCCGAGCTTGCCCGCCGCGAGCAGGTTCTGCGCGAGCCGTGAGGTTTAGGCCGCTCTTTTGCGGCTGCGCTAACGTCACCTTTACCGGATGCGCCCCACACTCCCTCCCGTCGTAAGCGTTGCGTACGGGTTGCGTCTCATGAGTGTGGTGCGTAAGGGGGCGCCCGCCCGGGCGCCCCGCCGTGCCGGCGCGGATGCCGGCCTCTCCTCCCTGGATCTCGACCGCATTCATGTGGGCGATTGCATCGCGTCGTTGAACGCGCTGCCCCCCGCCTGCGTGGATCTGGTGTTCGCGGATCCGCCCTACAATCTCCAGCTCCAGGGCGAACTGAAACGCCCCGACGAGAGCCGCGTGGACGCGGTGAACGACGAGTGGGACCAGTTCGAGAGCTTCGCCGCCTATGACGGCTTCACCCGAGACTGGCTGAAGGCGGTGCGCCGGGTGATGAAGCCCAGCGCCACGCTCTGGGTGATCGGCTCCTACCACAACATCTTCCGCGTCGGCTCGGCGTTGCAGGATCTCGGGTTCTGGATCCTCAACGACGTGATCTGGCGCAAGTCGAACCCCATGCCCAATTTCCGGGGCCGCCGGTTCACCAATGCCCACGAGACCCTCATCTGGGCCGCGCGCGATCCCGGCGCGAAGGGCTATGTCTTCAATTACGAGGCGCTGAAGGGCGGCAACGAGGACGTGCAGGTGCGCTCCGACTGGCTGATCCCGCTCTGCACCGGCCAGGAGCGCCTAAAGGACGAGGAGGGTCGCAAGACCCACCCCACCCAGAAGCCCGAGGCGCTGCTCGCCCGCGTCCTGCTCTCCGCCTCGCGGCCGGGCGACGTGGTGCTCGACCCCTTCTTCGGCTCCGGCACCACCGGCGCCGTGGCCAAGCGCTTCCGCCGGCACTTCATCGGCCTGGAGCGTGATCCCGGCTATGCCCAGGCGGCGCAGGCCCGCATCGATGCCATCGAGCCCCTGCCCGAATCCGCCCTCGCCGCCCCGCCCAGCGCCCGGGAGGCGCCGCGCGTCGCCTTCTCCGCCCTGGTGGAGCGCGGCCTCGTCACGGCGGGCGCGGAGCTGACCGACGCGAAGGGCCATGTGCGCGCCGTGGTGCGCGCGGACGGCACCATCGCCATCGTCAACAACAATGCGCCCGTGGTGGGCTCCATCCATCGCATGGGCGCCCTCGCCCAGGGCGCGGAAGCCTGCAACGGCTGGACCTTCTGGCACGTGGAGCAGGAAGGCCGCCGCCATCCCATCGACATCCTGCGGGCGCGCCTGCGGGCAGAGATGGGCATCGGCTCCGAATAGGCGGCTCTCTCAGCCCATTTTCTCAGCCGATGTGCCCGTGGGCGAGCACCTTGCGCATGACGCTGGGCAGCGCCTGGGCACCGAAATCGCGCGGCAGGACGAAGCGCGCGCCCTCCGGGGCGGGCGTCCCCGCGGGTAGGTCGGCCCGCCAGACCTCCAGTTCCAGCGCGAAATGCGTGAACACGTGCACCACCTGCCCCGGCAGGGCGCGCCATTGCGCGTCCAGCGGGGCATGGGCGCGCGCCGGCACCGCCACGGCGCCCCAGGGGGTGGAGGGCACCTCGGTCATTCCCCCCAGCAGCCCCTTCACCGGCCGGGTGCGCAGCAGCACCGCGCCGTCCGCCCGCACGCACAGGAAAGCAGTGCCCCTCCGCACCGGCTTCTCGGCCTTGGCCCCCTTCACGGGATAGCGGGCAGGCTCGCCCTCGGCCCGGGCGATGCAGGGGTCCGTGAAGGGGCAGAGCGGACAGGCGGGCGAGCGGGGCGTGCAGATGGTGGCGCCCAGATCCATCATGGCCTGGGCGAAATCGCCCGGCCGGCGCTCCGGCGTGAGGGCCGCCGCCCGTGCCTTGATCTCCACCTTGCCCTTGGGCAAGGGTGTGCCGATGGCATAGAGCCGGCTCACCACCCGCTCGATATTGCCGTCCACCGGGCTCGCCTTGCGATCGAAGGCGATGGCGGCGATAGCGGCGGCGGTGTAAGGGCCGATGCCCGGCAGGTCCAGGAGCGCGTCCTCGTCCGCCGGGAAGCGCCCGCCATGGCGCTCCACGACGGCCTTGGCACAGGCATGGAGATTGCGCGCGCGGGCATAATAGCCGAGGCCCGCCCAGGCGGAGAGCACCTCCTCCAGGGGCGCGGCCGCAAGGTCGGACACATTGGGCCAGCGCCGCAGGAAGTCGGCGAAATAGGGCCCCACCGCCTTCACGGTGGTCTGCTGGAGCATGATCTCCGAGAGGAAGACGTGATAGGGATCGGCCGTGCGCCCCGGCTCCGCCCGCCAGGGCAGGCGGCGGCGGTGCCGGTCATACCAGGCGAGCAGGTCGGCGGCCTCGGGCGCCCCCGGCTTGCGGGTTCGGGCGGGGGAGAGGATCATGCTGTCCATGGCCGCACCCTGCAATTCCCGCCCTCGCCCCGCAAGGGGCGTCCGGCTGGCGCTGCTCGGCCCGCAGGAGGGGCACGTTCCTTGAAGAAGCCGCGGTTCGCCCAGCCTCTCGCCGACATCATCGGCCCCTCCATCGCGCAATTGTGCGGCAAGGCGGGCTTCTCGGTGGTGGAGGTGGTGACGCACTGGGACGAGATCGTGGGGCCGGACCTGGCGCCCCGCTCCCAGCCCCTGCGCCTGCAATGGCCGCGCGAGGAGAATGGCGAGGCCGCCACCCTGTTCGTGCGCGTCGAAGGGCCCTACGCCATCGAGTTCCAATATGCCGCGCCGGTGGTGATCGAGCGCATCAACGCCTATTTCGGCTGGCGCTGCGTGGGCCGCATCGCGCTGCGGCAGGGGCCCGTGCCGCGCAAGGCGGCGCCTCCCGTCTTCATCCCGCCCCCGCCCGAGGCGGTGGACCGGGTGCGCGCCGAGATCGGTGCCTTCGAGGACGAGGCGCTCGCCGCCTCCCTCGCGCGCCTGGGTGCCCTGGTGCGGCAGGCGCGCCGGAAATCTTGATCGCACGGGGCCTTTCGGCCACATCCCTGCCGTGTTAGCCCGCTCCAGTCCGCGCGATCGCACCAGTGGAGAGTTTCATGCCGTTTTCCCGTCGCCGCTTCCTCGTAGGCGCTGGCCAGGTGGCCCTTTTCGCCGCAGTGGCGGGACCGCTGTTCCGGCTGGCCGGCCTCGACGGCGCGCTCATCACCCCCGCCGCCGCCCAGACGGTGGACGCCGCCAAGCTGTTCGCGCCCGCCGCGAGCCCGTTGCCGGAAGAGGCATTGGGCGCGAAGGATGCGCCCGTCACCATCGTGGAATATGCCTCGCTCACCTGCTCGCACTGCGCGGCCTTCCACACCCAGACCTTCCCCACCCTGAAGTCCAAATATATCGACACGGGCAAGGTGCGCTTCATCCTGCGCGAATTCCCGTTCGACCCGGTGGCCACGGCGGGCTTCATGCTGGCCCGCTGCCTGCCGGAAGACAAATATTTCCCCATGGTTTCCAGTCTGTTCGAAACCCAGCGCGCCTGGGCGTTCGGCAACAACCCGGCCCAGGGGCTGCTCACCATCGCCAAGCAGGCGGGCATGAGCGAGGCGGACTTCGAGAAGTGCCTCTCCGACAAGGACCTGGCGGAGAAGGTCCAGGCCAGCGCCCAATATGCCAACAAGGAGCTGGGCGTGGATTCGACCCCCACCTTCTTCATCAACGGCAAGAAGATGGCCGGCGCCATCTCGGTCGCCGACCTCGACAAGGAACTGGCGCCCCTTCTTCAGGGCAAGTGAGCGTTCAGACGGTGAGGGCGCGGCCCCGCAGGCGGGCCGCGCCCTCACCGTGGCGGCTCGGCCGTTGACATCGGCGCCGCCGCCCAATATCAAGCGCGCTCGATCCAACAAACTTGTGTCGACGAGCCGCGCGGTCCGCGCGCCGCGGTCGGCCGAAGGCTAGTGTCATGAAGATCCGCAATTCCCTGAAGTCGCTGCTCGGCCGTCACCGCGACAACCGTCTGGTGCGCCGCAAGGGCCGCGTCTACATCATCAACAAGACCCAGAAGCGCTATAAGGCCCGCCAGGGCTGATCCGGGCCGGCCGGCATCGCCGGTCGAGCGCTCGTGAACGGTGCGGCGCCTCGGCGCCGCCCGGTGCTTCTTGACGCAGCCGGCAGGCGGGTCGACATTTCCCCCATGCCGGTGCGCCCCTTCTTCTCTTCAAAGCGGCTTGCCGCCCTGCTTCTCGCGGGCGCGTGCGCGAGCCTGCCTTTATCCCTCGCGGAACCCGCCGCGGCGCAGGGCGCTGCCCCGCCGTCCGCCACGCCCGCCCAGCCGGGCGAGGCACAGGCCCGCAAGCCCCCGCGCGATCGCCGCGCCCAGCTCAATGCCCTGTTCGAGGCTCTCCGGCTCGCACCGGACGAGCAGAGCGCCAAGGCGCTGGGCTCGCGGCTCGATGCCTTCTTCGCGCAGACCGGCAGCGCCAGCGCCGACCTGCTCATGGCCCGCGCGGAAGTGGCGGCCCAGGCGAAGGAATATGATCTCTCCCTCGAACTGCTGAACGCCGCCATCGTCATCGTGCCGGACAATCTGGCGCTGCTGGCGCGCCGCGCGTCCGTGAAATATGCGCAGGATGATTATGACGGCGCGCTGGGGGATCTGGGCGAGGTTCTGACCCGCGAGCCGCGCCACTATACGGCGCTGCTGGGCCTGGCCCTGATCCTGCGCGAGGTGGGCGAGGATGCGCGCGCGCTCGATGCCGCGCGCCGCGCGCTGGCCGTCAATCCGCACCTGGAGGACGCCCAGGAGATCGTGGACGAACTGAAGGTGGAGGTGGAGGGGCGCGAGATCTGACGCGCCCGCTCCCTCAGGCCCTCAGGGCTCAGTTCACCGTGTTGATGGTGATGCCTTCATAATAGCGGATCTCGCACAGGTCCCCGAGTTCCACCTTCTGCAGGTCGGCCAGCACCTGCGGATTGCCCGCCTTCAGCGTGCGCACGAAGCCGTCCAGGCCCTCGAAGCTGATGGTGCCGGCCGCCTTGTTGATGTCCACCAGGATCGAGGTGATGGTCACTTCCCGGAAGCCGAAATCCTGCGGCCAGCCGGGCAGGCCCGCGTCCAGGGCCACTTCGGCGGTGACCTTGCCCGGCGTGCCCTGGTGGGCCTTCCCGAGATAGGACACGACGCCCGGCAGCACGCGGATCAGCAGGCTGCGGCTGTTGGCGAGGTCCATCACATTGCCCATCATGGGCGGCACCAGCACCGACCAGCGCTTGCCCGTGGAGCCTTCCAGGACAACGCGGCGGGTCGCCGGGTCTGCCGAGACGAACTGCGCCTTGTAGGTGAGCACCTGCATGGGGCCGACATTGGGGATGTCGATGGTGGTGACGGCATCGGGCACCGGACGCGGCTGGGCGGCGGCGGGCATGGAGCCGGCGAAACAGGCCGCCAGTCCGGCGGCGGCGAACACGCCGCGCAGGGCGCGGGCACGGAACACGGAACGATCCATCATATCCCCCTTTTGCAGATCCGGCGCGGCAGGCGACGCCCAAGCCTGAGCCGACTGAACACACGGCGCCCGTCCGGCGGGCTTGCGCACCGGGCCCGACAGGCGTCCTGCAACCCCTTCGCATATAAGGATGAAGCGCGGCTTAAGCCCGGCCGCGGCCGGCCGCGCGCACCTCCCCGAAGGTAATCAGCCATTGTCACACCAGCGTATGAATCCTATGCTGAAGGTGTCCGTCACGCGAGAAGGCGGGGCAAAGGCTCCGTAGGACGCGGGTGAGCTCGTCATGGCGGAAACCGGCGTCAACGCCGCTCCGCCAGCGACGGCCCAAGGAGGGGGTCGTTGCAATGAAACGCGATCAATTGCCGGGTTCGGGCCGACCCACCGCGGGACTGGATTTTCCCGCCCTGTTCGGCCGTGGCATCGACGTCGCGAAAGAGAGCCTCGCCAAATTTCCGGGCGCGAAATTTTCCAACGGCAAATTTTCTGAGGGTGGCGCGCTGCGCACCACCTCCGCCAAGCTCGCGGCCTCGTTCGGCTTTGGCCCCGTCGCCTTGGGCGAGGGTGTGCCGCTCAACGGCCCGCAGAAGCTCGTCTCCGACCTGCGCGCCTATTCGGGCATCCGCCACCGAGAGGCCGTGCCTTCCGGGGAGCCGGTGGTGCTCGGCCGGCTGGGCAACATGGAAGTGCGCCTCGCCCGCACCGCGCGCGACGTCCGTAAGGCCCAGCGGCTGCGCTACAAGGTGTTCTACGAGGAGAAGTCCGCCATTCCGGACGCCGCCGCGCGGCTCGCCCGCCGCGACGTGGACGCCTTCGACACCATCTGCGACCACATCCTCGTGCTCGACTACGACGCCGGGAAAATGGTGCTCGGCCGCCGCAAGCCGAAGGTGGTGGGCACCTATCGCCTGCTGCGCCAGGACGTCGCCCGCAAGCATGGCGGCTTCTACACCCAGGCCGAGTTCGACGTGAACCGCATCATCGAGGCGCATCCCGGCCTGCGGTTCCTGGAACTGGGCCGCTCCTGCGTGCTGAAGCCCTATCGCAACAAGCGCACGGTGGAATTGCTCTGGCACGGGGTGTGGACCTACGTGCTGCGCAACAATATCGACGTGATGTTCGGCTGCGCGAGCCTGGACGGCACCGACCCCGCCTCGCTGGCCCTGCCGCTGTCCTTCCTGCACCACCATGCCCGCGCGCCCGAGGAATGGTGCGCCCGCGCCCTGCCCGCGCGCTACACGGACATGAACATCCTGCCCAAGGAGCAGGTGGACCTGAAGTCCGCCATGCATTCCCTGCCGCCGCTCATCAAGGGCTATCTGCGCATCGGCGGCTATGTGGGCGACGGGGCCGTGGTGGACCACCAGTTCGGCACCACGGATGTTCTCGTCATCCTGCCCCGCGCGGCCATCTCGCCCCGCTACGTCGAGCATTTCGGCCCGAGCGCGAACCGCCACGCCATCTGAGGCGGGCCAAGCGGTACGGTCGAAGGCCGGGGCGCCATCATCCCCGTTGAACCGCGCCCGCGCCTGCGGCATTGAAGGGCCATGGCCTGGATCGAGATCACGCCGCGCCTCGCGATCGCGGAGGAGGAATTGTCCTTCTCCTTCGTGCGCGCCTCCGGCCCCGGCGGGCAGAATGTGAACAAGGTGTCGAGCGCGGTGCAGCTTCGCTTCGACGCCTGGGGCTCGCCCAGCCTGCCGGACGGGGTGAAGTCCCGGCTCGGCCGCGTCGCCGGCAGCCGCATGACCCAGGACGGCGTCATCGTCATCCACGCCCAGAGCTTCCGCAGCCAGGACCGCAACCGCGAGGACGCCATCTCGCGCCTCGTGGAGATGATTCGCGAGGCGGCCTATGTGGCCCCGCCCCGCCGCAAGACGCGCCCCACCCTCGCCTCCAAGGAACGCCGCCTCGCGGCCAAGGAGCGGCGCGGCAATGTGAAGAGCCTGCGGCGCGGCAAGCCGGACGTGGACTGAAGCGTCGTCCCCGGCCTGACGGCCGCGCAGCCGTCCGCGCTCTCCCCCAATTCCAGGAGTGTTCCATGTCCCAGACCCAAGCGGGAGCCGTCACAGGTGGGCCGCGTCTGTTGCTGCGCGCGGAGGCGGCACTGCTGCTGGTGGCCCTGCTGGTCGCCTATGGCCTTCTGGAGACGCGCTGGGACGGGCCGTCCTGGTGGGTTTTCGGGGCGCTCATCCTGGTGCCGGACCTCTCCATGCTCCTCTATCTCGCCGGCCCGCGCCTGGGGGCCGGCGCCTACAATGCGGCCCACACCGCCATCGGCCCCGTCCTGCTCGGCGCGTGGGGGCTGTGGGCGGCACTGCCGTTCGTGACCGGCCTCGGCCTCATCTGGGGCGCCCATGTCTGCCTGGACCGGGCGCTGGGCTACGGGCTCAAATATGAGACCGCGTTCGGCGACACCCATCTCGGCCGCCTGGGTGGCGGCAGGGGACGGGACAGGCGGATCAGCCCCTAGCCTTGCGCGGACGGATCGGCCAGTCTCGCGCCCCGGTTCGCACAAGAGCAAGGACAGGCGGCGATGGACGCGCAGAAGGTGGCGGTGGTGACGGCGGGCGGCAGCGGCATGGGCGCGGCGGCGGCCCGGCGGCTCGCGGCGGACGGCTACAAGGTGGCCATCCTGTCCTCCTCCGGAAAGGGCGAGGCCCTGGCCGAGGAATTGGGGGGATGGGGCGTCACCGGCTCCAACCAGTCGCCGGAAGATTTGGAGCGGCTGGTGGCGCTCGTGATGGAGAAGGCCGGGCGCATCGACGTGCTGGTGAACAGCGCGGGCCACGGGCCGCGCGCGCCGCTTCTGGAGATCACCGACGAGCAGTGGCACACCGGCCTCGACGTCTATCTGATGAACGTCATCCGCGCCGTGCGCCTCGTCGCCCCGGTCATGGCGGCGCAGAAGGGCGGCGCCATCATCAATATCTCCTCGGCCTGGGTGTTCGAGCCCGCCTCCATGTTCCCCACCTCGGCGGTGTTCCGGGCAGGGCTCGCCGCCTTCACCAAGCTGTTCGCCGACCAGTACGGCCCCCAGAACGTGCGCATGAACAATGTGCTGCCCGGCTGGATCGACAGCCTGCCCGCCACCGAGGAGCGCCGCGCCGGCGTGCCGCTGGGGCGCTACGGAAAGTCCGAGGAGATCGCCGCCACCATCGCCTTCCTGGCGTCGGAGGGCGGGGCCTATATCACCGGCCAGAACATCAAGGTGGACGGCGGGCTGATGCGCAGCGTGTGAGGGGCCTTTGGGCCACTCGACATTCAAGTGGTCGGGACGGTTCCTTCAAGAAAGTGGCGTCATGGCCGGGCTTGTCCCGGCCATCCATGGGGTTTGGCTAGGTGCACGCTCGATCCAGGGCGTGGATGCCCGGGACAAGCCCGGGCATGACGACCCTAAGAGGCCAAAATCCATCCATCAGTCTGAATGTCGATCGATCCCAGACCGTCAGCCCAGGTCCTTGATCCGATCCGCGCGGGCCTGAGCGGAGGCCCGTGAGTCGATCTCTCGGGCCCTTGCGGTTACCCCTCGGCGCCCAGCAGGCGATCCGCCGCCGCCCGCGCCTCGGCGGTGACGGTGGCGCCCGCCAGCATGCGGGCGATCTCCTCGCGGCGGTGGGTGTCCGTGAGGGGCGCGACGCGCGTCGTCACGGGCGCGTCCTTCGCGGCGCCGGGGGCGCTCGCCTTGGAGATCAGCAGGTGATGGCGCGCCCGCGCCGCCACCTGGGGCGCGTGGGTGACGGAGAGCACCTGCACCCGCTCGGCCAGCCGCGCGAGGCGCGCGCCGATGGCATCCGCCACCGCGCCGCCGACACCCGTGTCGATCTCGTCGAAGATCAGGGTGGGGGCCGAGCCGCGATCCGCCAGCACCACCTTCAGCGCCAGCAGGAAGCGGGACAGCTCGCCGCCGGACGCCACCTTCATCATGGGGCCCGCGCGGGTGCCGGGATTGGTCTGCACCCAGAATTCCACCCGGTCCTGCCCCTCGGGGCCGGCGGCGGCGGGATCGCTCGCAAGGTTCACGGAGAACACCGCCCGCTCCAGCTTGAGCGGCGGCAGCTCGGCATTGACGGCGGCTTCCAGGCGACGCGCCGCGGTCTTGCGCCCGGCCGAGAGATGGTCGGCGGCGGCGCGATAGGCGCGGCCCGCCTCCTCGGCGGCGCGGTCCAGCGCCGCGAGGCGCGTGGCGCCCCGGTCCAGCGCCTGGAGATCGGCCGTGAAGCGTGCGGCGCGGGCGGGGAGGTCATCGATGGCGACGCCGTATTTGCGCGCGGCGGCCCGCAGGGCGAACAGGCGCTCCTCGATGCGCTCCAGCTCGCGCGGGTCGAAATCCGCCTCGCGCAGCGCCGCCTCCAGATGGGCGCGGGCGCTCTCCAGCGCGTCCAGCGCCTGGTCGATGGCTTCCACGGCGGGCTTCACGAGATCCTGCGCCTCGCCCGCGCGCCGCTCCAGGCGGCGGACCGCCGCCGCCAGCGTGGGCACGGGCGAACCGCCGCCGCCCACCGCGTCCAGGGCCTCGGAGAGGTCGCCCGCGATCTTCTCCGAGCGCATCATATAGGTGCGGCGCTCCGCGAGCCGGGCTTCCTCGCCCGCCTCGGGTGCGAGGGCGTTCAGCTCCGCCGCCGCGTGGCGCAGATAGTCGGCATCCTTGGCCGCCGCTTCCAGCCGCGCCCGCTCGCCGTCCGCTTCCGCCACAGCCGCCCGCCAGGCACGCCAGAGAACGCCCAGCGCGATCACCTCGCCCGCAAGGCCGCCGAACGCATCCAGGAGCGCGCGATGGGAGGCCGGGTTCACCAGCGCCCGGTCGTCATGCTGGCCGTGCAGCTCCACGAGGCACGCGGCCAGCCCGCGCAGGGTCTGCAGGCTCACCGGCTGGTCGTTGACCGTGGCACGGGTGCGCCCGTCCGCCGTCTGGGTGCGGCGCACGATGAGGTCGCCCTCGTCGGCGATGTCGGCTTCCGAGAGAAGCGTTCGGGCGGGATGGTCGAGGGGAAGGTCGAAGACCGCCGTGACCTGGCCCTTCTGGGCGCCGTGGCGCACCAGGGCGCCGTCACCGCGCCCGCCGAGGGCGAGCGACAGGGCATCCAGAAGGATGGACTTGCCCGCGCCGGTCTCGCCCGTGAGGACCGTGAGGCCCTCGTTCAGCGCGAGATCCAGCTTCTCGATCAGAACGATGTCCCGGATCGAGAGCGAAGCGAGCATGGCGCGTCAGCCGAGGCCGAGCTTCTTGAACGCCTGGCTGATCCAGGAGCCCTTGTTTTCCTTCGGCTCCGTACCGCCCTGCTGCACGAGGCGGTAGGCGTCCTTGTACCAGGAGCTTTCGGGGAAATTGTAGCCGAGCACGGCGGCGGCGGTCTGCGCCTCGCTGACGATGCCCAGCGCCATATAGGCCTCGGTGAGGCGGAACAGCGCCTCTTCCACCTGGCGGGTGGTCTGGTAGCGCGTCACCACCACCTTGAAGCGGTTGATGGCGCCCGTATAGTTCCGGTTCTCCAGATAGTACCGGCCGATCATCATTTCCTTGCCGGCCAGCTGGTCCCGGGCCACTTCCACCTTCTTCTTGGCGGAGGCGGCATATTCCGTGTCGGGATATTTGCGGATCACGTCGTCCAGTGCGTCGAGCGCCTGGCGGGTGGCCTTCTGGTCGCGGGTGATGTCCGGGATGTTGTCGAAATAGGCGGACGCCACGAGGTAGCTGGCATAGGCCGCGTCCTGCGAGCCGGGATGCAGCGAGAGGTAGCGCTTCCCGGCGCTGATGGCGTCGTCATACTCGCCGAGCTGGTAATAGACATAGGTGTCCATCAGCAGCGCCTTGCGGGCCCATTCGGAATAGGGATGGGTGCGGTCGAGGTCCTCGAAGCGCTTGGCCGCGGCCTTCAGTTCGCCGCGATTCATGAGGGTCAGGCCCTCATTGTAGATCTTCTCGGCCGGCTCGTCGGGCGCAAGGATGTCGTCCTTGTCGGTGGCGCAGCCCGCCAGGGTCGCCGCCACCAGGAGCGCACCGATCAGCCCGGCCACCCGGGAGCGCGAGGCGCGCGGAGAAGCCGCTTCTTTGAAAAGGCGCATCACGTGAAAATCCACTCCGAGCCGTTGCCTCGACCGAACCCCGATCATCGCCGGGGCACAGAGCCGCCACCAACGCGGCTAACGGCGCTTTCCGACGGCATTGTGGCGCGCGAGTGTGAAGAGACGGCAAATTTCGAGGAAGGGGAATAGGCCGCAATCGCGCGCAAGGAAAGTCCTATTCGCAAAGCCCTATTCGCGCCGTGCCTTCCCATGGGACACGGCAGGCCGGTTTTTCCGGCCGGAAGCGGGCGCCGGGCGCCCGCGTCGTTTGGTTCAGCGCTCGGGGGCGAAGGCCAGGACCGGCGCGCCGACCACCAGCTCGGCACCCTCGCGGCGGGCGCGGGCGGGGGCTTCCACCACGGCGAAGGCGGAGCGGTCCGCCAGCAGGGCGTCCACCACCTGGAAGTTCAGCTTGTGGCCGCCCCGGAAGGAACGGTAGCGCGCCAGCAGGGGCAGGCCGGCGAGGGCGAGGTCGCCCACCGCGTCCAGCGCCTTGTGCCGCACGAACTCGTCCGTGAAGCGCAGGCCCTCGGCGTTCATCACGCCGTCGGTGTCCAGGCACACGGTATTGTCCAGGGAGGCGCCGCGGGCATAGCCGGCGGTGCGCAGCCGCTCCACGTCCTTCAGGAAGCCGAAGGTGCGCGCACCCGCCAGTTCCCGGCGGAACACGGCCGGGGTGACGTTGCCCGCGAAACGCTGGCGGCCGATGAAGGCGTGGTCGAACTCGATCTCCACTTCGAGGCGGAAGCCCGCGTCATAGGGAGACAGCTCGCCGAAGGAAGCGCCGTTCTCGACGCGCACCGGCCTCAGCACCTTCAGATACTTGCGGCGGGCACCGAGCGTCGCGATGCCGGCGCGGTCCACCGCCTGCACGATGGGGGCGGCGCTGCCGTCGAGGATCGGAACCTCGGGGCCGTCGATCTCCACCTCGGCATTGTCCACGCCGAGGCCGGCGAAGGCCGCGAGGGCATGCTCCACCGTGGAGACCACGGCGCCGGAGCGATCACCCAGCACGGTGGCAAGGTCGGTGGCCTGCACCGACTGGCGGGAAACGGAAATGCGGCGCGGGGCCTGGTCTGCGAAAGTCCGGGAGAAGACGATGCCGGTATCGGCCGGCGCGGGCTTGAAGGTGAGCGTCGCATCGACGCCACCATGGACGCCAACGCCGCTCAGGGAAATCTGGCCCGACAGGGTCGTCTGCATTTCGGACTTCATGCCAACTCGGAAGCTTCTCGGCTTGCGGCCGTCGCGCTCCCGCCCCTAAAGTTTCACCATCCCTGCCCATTTCCGCCCGGAAGGCAGTTTTTGCTGCCGACTCAACCGGTGTTGCGCAAGGTTCGAGCGAGAACCTAGACGGCTTGCCGCAGTGCGCCAAATCACGCTTGCTTACCGCCTGTTACCGGGGAAAAATCCTAAAATTACCTTGGTTATCAAAAGCTTACGCCCGAGCGTGAAGCCCGGGCGCAAACCAGCGTTACGTGCGGATGAGGTTAATCAATTCGCCTGGCGGCGGAGGAAGGCCGGAATCTCAAGCTGGTCGTCCTCATGGCCGGGATGCTGGGGATGCCGGGTCGGCACCTCGGCGGCCGGACGGGCCTGGGGACGCTTGGCGAATTCCGAAACCGGGTCCGGGCGGCCCTGGGGACGGCCCTGCTGCGGAGCGGGCGCCCGCATGGTGGGCTGGGGCGCGCGGGTGGGCTCGGGCTCCTCCGTGTGACGGCCCATGCCCACATTGGCGAGCCGCTGCAGCAGGGTCATCTTCTTCTGCTCGGCCGGAGCCTCGCCGCGCTGGGCGCGGATCTGGTTCTGGGCGGGCATCGGCAGTTCGTCCACGCGCGGCATGCGCGGGGCGCGCGGGCGCTGGGCCTGCGGCGGGATATAGGGCGCGAACTCGTCGTCATGGGCCATGGGCGCGGGCGCGGGGGCCTGTTCCGGCTCCTCGAAGAAGGAGGGCTTCGGCGTCGCGGCGCGGATGGTCACGTCGTCGATGGCCACCGCCTGCGCCGGGGCCGGCGGGGGGGCGGGGGCGCGCTGCACCGGCGCGGGCGCCGGGGCTTCGAGCGACATCAGGTCCTCGGCCGAGATGGCGGCGACGGCGCTGCGGATCTGGGCCTCGCGGGCCTGCTCCACGGCGGCGCGGCCGGCGTTGGAGATCTTGCGGCCCTGAAGCTCGGGGAAGCGGTCCGTGGCGGGGTGGATCTGCTCGGGCACGACCGCCGGGTCGATGCCGGTGGCGACCACCGACACGCGGATGATGCCGTCGAGGGATTCGTCGAACGTGGCGCCCAGGATGATGTTGGCGTCGGGATCCACTTCCTCGCGGATGCGGGTCGCCGCCTCGTCCACCTCGAACAGCGTCATGTCGTTGCCGCCGGTGATGGAGATGAGCAGGCCGCCGGCGCCGCGCATGGAGGTCTCGTCCAGCAGCGGGTTGGCGATGGCCGCCTCGGCCGCCTGGAGGGCGCGCTTGTCGCCCGAGGCCTCGCCGGTGCCCATCATGGCCTTGCCCATGTCGCGCATCACGGCGCGCACGTCGGCGAAGTCGAGGTTGATCAGGCCTTCCTTCACCATCAGGTCGGTGATGCAGGCGACGCCCGAATAGAGCACCTGGTCCGCCATGGAGAAGGCGTCCGCGAAGGTGGTCTTCTCGTTGGCCACCCGGAACAGGTTCTGGTTCGGGATGACGATGAGGGTGTCGACCGTCTTCTGCAGCTCGTTGATGCCGTGCTCGGCGACGCGCATGCGGCGCTGGCCCTCGAAGTGGAAGGGCTTGGTCACGACGCCCACCGTGAGGATGCCCAGCTCGCGGGCGGCGCGCGCCACGACGGGCGCGGCGCCGGTGCCGGTGCCGCCGCCCATGCCGGCGGTGATGAACACCATGTGGGAGCCGGACAGGTGGTCACGGATCTCGTCGAGCACTTCCTCGGCGGCCGCGCGGCCCACTTCCGGCTGGGAGCCGGCGCCCAGGCCCTCGGTGACGGCGACGCCCATCTGCACGAGGCGCTCGGCCTTGGAGAGGGACAGCGCCTGCGCATCGGTGTTCGCCACCACGAACTCGACACCCGTCAGGCCCGAATTGATCATGTTGTTCACGGCATTGCCGCCGGCGCCACCGCAACCGAACACGGTGATCCGGGGCCGCAACTCCCGAATGTCGGGCATCTGAAGGTTGATCGACATTTTCCCACTCCGTCGCGCCCGAAGCGCCGTGCCGTCGTTCCGAATCCGAAACTCGGGATCAGTTAAGCCCGAACTCGGTTAACCATCTCTAAAAGCTGTCCCTCAGCCAGCGTCCCACGCGGCCGAAATATGTTCCGCTCTCCGCGCCCACCGCCTGGCGACGACGCGGCTCGAAATGCTCGAGCCCCGCCACCTGGGGGTAGACGAGAAGACCCGCCGTCACCGCGAACGCCGCCCCGCGCGCCGCTTCCGGCAGGCGGGAGACGCCCAGCGGGCGGCCGATTCGCACCTGCGGGCCGATGACGCGGGCCATCAGGTCCGGCAGGCCCTGGAGCTGCGCGGCGCCGCCGGTGAGCACCAGGCGCCGCCCGGCATCCCCCGCATGGCCCGCCGCCTTCAGGCGATCGCGAATCAGTTCCACGATCTCTTCCGCCCGCGGCTTAACAATGGTCACAAGGCGCGCTTTCGGCACCATGTTGGGCTGGTCGCGCTCGTCCCCCGAGAGCGGGGGAATGGTGAGCATGTCGTGGTCGTCGGAAGAGACCGCCACCACCGCGCCATGCAGCGCCTTGAGGCGCTCGGCGTCGGCGAGCCGCGCGGGCAGGCCGCGGGCGACGTCATTGGTGATGTGCTGGCCGCCCAGCGCGATGCCGTCCACATACATGCAGTGGCCGCCGGAGACGACCGAGAAGGTGGTGGTGCCCGCGCCCATGTCGATGAGGGTGACGCCCAGTTCCATCTCGTCGTCGGTGAGGGAGGAGAGCGCCGCCGCATAGGGCGCGCACACCATGGCCTCGATGCCGAGATGGCAGCGCTCCACGCACAGGACCAGGTTCTTCAGGGAGGTCAGGTCGCCGGTGATGACGTGCATATCCACGCCCAGTTCCCGGCCCAGCATCCCGCAGGGCTCGCCGATGCCGCGCCGGCCGTCCAGCGAATAGCCCACCGGCAGGGCATGCATCACCGCGCGCCCGTCGCCCACCGCATAGGTGGAGGCGGCTTCCAGCACGCGGCGGATGTCGAATTCCTCCACCGCCGGGGCGGTGAGCCGCACCGCCGCCTCGTAATGCTGCGAGGCGAGGCGCGCGCCGGACACGCCGACGATGACGGAGGCGATCTGCACGCCCGCCGCCCGCTCGGCCATGTCCACCGCCTGGCGCACCGCCAGCTCGGCGCGCGCCATGTCCACGATGGCGCCGCCCTTCACGCCGTGGGCGCGGGTGTGGCCGATGCCCAGCACGTCGATGGAATGGGTGCGCCGGTGCAGCACATCGGAGGCGCCGCGCGGCTTCAGCCGGGCGATGGCGCACACGATCTTGCTGGTGCCGATGTCGAGAACCGCGACGATCCCGCTCTTCTTCGGCTGGATCGGGCGCATCTTGGGGGCAAACCCCTGAGCGAGCCGGTGCCTCACGCGGCCCCTCCCTTCTTCGCCTTGGCCTTGGCCTTGAGAACCTGCATGCGCGCCTCGTAGGCACTGTCGGACAGGCGCACCGCCACGCGGTCGGGCAGGCGCATGTCCACGATGGTGATGTCGCGGGTGAGCAGCTTCTTCTCGCGGTCGAGGTCGGCCAGCTCCATGAGCGCGCCGGAGAAGCCCTCTTCCGGGAGGCGCACGTCGATGCCGTTGCGCAGCTTCAGCGTCCAGCGCCGGTCGGCCACCAGGATGGCGGCGCGCACCTGGTCGCGGATGGGCGGCACGCGGGCGAGCGCCTCGACGATCTCGCCCACCCGCTTGTCCGCGCCCTCGCCCACCACGATGGGCAGGCTCACATAGCGCGGATCGTCGGAATAGGGGGCGATGGGCATGCCGTCGCGCGCGATCACCCGCAATTGGCCGTTGAACTGCCAGAGCGCATAGGCCTCCCGCTCCACCACCGAGATGTCGATGCGGTCGGGATAGAATTTGCGCACCGTGGCGCTGGCGATCCAGGGCATGGCCTCCAGGCGCGCCCGGGTCGCGTCCGCGTCCACGAACGGCAGGGAGGTGGTGGGCTTGATGCCCGCGGCAGCGAGGATTTCCGGCGGCGTCACGTGATTCTGGCCGGAGAGGTTGACCTGCTTCACCTTGAAGCCCGCCATGGTGCCGGCCACGTCGCCGAGGTCCACGAGGAATTCCTCGGCCTCCGCCACATGGCCGCCCAGCACCACGCCATAAGCCGTGAAGCCGCCGATCACCGCCACCGCCAGCAGGCTCGCGCCGCGCCGTCCGAGGCGGGAGGCGCCGAGCCGCACCGTCAGGCGGCGCAGCAGAAGCGCCGTGCGGCTGGCCGGCGCGGGCTCGCGCATGGGCACGGTGCGCCGGGACGGCGTCACCGGGTTCGGCAGCTTGCCGCTGCCGGGTTCG
Source organism: Hyphomicrobiales bacterium (assembly GCA_013911975.1). Taxonomy (GTDB): domain Bacteria; phylum Pseudomonadota; class Alphaproteobacteria; order Rhizobiales; family Xanthobacteraceae; genus Aquabacter. Next base: position 19,008 of record JACESF010000023.1, on the reverse strand, counting down.
GCCCCGCGCCCGGCCCGAAGCGACCTCAGCGGTCCAGCGATGCGTCCTCCACCATCCATGCCACAAGCTCGCTGAATGAAATGCCCGCATGGGCGGCCAGTTCGGGCACGAGGGACGTCTCGGTCATCCCGGGCTGCGTGTTGACCTCCAGGCAGACGAGGCCCGAGGCATCCCCGGTCCGCTCGTCGTATCGGAAGTCCGCACGGGAGACGCCCCGGCATCCGAGCGCCTTGTGCGCCTTGGCCGTAAGTATCCGCACCTGTTGGTAAACTTCGGGTAAAATGCGGGCAGGAAGGATGTGACGAGAGCCGCCGGGCGCATATTTGGAGTCGTAATCGTAAAAGGCGTGGGTCGCCTCGATCTCCGTAACCTCCGACGGCTCCCCGCGAATCATCGCGCAGGTCAGTTCCAGCCCGGGGATGAAGCGCTCCGCCAGCAGTGATTCGCCGTGCGTCCAGTCGCCCCGCGTCAGCTCCTGGGGCGGGTGCGCCTGGTCCTCGCGCACGATATAGACGCCGACGCTGGACCCTTCCGCCACCGGCTTCAGCACATAGGGCGGCTCCATCACATGGCCCCGTGCCGCTTCCGCGCGCGACACCACGAGGCCGGGGGCCACCGGCACGCCCGCCGCCGCCATCACCACCTTGGCCTGCGCCTTGTCCATGGCCAGCGCCGAGGCGAGCACGCCGGAATGGGAATAGGGAATGCGCAGGATTTCCAGGATGCCCTGGATGGTGCCGTCCTCGCCGGGGCAGCCGTGGAGCGCGTTGAACGCCACGTCGGGCTTGAGGCGTGCCAGCACCTCGGCGATGTCGCGGCCCACATCCACCTCGGTCACGCGGTAGCCAGCCTGCTCCAGGGCGCGGGCGCACCCCGCGCCGGAGCGCAACGAAACTTCCCGCTCGGCGGACCAGCCGCCCATGAGAACCGCGACGTGTTTGGACATGGACCTATCCCGAAATGCGCCCAGGACCGGGCGGGGAATTAAAGCGCGAACAGGGTTTGCAATTCCTTAGGAGGCAAACGCGAATCGTGCGCCCTGCCTTCTCGTCGGCAAGCACGGCCGCTTTGCGGCAGGATGAGGCGCAACGATCACGGCGGCGGGATCAGGCAGCCGCTGGCACGCCGATGCGCCGGATCTCCCACTGAAGCTCCACGCCGGAGGTCTCGCGCACGCGCCGGCGCACCTCCTCGCCCAGCCCCTCGATCTCCGCCGCCGTGGCGCCGCCGAGATTGATGAGGAAATTGGTGTGCAGCTCCGACACCTGCGCCCGGCCGAGCACCAGCCCCCGGCAGCCCGCCGCGTCCACCAGCTGCCAGGCCTTGGAGCCCTCGGGATTCTTGAATGTGGAGCCGCCGGTGCGGCTCTTCACGGGCTGGGTCGCCTCCCGCGAGGCGGTGATGCGCTCCATCTCGGCCGCGATCTGCGCGGGATCGCCCGGCACCCCCTCGAACAGCGCCTCGACGAAGATCAGGTCGTCCGGCACGGCGCAGTGGCGATAGGTGAAGCCCATGTCCGCATTGGCGAGGTCATGGAGCCGCCCGTCGCGGCCCACGGCGCGGCAGGAGACCAGCACGTCCTTCACCTCCCCGCCATAGGCGCCGCCATTCATGCGCACCGCGCCGCCCACGGCGCCGGGAATGCCGCGCAGGAAGGCGAGGCCGCCGAGCCCCGCCTCGGCGGCGACGCGCGCCACCTTCACATCCGCCGCCCCCGCCCCGGCGCGGATGCGCGTGCCCTCCACCGCGATCTCGCCGAAGCTCTTGCCGAGGCGCACCACCACGCCCGGCACCCCGCCGTCACGCACGATGAGGTTGGAGCCGAGGCCGATCACGGTCACGGGCAACTCGCCAGGCAGGCGCGCCAGCACATAGGCGAGGTCGTCCGCATCCGCCGGCTCGAACAGCACCTGCGCCGGTCCGCCCGCGCGAAACCAGATGAGCGGCGCCAGCGGCGCATTGGCCGAAAGGCGGCCGCGCACGTCCGGCAGGCGCGCGCGAAGGTCGGGAACGAGGTCGGGAAAAGCCATGGCGCCGGTTTAAAACCTTCCGCGCCGGATGCCAAATGCCCTACAGCACCACCACGCCGCGATGCTTCGCCTCGCCTTCGGGCTCAACATGGATGGTGATGACCATGTCCTCCATGTCGGTCTCGAACGCCTGCTCGATGCGGTCGCAGATGGTGTGGGCGGCGGCCACCGTCATGTCGCCGGGCACCACGAGATGGAATTCCACGAAGGTCATGCGTCCCGCGTGGCGGGTGCGCAGGTCGTGGGCCTCGATGGCGCCGTGGGCATGGAGCGAGACCAGCTCCTTGATGCGCGCCACCACGTCCGGCGCCGGGGCCTCGTCCATGAGCCCGCCCACCGATTCGCGCATGAGGCTCCATCCGGTCCACAGGATGTTGATCGCGACGATGCCGGCCAGCAGGGGGTCGAGCTGCGGCCAGCCCGTGACGGGGACCAGAACGAAGCCGGCCAGAACGCCAATGGAGGTGACCACGTCCGTCAGCAGGTGCCGCCCGTCCGCCAGCAGGGCGGGGGAGCGCCATGCGCGGCCCACGCGCAGCAGGACCGTGCACCAGACCGCGTTGATGAGCGTGGCGAAGCCGTTGAGGATCATGCCCTGGACGGGCTGATGCGGCATATGCGGGTCGAGGAAGCCGAAATAGGCCTCCCGCAGGATGGAGCCCGCAGCGAGGACGATCAGCACGCCCTCGAGGACGGCGGAGAAATATTCCGCCTTGTGGTGGCCATAGGGATGGTTGTCGTCGGCCGGCTGCGAGCTGATCTTGAGCGCCAGCAGGGCCGCCAGGGAGGCGGCGACGTTGATGATGCTTTCCAGGGCGTCGGACAGCAGCGCGACGGAGCCCGTCACCCACCAGGCGGCGGTCTTCAAGCCGAGCACGACGATGCCGATGCCGACGCTGCCTGCGGCGACCCAGAGCGCGCGCTTCATCCCGACCTGCCCCTGGTCCGTTGCGGTCGGCCTTGCCTATCGGGTCTTCCGCTGCAGCGCAACCGCCCCCGCTCAGCGCGCCTCGGCGGCGCCGGATGGGTCGGCGAACGACGCGAGCATGGCGTCAACCGCCCGCTCCAGCCCGTCCAGTTCCAACGCGTAGATATTCCACAGAATCTGCGTATCCACCCTGTGATAGGCGTGGCGGATATGGTTGCCGAGATCGGCGACCCGACGCCATGGCAGGTCTGGCGCAGCGGACCGTTTCCAGTCCTCCGGCACGCCTCGCGAGGCTTCGCTGAGAATTTCCAGGAACCGCTCGAAAGCCGCCCGCGTGGGTCGATGGGCATCGAGCCGCTCCATGGGCAGGTCCGCCAGCAGATCCCGGATATCGGCGATGCTCTGCTTCATGTCCTGAAGCCGCAGGATGGCGCGGGCCGTCATCCGAAAATCCGGATGGCCTCGCGCGCGATGGTGCGGGCGAGGGCCGGATCGAGGCTGCGGCGCAGGACGATGCTGGCAGGCAGACCCAGCTCGTCCTCGATCTCATGGGCGACGCCCACCAGATCAAGGAGCGAGAAGCGCGCGCCAGTGGCAACGTCGATCACCACGTCCACATCGCTGTCGGTGCGATTGTCGCCGCGCGCCCGCGACCCGAACAGCGCGAGCGCGGTCACGCCCTCGCCCCGCAGACGGGGCTCAAGGGCAGCCAGCGATCGGACGAGCTGGTCGCGCGACAGGGTCATGCCGGCACTTTACCACACGCCCCCGCTCAGCGCGCTTCTGCTGCACCCGAGGCGAGTTCGCCGGGCAGAGCGTAGGCCCATTGGGTGATGCTGCCCGCGCCGAGGCAGATCACATAGTCGCCGGGCTTGGCGAGGCCCGCCACGAGGCCCGCCAGATGCTCAGGGCCGTCCAGCGGCGTCACCGAGCGATGGCCGCGCGCGCGCAGGCCCTGCACCAGATGGTCCCGGTCGGCGCCGGGCACGGGCGCCTCGCCGGCCGCATAGACCGGGGCGACGATCACATGGTCGGCGTCGTTGAAGCAGGTGGAGAAGTCGTCGAACAGCGAGGCGAGCCGGCTGTAGCGGTGGGGCTGCACAACGGCGATCACCTGCCCCTCGCTCGCCGCACGGGCGGCGCGCAGCACGGCGGCGATCTCCACGGGGTGGTGGCCGTAATCGTCGAAGATGGTGACGCCGTTCCACTCGCCGGTGCGGGTGAAGCGGCGCTTCACGCCGCCGAACTGGCCGATGGCCTCGACGATGGTCTCGTCGCTGATGCCCAGCTCCCGGGCCACCGCGATGGCGGCGGTGGCGTTCAGGGCATTGTGCTTGCCCGGCATGGGCAGGCGCAGCCCCTCGATGGTGTGCGCCGCCGCGCCCGCGCGGTCGCGGAACACCACGTTGAACTTGGTCACGCCGCCGCGCAGGTCCACGTCCACGAGCCGCACGTCGGCCTGGGGATTCTCGCCATAGGTGACGATGCGCCGGTCCTCGACGCGGCCCACCAGGGACTGGACCACGGGATGGTCGGTGCACATGACACCGAAACCGTAGAAAGGCAGGTTCTCGATGAAGCTCTTGAACGCTTCCTGCACCTTCTCGAAGGTCTTGAAATGGTCGAGGTGCTCGGGGTCGATATTGGTGACGATGGCGACTTCCGCCGGCAGCTTCAGGAAGGTGCCGTCGCTCTCGTCCGCCTCCACCACCATCCAGTCGCCGCCGCCCAGGCGCGCATTGGTGCCGTAGGCGTTGATGATGCCGCCATTGATGACGGTGGGGTCCATGCCGCCCGCATCCAGCAGAGTGGCCACCAGGGAGGTGGTGGTGGTCTTGCCGTGGGTGCCGGCGATGGCGACGCAGCTCTTCAGGCGCATCAGCTCGGCCAGCATCTCGGCGCGGCGCACCACCGGCAGGCGCCTGGCGCGGGCCGCTTGAAGCTCCGGATTCTCACGCTTGATGGCGGAAGAGACCACCACCACGTCCGCCGCGTCCACATTGGCGGCGGCATGGCCGATCATGACCGGGATGCCCTTCTCCCGCAGGCGCTTCACGTTGGCGCTCTCGGCCACGTCCGAGCCCTGCACCTGGTAGCCCAGATTGTGCAGCACCTCGGCGATGCCGCTCATGCCGATGCCGCCGATGCCGACGAAATGGATGGAACCCAGGGCCTGGGGGAGCTTCATGGTCACGACTTTCCTTCAAGCACCGGCGCCCCCCGCGCCAGCCGCGCGACGAGGTCGGCCAGCCGGTCGGCCGCGTCGAGCGATCCGGCGCTTCTGGCGGCTCGCGCCATTTCCGTCAATGCCCCGGGCTCGGCGCAAAGCCGCGCCAGCGTCCCGGCAAGCGCCTCGGGGGTGAACTGCGCCTGGGGCATGAGCACCGCGCCGCCGATGCGCTCCAGCGAGCGGGCATTGGCCGCCTGGTCCTGGTCCAGCGCATGGGGCAGCGGCACCAGGATCGAGGGCCGGCCGATGGCGGCAAGCTCGGCCACGGTCAGCGCGCCGGAACGGGAGATGACCAGATGGGCCGCCGCCATGCGGGCGGGCAGGTCCGTGAAGAAGGGCGCGATCTCGGCGGCGACGCCCCCGCTGTCATAAGCGCCGCGCACCCGCGCCATGTCCTCCTCGCGGGCCTGCTGCACGACCCTGAGCCGTCCGCGCAAGGCGGGATCCAGCGCCAGCACGGCGGGCGGCACGATGTCGGACATGACCCGCGCGCCCTGGCTGCCGCCGAACACCAGCAGCGTCAGCGGGCCCGAGGCGTCGGGATAGGGAATGCGCGCCGCCTCGATCACCGCCGGGCGCAGCGGGTTTCCGGTCCACACCGCCTTGGCGGCGAGATCGGGCTCCTGCGCGCAGACATCGGGGAAGCCGGTGGCGATGGCGGTGACGCGCGGCGCCAGCAGCCGGTTCGCCCGGCCCATGACGCCGTTGGCCTCGTGGATCAGGGTGGGGATGCCCGAGAGGCGGGCTGCCGCCAGCGGCGGAAGGGTCGGATAGCCGCCGAATCCCACCACGGCGGCGGGCTTCAGCCGTCGCAGCAAAGCGAGACCGGCGATGAGCCCGCTGCCCAGGGTGAACAGCGTGCGCGCCAAGGCGAGCGGAGAGCGCCCGCGCACCGTCTCGGCGGGCAGCACATGCATGTCGCCGGCGGGGAAGGCGCCCGCATAGCGCTTGGCGCGGGCATCGGTGGCGAGGTCCACGCGGAAGCCGCGCGCCACCAGCGCCCCGGCCAGCGCCTCGGCCGGAAACAGGTGCCCGCCCGTGCCGCCGGCCGCCAGGAGGATGAGGGGCGCCCGCTCGGCGCTCATGCGGGCCTCGCGGCGGCGCCGGGCACGTCCGCGGGGGGCTCGCTCAGCGAGGCGAGCGCCGCCGCGCCGGGCCTGCGGCGGGAGAAGGCCAGCAGCATGCCCATGCCGAAGGCGAGCGAGATGAGCGAGGAGCCGCCATAGGAGATGAAAGGCAGCGTCATGCCCTTGGCGGGCATGAGGTGCACGTTCACCATCATGTTGATGGACGCCTGGAGCCCGAACAGCAGCGCGAGGCCCGTGGCGGCGAAGCGGGCGAAGGGGTCCTGCTCGTCCAGCGCCCGGGTCAGGCTGCGGATGATGATGAAGGCGAACAGCGACAGCAGGATGAGGCACAGGATGACGCCGAACTCCTCCGCCGCCACGGCGAAGATGAAGTCGGTATGGCCGTCCGGCAGGATGCGCTTCACCGTGCCCTCGCCCGGCCCCTGGCCGAACCAGCCGCCATGCTCGAAGCTCTGGAGCGCGGTGTCGATCTGGTAGGTATCGCCGGTGGCGGGGTCGAGGAAGCGGTCGATACGCTTTCGCACGTGGGGCACCACATTATAGGCGAGCACCGCGCCGCCGAGGCCGAAGCCCATGAGGCCCACCATCCAGATCCAGCGCAGCCCCGCCAGGAAGAACAGGGCGCACCAGACAAGGCTCACGAGCATGGTCTGGCCGAAGTCCGGCTGAAGCACCAGCGGCAGCGCGACCGCCCCCAGGAGCCCGATGGCGAGGAGCTGCGCGGGCATTTCCGGGCGCTTGTTGCTCTCGGAAAACAGCCACGCGGCCAGCACCACAAAGGCAGGCTTCAGGAATTCCGACGGCTGGAGAGTGATGCCCGCGATCATCAGCCAGCGCCGCGCGCCCTTCACTTCCGGGCCGATGGCGAGGGTGGCGAACAGCAGCGCCCAGAAGACGAGGAAGATCACCATGCACACCCGCCGGATGGTGCGCGGGGACAGGAAGGAGGTGACGATCATCACGCCCGTGGCTGGGATGAGGAACAGCACCTGGCGCTGCACGAAGTGGAACGGATCGGCGATGCCGAGGCGCGCGGCGATGGGCGGGCTCGCGGCGAGGCACAGCACGATGCCGATCATCATCAGCACGAACAGGCTGCCCAGCAGCAGGCGGTCCACCGTCCACCACCATTCGCTCAGCACGGTGCGGTCGGCGCGCGACATCATGGGGCAGGACTCCGGGACGAGAATTCAGGCGCGCAGAATGGCGGAGCTTGGTTGACGCCCCATTAAGAGCGGCGCGTCGGCCGCCGGGCATCGCGAATCCGGCCCCCACGCACTATTTTACGTTTCGTGCCCCATCCCCGCCCCGAGGCCGAGCCGGCCCTGCCCCGACGTTTCACGGACTGGTTCGCCGCGCGCGGATGGGCGCCGCGGCCGCACCAGCTCGACCTTCTGGCGCAGGCGCGCGCCGGGCGATCCACCCTGCTCATCGCCCCCACCGGCGCGGGCAAGACCCTGGCGGGCTTCCTGCCCTCGCTGGTGGAATTGTCCGAGGAACGGCGGCCGCGCCGCAAAGCGGAGCCCGGCGGACGCGAGCCGCCGGAACGGCTCTCGCCGCTGCACACGCTCTATATCTCGCCCCTGAAGGCGCTCGCGGTGGACATCGCGCGCAACCTGGAGGCGCCCATCGCGGAGATGGGGCTGAAGATCCGCGTGGAGACCCGCACCGGCGACACGCCGACCTCCCGCCGCCAGCGCCAGCGGCGCGACCCGCCGGACATCCTCCTCACCACGCCGGAGCAGCTCTCGCTGCTGCTGGCCTCGAAGGACGGCGAGCACCTGTTTTCCGGTCTGCGGCGCGTGGTGCTGGACGAGCTTCACGCCCTCGTCACCTCCAAGCGCGGCGACCTGCTCTCGCTGACCCTCGCCCGGCTGCGCAGCATCGCCCCGGACCTCCAGGCAGTGGGGCTCTCCGCCACGGTGGCGGAGCCGGACGACCTGCGGCGCTATCTGGTGCCCCAGCGGGACGGGGAGGACAATCTGGCAGGCCTCGTGGTGGCACAGGGCGGCGCGCCGCCGGACCTGTCCATCCTCGACAGCCGCGCGCAGATGCCCTGGGCCACGCACACGGCGCTGCACGCGCTGCCGGAAGTCTACGGGCTCATCAAGGCGCGGCGCATGAGCCTCGTCTTCGTCAATACGCGCTGGCAGGCGGAATTCCTGTTCCAGGAGCTGTGGCGCATCAATGACGACAACCTGCCCATCGCGCTCCATCACGGCTCGCTGGACGTGGAGCAGCGCCGCCGGGTGGAGAGCGCCATGGCGGCGGGGCGGCTGAAGGCGGTGGTCTGCACCTCCTCGCTGGACCTCGGCATCGACTGGGGCGACGTGGACCAGGTGATCAATGTGGGCGCCCCCAAGGGATCGTCCCGGCTCATGCAGCGCATCGGCCGCGCCAACCACCGGCTGGACGAAAGCTCCCATGCGGTGCTCGTGCCCGCCAACCGGTTCGAGGTGCTGGAATGCCGCGCCGCCCTGGAGGCGGTGCGGGTGGGCGCGCAGGACACCCCGCCCGAGCGCACCGGCGCCCTGGATGTGCTCGCCCAGCATGTGCTCGGCATGGCCTGCGCCGAGCCGTTCGCGCAGGAGGCGCTGCTGGCCGAAGTGCGCTCCGCCGCGCCCTACCGCCACCTCAATGCGGAGGATTTCGCGCCGGTGCTGGATTTCGTCGCCACTGGCGGCTACGCGCTGCGCGCCTATGAGCGCTTCGCCAAGATCAGGCGCACCAAGGATGGCCTGTGGCGGGTGGCCAATCCCGCCATCGCCCAGTCCTACCGCATGAATGTCGGCACCATCGTCGAGGCCACCATGATCAAGGTGCGCCTCGTCTCGGCCCGGGGGTCCGCCCGCACCGGCGTCGCCGGGCGCCCGCGCTACGGCGGCAAGATCCTGGGAGAGGTGGAGGATTATTTCGCCGAGACCCTGGTGCCGGGCGACACCTTCGTGTTCGCGGGCGAGATCCTGCGCTACGACGCCATGGTGGAGGACGAGATCTACGTGTCGCGCACCACCGCGACCGAGCCCAAGGTGCCGTCCTATGACGGCGGCAAGTTCCCTCTCTCCACCTTCCTCGCGGCGGGCGTGCGCGGGCTGCTCTCCGCGCCGGAGCGCTGGGCGAGCCTGCCCGGGCAGGTGCGCGACTGGCTCGAATTGCAGCGCGCCCACTCGCGCCTGCCGGGACGCACCGACCTGCTGGTGGAGAGCTTCGCCCGGGCCGGGCGCTATTACCTTGTCTGCTACCCCTTCGAGGGGCGCCTCGCCCACCAGACGCTCGGAATGCTGCTGACCCGGCGGCTGGACCGGGCGCGGCTGAAGCCTTTGGGCTTCGTGGCCAACGACTATGCCATCGCCATCTATGCGGCCTGCGACATGGGCGCGGCGGTCAAGGACGGCCGCCTCTCGCTCGACGCCCTGTTCGATGCGGACATGCTGGGCGACGATCTGGAGGCGTGGCTGGACGAGAGCGCCCTGATGAAGCGCACCTTCCGCACCTGCGCTGTCATCGCCGGGCTGATCGAGCGGCGCTTTCCCGGCAAGGAGAAGACCAAGCGGCAGGTCACCGTCTCCACCGACCTCGTCTATGACGTGCTGCGCCGCCACCAGCCTGACCATATGCTGCTGAAAGCGGCACGGGCGGACGCCGCCACGGGCCTTCTGGACGTGCGCCGCCTCTCCGACATGCTGGCCCGCATCCGGGGCCGCATCGTCCATGTCCCCCTTCCCCGGGTCTCCCCGCTCTCCGTTCCCGTGCTGCTGGAAATCGGCCGCGAAAGCATCGCCAGCGCCGAAACCAACGACGCGCTGCTGGCCGAGGCGGAGGACCAATTGGTGGCGGAGGCAATGGGATAGCCGGCTGAGGTATCCCATTGCCGGCTTCATCGGTATCCTTTAGCCCTTCAACAAAATAGCTTGGCGCAATCCTTGCCTGATCGCATGCTCAACAGGCTGGGCACTGCCGCGCGGGGGGACCGCATAAGGCCAATCCGCGTGTTTCGCGGCGGGCGGCGCGTTTGCGAGGGGACGTTTTTCCATGACGGTAGCGGCATCGGACGACATTTCACCGGACGACAACATCGACGCCACGGCCTTCGACAAGAAGGCCTGGCTGGCATCGCACGACGACGGCCTCCACCAGGGGCTCGGGCGTCGCCAGGTCCAGATGATCGCCATCGGCGGCGCCATCGGCACCGGCCTGTTCCTGGGCGCCGGCAGCCGGCTTGAGCAGGCCGGCCCCTCGCTCGCCATCGTCTATCTCGTGTGCGGCGCGTTCGCCTTCCTGATCCTGCGCGCGCTGGGCGAATTGGTGATGCACCGGCCGAGCAGCGGCAGCTTCGTGTCCTATGCCCGCGAGTTCCTGGGCGAGCGCGCCTCCTACGTGGCGGGCTGGCTCTACTTCCTGAACTGGGCCATGACCGGCATCGTGGACTGTACCGCGGTCGCGCTCTACATGCAGTATTGGAACGTCTTCACCGACGTCCCGCAATGGATCTTCGCCCTCGTCGCCATGTGCATCGTCACGGCGCTGAACCTCATCAACGTCAAGTATTTCGGCGAGATGGAATTCTGGTTCGCCCTCATCAAGGTGGCCGCGCTCTCCCTGTTCCTCATCATCGGCACCCTCATCCTGGGCACCGGGCACGGCGTCGGCGGCCACCCCACCGGCTTCCACCTCATCACCGACAATGGCGGCTTCTTCCCGCACGGCATCCTGCCGGCCCTGGTCCTCGTGCAGGGCGTGGTGTTCGCCTATGCGGGCATCGAGCTGATCGGCATCGCCTCCGGCGAATGCCAGGACGCCAAGACGGTCCTGCCGCGCGCCATCAACGGCGTGATCTGGCGTATCGCCCTGTTCTATGTGGGCTCGGTGGTGCTGCTGGTCTGCCTGCTGCCCTGGACGGCCTACAGCGCCAAGGAGAGCCCGTTCGTGACCTTCTTCGCCACGCTGGGCGTGCCGGGCATGGGCAGCGTCATGAACATCGTGGTGCTCACCGCCGCCATGTCGAGCCTGAATTCCGGCCTCTATTCCACCGGCCGCGTGCTGCGCTCGCTGGCCATGGGCGGCTCCGCCCCGCCGCTCCTGGCTAAGCTCAACTCCCACTCGGTGCCGTTCGCGGGCATCATGGTCACGGTCTCCATCTACGCGGTGGGCGTGGTGCTGAACTATCTCGTGCCCTCGCGGGTGTTCGAGATCGTGCTGAACGTCGCCTCGCTCGGCATCATCTCCACCTGGGCCTTCATCCTGGTCTGCCAGATCAAGCTCCAGGAGGCGGTCAAGCGCGGAGAGGCGGCGCAGGTCTCCTTCCGCATGCCGTTCGCGCCCTTCACCTCCTACCTGACCCTGGTCTTCCTGGCCGGCGTGCTGGTGATGATGGCGTTCGACTATCCCAACGGCACCTTCACCATCGCCGCCATCCCGGTCCTGGCGCTCCTGCTGTGGGGCGGCTGGCACCTGCTGCGCAAGACCCATCCCACCGTGCCGGTGGTGCCGTCCGTGGTGCTCACCCAGCGCATCCTGGAAGGCAAGAAGGGCCCCGAGGCCTGAGGCCGGCGGCGGGGCCCCGCGCCCCGCCGCCCCTTCCGCTGCGGCACCCTGTGCCGGGCGCGCGACGTGCCGGATGCGTGACTTGCCAGATGGCAAGGCTGACTTATTGTCCCCCGGCTCATATGGGGGAAGTTCCATGTCCGCCTTGTTCACGCCCTGGTCGTTGCGCGGTCTCACGCTCGACAACCGCATCGTCATCGCGCCCATGTGCCAGTATTCGGCCCGCGACGGCATCGCGTCCGACTGGCACCTGATCCATCTCGGCACGCTGTCGCAGTCCGGGGCGGGGCTCCTCATCCTGGAAGCGACGGCGGTGGAGCCGGAAGGGCGCATCTCCCCCTGGGATCTCGGCCTGTGGTCCGACGAGACCGAGACCGCGCTCGCCGAGGTGGTGCGCCGGGTCCGCGCCTGGTCCCCCATGCCCATCGGCGTGCAGATCGCCCATGCCGGGCGCAAGGCGTCGGTGAACTATCCCTGGAAGGGCGGCGGCCAGATCCCCGCCACGGACGGCGGCTGGGTGCCCTTCGCGCCGTCCGCCGTGCCCTTCCACGAGGGCGACGTCGCACCGGCCGCCCTCGACGCCGAGGGGCTGGAGCGGGTGAAGGCGGCCTTCGCCAGCACCGCCCGGCGCGCCGCGCGCATCGGCTTCGACATGGTGGAGGTGCATGCCGCCCACGGCTACCTGCTGCACCAGTTCCTCTCCCCGCTCTCCAACACCCGCACGGACGCCTATGGCGGCGTGCTGGAAAACCGCATGCGCTTCCCCCTCGAAGTGTTCGAGGCGGTGCGCGCGGCGGTGCCGGACACCATGCCGGTCTTCGTGCGCATCTCCGCCACCGACTGGGTGGACGGCGGCTGGGACGTGGAGCAGAGCATCGTGTTCGCGAGCGAGCTTCAGAAGCGCGGCCTCGACGTGATCCACGTCTCCTCCGGCGGCCTCTCCCCGGCCCAGCAGATCACCATCGCGCCGGGCTATCAGGTGCCGTTCGCCGAGCGCATCCGCGCCGAGACCGGCCTCACCACGCTCGCGGTGGGGCTCATCACCGATCCGGCCCATGCGGAGGAAATCCTCACCTCCGGCAAGGCGGACGGCATCGCGCTGGCGCGCGGCGTCCTCTACGACCCCCGCTGGCCCTGGCATGCGGCCGCCGCGCTCGGGGCGAGCGTGCACGCGGCGAACCAGTATCTGCGCTGCCAGCCCTCCGGGCACCGCCATCTGTTCAAGTGAAGCACCCGCGCCCCATCCCGCATAGCGGGCGGGGCGCGGCTTGCCCCCAGGCACGGGATGGGCAATATCGGCGGATGCTCGCGCGTTCCGATTCCGTTCCCGGTCCGCTTCTCGCCCTCAACGGCGCCGAAGTGACCCTCGACCCCTCAGGCGGGCTGTTCTGGCCCGCAGAGCGGTTGCTGGTGGTGGCGGACCTGCATCTGGAAAAGGGCTCCGCCTATGCCCGGCGCGGGCGCATGCTGCCGCCCTACGACACCGCCGACACCCTGACCCAGCTCGAAGCCATGGTGGCGCGCTGGGCGCCGCGCACCGTGATCGCGCTCGGCGACAGCTTCCATGACCGGGAGGGCGCGGCGCGCCTCGGCGGCGCGGCGCTGGGGCGGCTGCGCCACCTTCAGGCCGGACGGAGCTTCATCTGGATCGCGGGAAATCATGATCCCGACCCCTCGCCGCTGCTGGACGGGGACTGGGCGCTGGAGGCGCGAATCGGCCCCCTCATCTTCCGGCACGAGCCGGCCGCCTCGGCCGAGCCCGGGGAAGTGGCGGGGCACCTGCACCCGGCCGCCCGGATCGCCGTGCGCGGGCGCAGCATCCGCCGCCGCTGCTTCGCCACCGACGGGCGGCGCATGGTGCTGCCCGCCATCGGCGCGTTCGCGGGCGGGCTGAACGTGCGCCACCCGGCCCTTGCCGGGCTGTTCGGCGGACCGTTCGACGCCCACATGCTGGGGCGGGAGCGGACCTACCGCGTGGCGGTCCGCACCTGCATGATGGACTGAACTTGAGCCTTTCAGCGTTTCATGGAACCGCTGAAAGGCTCTATCTCTTTGTTTTTATGCATTTCCTTCACGCGAACCGGTTCCCGCTTCGCTCGGACATGCTCTCAAGCCAGCTCAGGCGGGCTCAGGTCCAGCTGGAATCGTCGCCGCCGCCGGAATCCCAGCCGCCGTCGTCATAGCTGGCATCCTGCGCCGAGACATCCTGGGAGCCGTCATCCACGAAGCCCGCATCCTGGGCCTGCGCATCCTGCTGGCCGCCCGCGCCCCAGGGATTGCCACCCAGCGCGTCCTGCGCCTGCTGGCCGAGATCGCCGGCGGCGGGAACGGCCTGCGCGGGATCGAGCGCCGCCGCCTGCTCGGCGATGGGGCCGGAGCCGCCGGACATCAGGTTGCGGATGCCGTCATAGAGCAGCGCGCCGCCTGCGACGCCCGCGGCGGTCGCCATGGCGCCCTGCAGGAAGCCGCCGCCGCCGAAGCCGCTGCGCTGCTGCGCCCACGGCCCCTGGGCGGGGGGCTGCTGGTTATAGCCGGGCTGGCCGTAGCCGCCCTGGGGATAGCCGCCCTGCGGACCCACCGGGGGCGCGCCCTGGGGATAGCCGGGCGCGGTGTAGCCGCCGCCCTGCTGGTAGCCCGGCGACGTATAGCCGGAGGCGGGCTGGCCCTGCTGGGGAAGCGGCATGGCGCGGTTGCCGGTGGAGGGGACGGACGTGCCGCGCCCGCCGCCGAACAGGCTGCCGAGAAAGCTGCCCGACGCGGGGGGCGCCTCGGGCTCCGCCTGGCGGCGCGCCTGCTCTTCAAGTTCCTGGATGCGCGCATAGGCCTGCTGGAGCGCGTGGTCCTGCACCAGAACGGTCTGGGCCAGGGCGTAGGGCGCGTAGGGCGCTTCCTGCACGCGGCGCGCGATCAGGGCTTCCGCCTCGCCGTCGCGCGGCTGCCCGGCCGCGCCTTTAAGGCGGTCGAACAGGCCGTCAATGAGGGAACGCTCGTCGGGGGTCATGGTCAGCCTCCGGTCCAATACCGGACCGCATATGAGCATGGCCATGTGACGGGGAAAGGGCCGGCGGGGATGAAATTTCGGTAAAGTTCACGTAAGGGAATATCAACGGGAGGGAAGCGGACCGCAGCCCGCCTCCCCCTCTGTCACGCTGCGTGCGTCACGCCACGAGCCGGTAGGCGGGCAAGGTGAGGAATTCCTCGAAATCCTTGGCCAGCGTCATGTCCGAAAACAGCTTGATGGCCTCGGGGAAGCGGCCGGACCCGAACACGGTGGGTCCCAGCGTCTCCCGCAGCTTCGCCATCTCGTCGTCCAAAAGGGCGGAGAACAGCTCGGCCGTCACCACGCGTCCATCCTCCAGCTTCGCGCCGAGATGGATCCACTGCCAGATCTGCGCGCGGCTGATCTCGGCGGTGGCCGCATCCTCCATGAGGTTATAGAGCGGCACCGCCCCGCGCCCGCGCAGCCACGCCTCGATATATTGCACGCCCACGCGGATATTCTCCCGCAGGCCCGCCTCGGTGCGCCCGCCCTGGTGCACCACCAGCAGGTCATCGCGGGAGACCGACACGTCCGAGCGCAGCTTGTCGCGCTGGTTGGGGCCGGGCATGAGGCGGTTGAACACCTCCATGGCCACGGGCACCAGGTCCGGATGGGCCACCCAGGTGCCGTCGCAGCCGTCGCCCGCCTCGCGCTCCTTGTCGGCGCGCACCTTGGCGAAGGCGGCATCGTTGGCCGCCGGATCGCCCTTCACGGGGATCTGGGCCGCCATGCCGCCCATGGCGAAGGCGTTGCGGCGGTGGCAGGTCTTCACCAGCAGCGCGCCATAGGCCTTCAGGAACGCCTCGCTCATGACCATGCGGGCGCGGTCGGGCGTCAGGAAGCGCTCGTTCTTCCCCAGCCGCTTGATGAAGGAGAAGATGTAGTCCCAGCGGCCGATATTCAGCCCGGCCACATGGTCGCGCAGCTCGTAGAGGATCTCGTCCATCTCGAACACGGCCGGCAGGGTCTCGATGAGCACCGTGGCCTTGATGGTCTTCCCCTCAAGGCCGAGCTTCTCCTCGGCCAGGGTGAAGACCTCGTTCCACAGCCGGGCTTCCAGGTGGCTCTCGGTCTTGGGCAGGTAGAAATAGGGGCCGGAGCCCTGGGCCAGCGCCGCCTTCGCGTTATGGAAGACATAGAGCCCGAAATCGAACAGCGAGCCGGACACCGGCGCCCCGTCCACCTCCATATGGGCCTCCGGCAGGTGCCATCCGCGCGGGCGGATGATCAGCACGGCCGGATTGGCGCCGAGCTTGTAGTCCTTGCCGTTGGACGGGTCATGGAAATCGATGGCGCCGGCCCAGCGGTCCTTCAGGTTGAGCTGGCCCTCGATCATGTTGGACCAGAGCGGCGCCGAGGCATCCTCGAAGTCCGCCATGAAGACCTTCGCGCCGGAGTTCAGCGCGTTGACGATCATCTTGCGGTCCACCGGGCCGGTGATCTCCACGCGGCGGTCCAGCAGGTCCTGGGGCAGCGGGGCGATGGTCCATTCGGCGGTGCGCACCGCCTCGGTCTGGGGCAGGAAGTCCGGCAGCTCGCCGGCATCGAAGCGGGCCTGCCGCGCGTCGCGGGCCGCCAGCAGGTCGCGGCGGGTGGCGTCGAAGGCGCGGTGGAGTTCGGCCACGAAGGCGAGAGCCTCGGGGGTGAGGATCTCCTCGTAGCGCGGGGCGAGCGCCCCGGTGATGGTGACCCCTTCGGGGGTGGCGAGCGTCGACATGATGCCGGTCTCCCTCTTGCTATGACCTTGGAAGGACGCAGAAAACACAGACCCGGACGCCAGAGGCGCACGGGATGTCAGGAACGGGCGAAGGACACTTCCTCCCGCAACGCGCGGGCGGCGGACTCCACGTCCGGCGCCGCGCAGATGGCCGAGACCACGGCGACGCCGTCCGCGCCCGCGCGGATGACGGCCGGGACGAGGGAGAGGTCGAGCCCGCCGATGCCCACCAGCGGCAGCGAGACCTGCCGGCGCACGGCGGCGAGCCCTTCGACGCCGATGGCGGCGCCCGCGTCGGCCTTGGTGCCCGTGGCCTTCACCGGGCCGGTGCCCAGATAGTCCACGGCGGAGAGGTCCGAGGCGGCGAGTTCCGCGAGGGTGCCGACCGAGAGGCCGAGGATGCGCTCCGGACCCAGGATAGCGCGGGCCTCGGCGGGGGCGAGGTCGTCCTGGCCGAGATGCACGCCGTCCGCGTCCACCGCCACCGCCACGTCCACCCGGTCATTGATGATGAGCGGCACGCCCAGGGGCCGCAGAAGGGCGAGGAGCGCGCGGGCCTGTTCCGCCAGCGCCCGCCCCTTTGCGTCGGGATCGCGCAATTGCACGAGCGTCACGCCCCCGGCCACGGCAGCCCGCACGGTTTCCAGCAGGCCGCGCTGCGCCGTGAGGCGCGGGTCGGTGACGAGGTAGAGCGACAGGTCGAACGCACGCGCCATACGGATATCGGACCCCAGCGGGAGAAGCCTGACTGTCGGACGCGGACCCGCTCGGGCGACACCGGACCGTAGGGCCCTGCTCTAACCCATCCGACGCAACCGCGTTTATATCACCATACGGCAACAGATCTTCGCTGCGCCGGAAAGAGTCGCCGCCCGCCGCCGTTTCAGGCGGCGGCGCGATGCGCCAGTGCGGCGGGCGCGGGGCCGCCCGTGGCCCAGTCCAGAAGCTCCACCGTATGGACCGTGGGAATGCGGGTGCCGCCGCCGATCTGGGTGAGGCAGCCGATATTGCCGGAGGCGATCACATCAGGCACCAGCGCCTCCAGATGGCCGACCTTCCGGTCCCGCAGGCGGGTGGCGATCTCGCTCTGGAGCATATTGTAGGTGCCCGCCGAGCCGCAGCACAGATGGCTCTCAAACGGCTCGGCCACCGTGAAGCCCGCCGCCTTCAGAAGCGCCACGGGCGGGGCCTTCACCTTCTGGCCGTGCTGGAGCGAGCAGGCGGCGTGGTAACCCACCCGCACGTCCGCCGGCCGCACCGGCTCGGGCAGGCCCGCCTTCGCGAGGAATTCCGTGATGTCCATGGCGATGGCCGACACCCGCGCGGCCTTCTCCGCATAGGCGGGATCGAGCCGGAAGACGTGGCCGTAATCCTTGATGGAGGTCCCGCATCCGGAGACGGTGACGAGGATGGCGTCGAGGCCCTCTGCGTCCATCTCGCGGGTCCAGGCGTCGATATTGGCCTTGGCGAGGGCGTGGGCCTGCTCCGCGCGGCCCATATGGTGCACGAGGGAGCCGCAGCAGCCCTCGCCTTCGACACGCACCACCTCCACGCCCATGCGGTGCAGAAGCCGCATGGCCGCCGCGTCGATCTCCGGGCGCAGAGCGGGCTGGGCGCAGCCCGCCAGCAGCGCCACCCGCGCCGTGCGGGGACCGGCCGCCGGGCGCACGCCGGGCACCTCGCCCTCGCCGCGCCCTTGCGGCAGTTGGGCGAGGCGCAGCATGGCGGCGGCGGGGCGCAGCGCGGGAATGCGCGCCAGGAGCGGGGCGAACGGCTTCGCGACCACCGCGCCCAGCATGGCGAGGCGGAAGCGGTCGCGATAGGGCAGGATGCGGGCCAGAAGCCCGCGATAGAGCCGGTCCATGACCGGGCGCCGGTAGGTCTCCTCCACATGCACCCGCGCCTGGTCCACGAGGTGCATGTAATGGACCCCCGAGGGGCAGGTGGTCATGCAGGACAGGCAGGAGAGGCAGCGGTCGATGTGTTTCGTCACCTCGGCATCGGCGGGGCGGTCATTCTCCAGCATGTCCTTGATGAGATAGATGCGCCCGCGCGGGCTATCCAGCTCGTCGCCCAGAAGGGCGTAGGTGGGGCAGGTGGCGGTGCAGAACCCGCAATGCACGCAGGCCCGCAGGATGCGGTCGGCCTCCTGGATGCGGGGGTCCGCAAGCTGGGCGAGGGAAAACTCGGTCTTCATCGGTCGGTCCCCCGGACGGTGCGCGCGCGCTCACAGGTCGGCATGCATGCGCCCCGGATTGAGGATGCCGCGCGGGTCGAAGCTCGCCTTCACCCGGCGCGTGAGGGCGGCGAGGTTCGCCTCCAGCGGCTGGAACACGTCGCCGCCCCGCTCGCCGGGCACGGCCCGCACGAGGGTGGCATGGCCGCCATGGGGCGCGAGCGCGGCCCGCACCGCCCCCGCCTGCGCCGCCGC
>JACESF010000022.1 GCA_013911975.1 Hyphomicrobiales bacterium | reverse complement strand
GGGCGGGCGTGAGCGACGTTGCGCTTCACCAGCACGATGATGGCGCCATGGATGAGCAGCGAGACGGCGAGCCCCACCACCTGCTGGAGCGGGGTGGCCGGGATCAGGACGATGCTCGCGATGCCGAACGGGATGAACACCAGGGCGCCCGAGACGAGGCCCGGATTGTAGCAGCGGAAGCGCGCCGCCATGCCCACATGGGCGATGCCGTTCACCAGGATGAGATAGGCGGCCGACAGGCCCCAGCCCGGGCCGCAGGCGGCGGCCGCATAGAGGGCCAGCAGGTTGAGCCCCCAGACGCCGGGCAGGTTGACCCACAGCACGTCCGCCACCGTCAGCGCCTCGACCCCGCCGAACACGGTGCGGTTGACGAACGTGCGGAACCGGTCGCCCCAATGCTCCTCCAGCTGGTGCAGCATGTAGATGGGAGCGGCCAGATAGACCAGCAGGAGCGCGCGGTCCGCCCAGAAGAAGGGCACGAGCAGCAAAAGCAGCCCCGCCATGAAGAGCGCGCCCGCCACCCAGTGCGCCTGAAGCCATGCCTTGACCATGTCCACGCCCCCCCCCCTTGCGGCCGGCCCGTTCGCCCGCCGGACCCATCCTCTCACATGAAGGTTTCCGCGAGCTTGAGCGCGGCCCGGCGCCCGGGCGCGCGCCCTGTTGCGCCGCAACACCTTGAGCGGGGCAATAACGTTTGTCTTTCAATGCCTTACTGCATTCGGACATTGGCAGGGGTGCGGCGATGCGATAGAGCATTGCAGGTTCTGCGCGGATGGACACATGTCGAGCACCCTCGGAATTGAAAAGTCCCTCACGGGCATCGAGGGCTTCGACGAGTTGACACTCGGCGGCCTGCCGAAGGGCCGCACCAGCCTGGTGTGCGGCACCGCGGGCTGCGGCAAGACCCTGTTCGCCGCCACCTTCCTGATCCACGGCGCGCGCATGTTCGACGAGCCGGGCGTGTTCGTCACCTTCGAGGAGCGCCCGGTCGACATCATCGCCAACGTGGCGTCGCTGGGCTTCGAGCTCGACGCGCTGGTGGCGCAGCGCAAGGTGGGCATCGAGCATATCCTGGTGGACCCCGCCGAGCTGGCCGAGATCGGCGACTACGACCTCGAGGCCCTGTTCCTGCGCCTGGAACTGGCCATCGACGAGGTGGGCGCCAAGCGCGTGGTGCTCGACACCATCGAAAGCCTGTTCTCCGCCTTCTCCAATCCCGCCGTCCTGCGCGCCGAGATCCGGCGGCTGTTCGACTGGCTGAAGGAAAAGGGCGTCACCACCGTCGTCACCGGCGAGCGGGGCGACGGCGCGCTGACACGGCAGGGGCTGGAGGAATATGTCTCGGACTGCGTGATCCTGCTGGATCACCGGGTGCACAGCCAGATTTCCACGCGGCGCCTGCGCATCGTGAAGTATCGCGGCACCTCGCACGGCACCAACGAATATCCGTTCCTGATCGATGCCGACGGGTTCAGCGTGCTGCCGGTCAGCGCGCTGGGGCTCACGCATGTGGTGCATGAGGAGCGCGTCTCGACCGGCGTCGCGGACCTCGACGCCATGCTTTCCGGCGGCGGCTTCCATCGCGGCACCAGCATCCTCGTCACCGGCGTCGCGGGGTCCGGCAAGAGTTCGCTCGCCGCGACCTTCGTGAACGCCGCCTGCGCCGCCGGCGAGCGGGCCATGTATTTCTCGTTCGAGGAATCATCCGCCCAGACGGTGCGCAACATGCGCTCCATCGGCCTCGATCTGGCGCAGTGGATCGAGAGCGGGCAGCTGCGTCACATCGCCAACCGCCCCACTTTCTACAGCCTGGAAATGCACCTCGCGGTGATGCTGCGGGAGATCGCGCGCTTCCAGCCCAGCCTCGTGGTGCTGGACCCCATCTCCGCCTTCGACGCCTCCGCCGAGGCCACCGACGTGCAGGCCATGCTGCTGCGGGTGGTGGATTTCCTGAAGGGCCGCGGCATCACCGGCGTCTTCTCCCACCTGTCCCACGCCCAGGGCCAGATCCAGACCGACAGCGGCCTGTCCTCCCTCATGGACGCCTGGATCCTTCTGTTGAACCGAGAGGCCGGTGGAGAGTTCAACAGGGAACTCTATCTGCTGAAAGCCCGTGGTATCTCTCATTCCAACCAGGTGCGCGAATTCGTGCTGGGCGAAACCGGCATCCGCCTGCTGCCGCCGCATCTCGGCGAAGCGGGCGCCCTCACCGGCACCGCGCGCCGGGCGGAGGAGGCACGGCTGCGGCGCACCGAAATGGAGCGCCAGCAGCACCTGGAGCGCGCGCGCCAGGAGATCGAGATGAAGCTCGCCCGGGCCAGGGCCCAGATGAGCGTCCTCCAGTCCGAACTGGCGGGCGAGGAGCGGGCGCTGCACGAACTGGATGCGGCGGACGCGGCCTTCGTCCGCCAGGCTGAGGCGGACAAGACCATGATGAAACAGAGCCGGCGCGGGTGAGGGAAACGGTCATGTCCAGCGAGCCTATGAAGCTGGTGTTGTACGTGGCGGGCGCCACACCGAAATCGGTGGCCGCCATCGCCAACCTGCAACGGATCTGCGACACCCACCTCGCCGGACGCTACGTCATCGAGGTGATCGACCTGAAGGAGCAGCCGCACCTCGCGCGCGAGCACAATATCGTCGCCATCCCCACCCTCGTGCGGCAGCTTCCCGTGCCGATCCGCAAGATCATCGGCGACCTGTCGGATTCCGAGAAGGTGCTGGTCCATCTGAGGATCGGCGAAGGATGAGCGAGATCCAGCTTCTCACGTCCGCGGAGCTGCGGCGCCGGCTGGAAGAGGCGGAGGAGACCCTGCGGGCGATCCGCGAAGGGGAGATCGACGCCCTCGTCATCCGCCGCGAGAAGGTGGACGAGATCCTCACTTTGGAGGGGCCGGAATCCTACCGCTCCTTCTTGGAGGCCATGACGCTGGGCGCCGCGGTGCTGGATTCCGCGTTCCAGCTCATCTACGCGAACCGCGCGCTGGCGGACATGCTCGGCCATCCGGGCGAGGACCTCCAGGGCGATGGCCTGTTCAACCTCCTGGACAAGGCCAGCGCGGCGACGCTCCGGCAGATGGCCGAAAACGCCGCCGAAGGGCGCCGCAGCTCGGAACTGCATCTGCGCGACCGGACCGGCCATGTGCGCCACCTGCTGGCCACCACCACCGCGCTGCGCCTGGGCGCAACGTCGGGCATCGCCGTCACCTTCACGGACGTGACCGAGCGGGTGCGCGCGGCGGAAGCCGAGGCGGCCGAGCAGGCGGCGCGCGCGGTCATCGCCTCCGCCAACGAGGCGGTGGTGGTGTGCGACGCCTCGGGCACCATCACCCACATCAACCCGGCCGTGCACGCCCTCACCGACCTCCAGCCGGTGGGCCGGCGGTTCGATGAGGCCCTCAAGCTGACCTTCCCCGGGACCAGTCCCTTCACCGACGCCCGCGACCTGCTGGAGAAGGTGCGCGCCGGCCATTCCGCCCGGGGCATCGAGGCGGTGCTGCCGGAGGCGCCGCGGGTGAAGGACGTGCTGGTGAGCGCCGCGCCGCTGGTGGGCACCGGCATCGCGCGGGGCGGCTGCGTGGTGACGCTGGTGGACCTCTCCGCCCGCAAGGCGGCGGAGCGCCAGCAGGCCCTGCTCATGGGCGAGCTGGACCACCGGGTGCGCAACACGCTGGCCCTGGTCCTCTCCATCTGCACCCTCACCGGCCACAATGCGGAGACGGTGGCGGACTTCCAGCGCGCCTTCGTGGCGCGGGTGGAGGCGCTGGCCGCCACCCACACGCTGCTCGCCCGCAAGTCCTGGACCGGCCTGTCGGTGGAGGACGTGGCGGCGGCGGAGCTGGCGCCCTTCGTGCAGGCCGACACCGACCGCCTCGCTTTGGCGGGGCTCGGCGCCACCGTCACGCCCCAGGCGGCGGTGGCGCTGGGCCTGATCTTCCACGAGCTG
This sequence comes from Hyphomicrobiales bacterium, assembly GCA_013911975.1. Classification (GTDB taxonomy): domain Bacteria; phylum Pseudomonadota; class Alphaproteobacteria; order Rhizobiales; family Xanthobacteraceae; genus Aquabacter. The sequence goes on along the minus strand of JACESF010000022.1, from coordinate 53,140 downwards.
GCCACCAATGCCGCCAAATACGGCGCCTTCTCCAACCGCGAGGGCCGGGTGGAGATCACCGGCACCCGCCCGGCGGAGGGCGGCGGGCTGGAGATCGTCTGGGCCGAGCGCGACGGCCCGCCCGTGGCGGCGCCCACCCGCACCGGCTTCGGCCGCACGGTCATCACCCGCAGCCTGTCCTATTCCAGCGGCGGGGCGCGCATCGACTTCGCTCCGGACGGCGTCGTCTGCACCCTGCGCATTCCCGGCAGCGACCTCACCGACGAGGCCGCGGGCCGCGCGTCCTGACCGGTTCCGCGCGGCGCCTTTCCGTGAAAAATTGAGGCTGACGCCCCGCCAAGGGGCGCGCGAGAGAACAGGACGAGGAACGCCATGGACACCCGGCTGGACGCACTGGCCAACGACCCGACTTCCCTGCCCGGCCTGCCGGACGACTTCTGGACCCGCTTCGAGAGCCGCCGCATCCCCGTGAACGGCGTGGCGATCCATGCGGTGACGGGCGGCAGCGGCCCGCCTCTGCTGCTCATCAACGGCTGGCCCCAGACCTGGTATGTGTGGCGCTTCCTCATGCCGAAGCTGGCGGAGCGCTACAGCCTCGTGGTGGCGGAGCCGCGCGGCCTCGGCCGCTCCGACAAGCCGGACGGCGCCTATGACACCGCCACCCTCGCGGCGGACCTTGCGGGCCTGATGTCCACCCTGGGTCATGAGCGCTTCGCCGTGCTGGGGCACGACGTGGGCATGTGGATCGGCTATGCGCTCGCCGCCGATTTTCCCGACCGGGTGGAACGGCTCGCGGTGATGGATGCCAACATTCCCGGCGTCCTGCCCTCCCCGCCTTTGTTCTCGGACGCCGCCCTCAACCGACGCCTCTGGCATTTCGCCTTCAACCGGCTGGACGGGCTCAACGAGCGCATGGTGGAGGGCCGCGAGGAGATCTATTTCGGCGACCAGCTCGCCTCCAAGGGCGCCACCCCGGACGCCATCCCGGCCGAGGCGGCGGAGATCTATATCGCCCCCATCAAGGCGAGCCGGCAGGCGCTGAAAGCATGCTTTGAGTTCTACCGGGCCATCGAGACCAACATCGCCCTCAATGCGCGCCGCAAGGAGCGGATGCTGGAGATGCCGGTGCTCGCCATCGGCGGCGAACTGGGGCTCGGCGCGCGGGTGGGCGACCAGATGAAGCTGGTGGCGCGGACCGTGACCACCCTCACCCTCGCGGGCTGCGGGCATTACGTGCCCGAGGAAGCGCCGAAGGAGACGCTGGCCGCCCTGCTGCCGTTCCTGGAGCCGTATCAGGGGTGAGGCCGGCGCGGACCTGCGTCACACGTTTGGGGATGGGACACAGGACCAAGACGACCCGGGCCTGGGTCCAAGGGTCTCGCCGGATGTGTAAGAAAGCTCCGTCATGGCCGGGCTTGTCCCGGCCATCCATGGGGTTTCGCCAGGTGCCCGCGCGACGCGGGGCCGTGATGCCCGGGACAAGCCCGGGCATCACGGCCCTCGGAGGCTGTAAGCCGTCCATCGTTTTGAATGTCGCTCGGAGCTAATCCCCCGCCAGCCCCAGCACGGCGGAGAACACCGCTTCCACCTGTTCCCGGCGCAGCCCCCGCGTGATGAAGACGAGGCGCGTCCCGGCGACCGCGTCCGGCCAGGCGCGCATTTCCTCCGGCGGGGCGGCGAGGTGCTGCACGTAATGCACCACGACGGGACCGGGGCGCCCCTCCACGGCGACGAACCCCTTCACCCGCAGCAGGTCGTCGCCCCGCAGCGCGGTGAGCGTGTCCAGGATGCGGGTGAAGACCGGCCAGGAAAACGGCCGCTCGAAGGTGAGCACGAAGCTCTCATAAAGCCGCTCGGCCGGCACGGACGGGGCGCAGGCGAAGGCCGGGCGGGTGCGGGCGGTGCCCGTGAAGAGCGGGACACGGCCCGCGCGCACGTCGTCCGCCGCCACCAGCTCCGCCTCCGGGTTAAGGGCGGCAAGGCGGGCGGTCAGGTCCGCGACGGCGGCGGGCGCGGCGAGGTCGGTCTTGGTGAGCACCAGCCGGTCCGCCAGCACCACCTGCTCGGTGAAGGTGGGCGAGGTGTCCAGCGTGCGCGCGCCCAGAACCGCGTCCACCACGCAGACGAGGCCCTCCAGGGCATAATGGGTGGAGATGGCCCGGTCCGTGGCGAAGCTCTGGAGCAGCGGGCCCGGCTCCGAGACGCCTGATGTCTCCACCACCACCCGCTCGAAGGGCGGGACCGCACCGGTCTCGCGTTCTGCGGCGAGGTTGCGCAGCGCGCGGTGCAGGTCGCTGCGGGCCGCGCAGCAGATGCAGCCGTTGCCCACCAGCGCCACCTGCTCGGAGGAGGTGCGCAGCAGCACGTCATCGATGCCCGCCGCGCCGAACTCGTTGACGATGACCGCCGTGCGCGCCCCCGTGGGCAGGCCGAGCGCCGCGCGGATGAGGCTGGTCTTCCCCGCTCCCAGGAAGCCCGTGACGATGGTGACGGGGATGCGCCCCGCCCCCGGCCGCGCCAGCGGGCGGCCGAAGGGGCGCGCGCCGAACGCGGCCGCCGGGTCGCCCAGCATGGTCAGAAGTCCATTTCCAGGATGTAGACGCCGCCCGTATGGCGATCCACCGTGTAGACGATGCCGCGCTCGTCCACGAACACGTCGTTGATCTGCACCGCCCCCACCGGCGAATGGGGCGGGGCGGGCGGCACGAAATGGGCGATCTCCACCGGCTGGTAGGGGTTGGAGATGTCATAGGCCCGCAGGCCGCCATTGAAGAAGGTGCCGATGATCACGTCCTCCGAATGCCAGGAGGTGGGCAGCGGCACGTTCTCGTGCAGGTTATGGGCGCCCACGCGTCCGCCCCGGCCCGCATAGACGTCGCGCTCCAAGGGCGGGCAGGTGGCGATGGGCACGGGATTGGTCTCGTCGCGCGCGTCGAGGATCCAGATGAGCTTGGGCCAGTCGCCCCCGTCATCCACCACGGATTCATCCGTCACCACATAGAGGTCGCGGCCGAATAGGGGCAGCACGGTGTGGGTGAAGCCCCAATAGGGCGGGGAATTGTCCCAGCGGCAGATGGGCTTGGGGCGGCTCTTGTCGGAGATGTCGAGCACGATCATCCCGGCGTCGAGATAGCCGAGATAGCAGCGGTCCGGCCGCTGGGGATAGACGTTGGTGTTGTGGGCGCGGAAGCCGAAATCGGTCTGGCCGGGGTGGCGCACAGGCGGGGGCGCGCTGTCCCCCTCCCGCGTGCCGGGAAGCCACCAGCGGCCGACCTCCGTGGGCTTGGACGGATTCTTCACGTCGATGATGCGGTAGAACTGGTCGTCCTTCTCGTCCCGCGCCACGAAGTCCGGCGCGCCCGCCGCCATGTGCACGTATTCGCCATCGCAGAACCAGAGCTGGTGCACCCCGCGCGAGGTGGGGCTGGAACAGTCGAGGAAGGCGATGGAGCGCGGGTTTTCCGGCACCGAGATGTCGAACAGCTCCATGCCCGCCGGCTGGAGCCCCGCCCGCTGGGTCTGGTAGGCCACGGCCATGATGTCGCCGGTCACTTCCAGCGAATTGGAACGCATGTGCGCCTGGGGCAGCGCGGTCTGCACCACCATGCGGGGGTTCTTGGGGTCGGTGACGTCGAGGCCGGTGAAATTCTTGGGCGCGCTCTCATGGGCGAGCCAGAGGATGCGGCGCCCGTCCTTGGCGATCTGGATGGACATGCCCTCGCCCATGCCGCCGAAGCCGCCCAGCTCGTGATGGGCGATAAGCTTGAAATTCCGGGCCGAGCCCTTGGCCGCGGCGTCACGGTTGCGCGCCGCGCGGTCTTCGGTGGTCAGCATGGTCGTTCCTCTCCCGTTTCGGGGGCGCCTCGCATGTTGTCCGGACCGGCTCTGGGGCCGTCGGCCGGGGCCGCGATGGTGCTTGAGGATATTTTCTGTCAGGTCGACGATGTTCTATCAAGATGCACATGTCAGAAATTTTGACGAAATGGCGGATCAGGCTAGAGTGATCGCCCATCGAACGAGAGCTCGCGCGAGCGAGACGGAAAGGCGGCACCATGGAAAAGGCGAAGGCCGCGAGCGCGAAGGCACGGGTTGCCAAGGCCAAAGACACCAAGGCCAAGGAAGCGAAGCGCCTTGAACCCATGGCATCGCTGGTGATGCTGGAGGACCACGCCTCCGCGATCGAGCCGCGCGCGCCCGCCGCCGAGAAGACCATGGGCGAGGGCGCCTATGCGCGGCTGCGCTCCGACCTGCTGGCGGGGCGCATCGCGCCCGGCACGCGCCTGCCCTTCCGCCAGCTCTCCGCGCGCTACAAGGTGGGCATCGGCCCCCTGCGCGAAGCCTTGGTACGGCTGACATCTGAGCATCTGGTGGCGTTCGAGGGGCAGCGCGGCTTCATGGCCGCGCCGCTCTCCCTGGACGACCTGCAGGACCTCTGCCGCCTGCGCATCGACCTGTCCTGCCGGGCGCTGCGCGAATCGGTGGAGCGGGGCGGGGAGGATTGGGAGGACGAGATCCTCGTGTCGCTCCACCGCATCGAGCGCAGCCCGCTGCCCACCTCCTTCGACGACGACGCCTCCATCGACGAGTGGGAGCGCCGCCACGACCGGTTCCACACCGCGCTGATCGCGGCCTGCGGCTCCCGCTGGCTGCTGCATTTCTGCGCCACCCTGTCGGACCAGTTCCAGCGCTATCGCCGCTTCACGGTGCTGCGCATGGCCCAATCCTATTCCCTGTTCGATGCGGTGCGCAGCCAGCACCGGGCGCTGGCAGAGGCCGCCCTGGAACGGCGGGCGGACGACGCGGTGGCGCTGCTCAAGAGCCATTACGAGGGCAGCCTCGTGAACGTGACCGGGCAGATCGAGAGCTTCGTGAACCGCAAGCGGGCCTGAGGGATCGTGCACCACCCGTTGCGGCTGCTGGATTTTATGGCGACGAAGGCAGACGGCATCACCGATTTTCGGCCCGCAGTTTATCGATCGCTCATTTGTTCTGTTGACAGCCGGATTTCATGACGAGAAGATCAAAAGCGAACATCGTGCAAAATTTCTAACATCCGAACTTCCAACATCCTCCGAAACGCGCACGCCAAGGCGCCCGGAGGGGACGCTCACGGGGCTCCCGGCCTGGTCCGGCACGCCCTGGATCTTCCGACCACCGGTCAACGGCGGCGGACGCAACACTCGGGAGGACACTATGAGGGCGCTCATCCAGCGGCTCGCCCGCATCGGCATCATCGCGGCCGGAATGGTCGCGGCAGGGTCCGCCATGGCGGAGCCGGTCAAGATCCGCATCGGCTGGTCCACCATGCCGGGCCACATGATCCCGGTTCTCTATTCCAACCCCTCCATCCTCAAGCATTACGGCAAGACCTATGTGGTGGAGCCGATCCTGTTCCGCGGCTCCACCCCGCAGATCACCGCCATGGCGGCGGGCGAGATCGACATGGCCGCCTTCTCGGCCACCGCGCTGGCGCTCGCCGCCACCAATGCCGGGCTGGACGTGAAGGTGATCGCCGACATCATCCAGGACGGCGTGGACGGGCACCATTCGGACAGCTTCCTGGTGAAGGCCGACAGCCCCATCAAGACCCCCGAGGACCTGAAGGGCAAGCGCGTCGCCACCAACGCCATCGGCTCGGCCTCCGACACCGGCATGCGGGTGATGCTGCTCAACAAGGGCATGCAGGACAAGCGCGACTTCACCTCCATCGAGGTGGCCTTCCCCAACGTGCCGGCCATGATCGAGGAAGCGAAGGTGGACACCGGCCCGGTGCTCCAGCCCATGTACGGCCAGCTCACCAAGAGCGGGAAGTTCCGCAAGCTGTTCTCGGTGGCCGACGCGGTGGGCCCCTCCTCCCTCGTCTTCCTCACCGCCCGCACCGACTTCCTCCAGAAGAACAAGGCCGCGATGCTGGACTTCATGGAGGACCACGTCACCGCCATGCGCTGGTTCATGGACCCCAAGAACAAGCAGGCGGGCGCGGAGATCATCGGCAAGTTCATGAAGCAGCCGCCCGAGAACTTCGCCTACATGTTCACCAAGGAAGACTATTTCCGCGACCCCTATCTGGTGCCCAACATCCCCGGCATCCAGGCCATGCTGGACGCCTCGGTGAAGGCCGGCGCCCTGCCTTCCGCCTTCCAGGTCGCGCCGAAATACGAGGACCAGAGCTTCGTTCTGGAGGCGAAGAAGCGGATCCAGGCGAGCGAAGGAAAGAGCCAATGAGCGCCGCCCGGACCGACACCGGCGCCGGGGGCATCGGCATCGAGATTCGCGACGTCAGCCATCATTATGGCGGGCGCGGGGGACAGGGCGGCGTCACCGCCCTGGACCACATCACCCTTCATATCCGGGCCAACGAGTTCCACTCCCTCCTCGGCCCTTCGGGCTGCGGCAAGAGCACCCTGCTCTATCTCATCGGCGGCTTCGTGCCGGTGCAGTCGGGGGTCATCGAGACCGCGCGCGGCGAGGTGACGGGACCAAGTCCGGAACGGGGCATCGTTTTCCAGAACTTCGCGCTGTTCCCCTGGAAGACGGTGATCCAGAACGTGCTGTACGGGCTCGAAAAGCTCGGCCTGCCGAAGAAGGACCGGGAGGAGCGGGCGCGCCACTTCATCGACCTCGTCCATCTCTCCGGCTTCGAGAACGCCTATCCCTCCCAGCTCTCCGGCGGCATGCAGCAGCGCGCCGCCATCGCCCGGACGCTGGCGGTGGATCCTGAGATTCTGCTGATGGATGAACCCTTTGGCGCCCTCGACGCGCAGACCCGCCGGGTCATGCAGGAGGAGCTGCGCTCCATTTTCGAGCGCACCCGCAAGACCGTGGTGTTCGTCACCCACGACGTGCAGGAAGCCGTCTTCCTCTCCGACCGCATCTCCATCATGAGCGCCCGCCCCGGCCGCATCCAGCATGTCTTGGACGTGGAGCTGGACCGCACGCGCGGAGACGAAATCACAAAGCGCCCTGAATTCATGGACTTGGGCGAGCATATCTGGGGCCTCGTGCGCGACCAGGCCATCGCCGCCACCAGGGGGGCGCATTGATGGGCGCCACCCTCAACACGCTCTGGCGCTACACGCCCCTCCTCATCTGCCTGGGCATCTGGGAGTTTCTCGCCAACGGGCCCATCTCCAACCAGCTCCTGCCGGATGTCCAGGCGGTGGGAGAGGCCTTGTGGGGCCTGATCCTCGACGGCGAATTGCTGCGTCAGGGCGGCCATTCCCTCTATCGCGCCGCCATGGGATTTGCCCTCGCGGTGGTGGTGGGATCGGCGGCGGGGCTGCTGATGGCCACCTTCAAGTCCGTGCGGCTGCTGGTGAATCCCATCGTCCAGCTATTCTACCCCATGCCCAAGTCGGCGCTCATCCCGGTGATGATGATCTGGTTCGGCCTCGGCGACATGTCGAAGATCGTCCTCATCTTCATCGGCTGCCTGCTGCCGGTGATCATCTCCGCCTATAACGGCGCGCGGGGCGTGAACCCCTTCCTCATCTGGTCCGCCCGGAGTCTCGGCGCCTCGCGCGCGGCGACGCTCATCCAGGTGACGCTGCCGGCGGCCATGCCCGACCTTCTGAACGGCATCCGCACCGCGCTCGCCTTCGCCTTCATCCTCATGGTCTCGTCGGAATTCGTCATCGCCAAGGACGGATTCGGCTATCTCATCAGCCAGTTGGGAGACGGCGGGGCCTATGCGGCCATGTTCGCGGTGATCCTCGTTGTGGCGAGCGTCGGCTTCGCCGCCGACCGCCTCTACGGCGCGTTCGTGCGCCACCAATTGCGCTGGAGGGAGCCATGAACCGCCCCGCTTCCCCCACCTTCTCCGCGCCCCGGACGGCGGGACGGACCATGGGAAACCCCAGGTCCCCGCTGGCGGGCGCCTTCCGCACGCTCTGGCGCAAGCTCACTGGCGACACGGCGATCCAGCTTCTGGTCATCGCCGTGTTGCTGATCGCGTGGGAAACCGTCACCCGGCTCGGCCTGGTGCATCCCTTCCTGCTACCGCGCCTTTCGGCCGTGATCGAGCGGATCTATGCCAATGCCTTGAACGGCAAGGTGTTCATGGACCTCGGACTGACGCTCTACCGGGCGGCGGCGGGGTTCTGCATCGGGGTCGCGGTCGCGATCCCGCTGGGCGTGCTCATGGCGCGCAACGCGGCGGTGCGCTGGTTCTTCGACCCGCTCATCTCCATCGGCTTTCCCATGCCGAAAATCTCGTTCCTGCCCATCTTCATCCTGTGGTTTGGGATCTTCGACACGTCCAAGATCGTGATGATCGCCTTCTCGTGCTTCTTCCCGGTGGTGAGCGCCACCTATTCGGGCACGCTGGGGGTGGACAAATGGGTGATCTGGTCGGCCCGCTCGTTCGGGGCGAAGGAAAGCCAGGTGCTGCGGGAAGTGGTTCTGCCCATGGCGCTGCCGCAGATCCTCACGGGCATCCAGATCGCCGTGCCGGTGGGCCTCATCACCACTGTCGTGACGGAGATGCTCATGGGCGGGCCGGGCATCGGCGGAAGCATGATGCAGGCGGGGCGGTTCGCCGATTCGGTGGGCGTGTTCGCCGGCATCGTAGAGATCGCGCTGCTGGGCGCGGTGGTGGTGAAGGCGGTGGAGCGGCTGCGCGCCTATCTGCTGCGCTGGCACGCCGAAGCGCGCCACTGACTCTCGCCTCCCTGAAATGCAGAACGGGCCGCCTTTCGGGCGGCCCGTTCGCGTTTGAGCGGGGAAGCGGCGCTCAGGCGGCCGCCTTGCCCTTCAGCTGCGCGATGGTGTCGAGGATGACGGCGCTCACCTGCGCGCGCTCGTCGCCGTCCAGCGGCAGGCGGGGCGAGCGGACCCATTCGGGCGCGCCATAGACGAAGTGCTCGGCCAGCTTGATGTACTGAACCAGCTTCACATGGGTATCCAGGTGGAAGGCGGGGGTCAGCAGGCGGTAGAGCGGCCGGGCCTCCTCGAAGCGGCCGGCGCGGCAGAGGTTGAACAGCCGCACGCATTCCTCAGGCCACGCATTGGTCATGCCCGAGACCCAGCCCGTGACACCCAGCGCGGCGCTTTCCAGGATCAGGTCGTCCACGCCGCAGAACACGGCGAAGCGGTCGCCGCAGGCATTGTAGACGTCGGTCACGCGGCGGATGTCGCCGCTCTCTTCCTTGATACAGACGATCTCGGGCGTGTCCGCCAGTTGCTCCAGGATGTCGGGGGTGCAGTCCACGCCATAGGCGATGGGGTTGTTGTAGATCATGATGGGCAGGCCGGACGCGGCCGCCAGATCCTTGTACCAGCGCACGGTCTCGCGCTTGTCGCTCTTGTAGGCGATAGACGGGAAGGCCATCAGGCCCTCGGCGCCCAGCTTCTCATAGGCGCGGGCCGCCTCGGCGGCGGAACGGGACGACACTTCCGCCAGCCCGCTCAGCATGGGCACCCGGCCCGCCACCGCTTCCTTCGCTGCCGTCAGCACCTGGGCGCGCTCGTCCATGGTGAGCGAGGCGTTCTCGCCCAGCATGGGCAGGAGGATGACGCCGGACACGCCGCTGGCGATGAGCCGGTCCACGCTGTGCTGGAGCGCGGGAAGGTCCAGCGCGCCATCTTCCTTCAGCTTCGTGGTCACCGCCGGGAATACGCCGCTCCACCGGGTCATGGCTCTTGCCTCACGCCAAAATTGAATACAATATTCGATTATCATCCCGAGATGGCCCGGCACAAGGCCCCTGAATGCGCGATTTTGAGGCAGGAAACGGTCAAATTCTGCGCTTGCGGAATGCGCCCGCTCTCGTCACTGAATATCGTATTCAATTTTGGAGCGGATCGTGACGAAGCTCGGCAGGCAGTCCCTCACCGACCAGATCGTGAGCGCAGTGCGCCAGCGGATCGTTTCCGGCGACCTGCCGGAAGGGACTCCCCTGCGCCAGGAGAAGCTCGCGGCGGAGCTGGGCGTCTCCCGCGTGCCGCTGCGCGAGGCCATCCGGCAGCTGGAGGCCGAGGGCCTCGTGGTGTCGGAGGTGCACAAGGGCACCGTCGTCTCGTCCCTCTCCCTCGCCGAGATCCAGGAGATGTTCGAGATCCGCGCGGAGCTGGAGACCTGGCTGTTCGCCCTCGCCATCCCCCGCATGAGCGAGGCGGACTTCGCACTGGCCGACGCCATCATCGCGGAGAGCGCCGCGAGCGAAGTGGGCACCTGGGGCGAGTTCAACTGGCGCTTCCACTCCGCCCTCTACGCCGCCGCCGGCCGCACCATCGCGCTGAAGCTGCTGAAGGGCGTCCACGACAACGCCAACCGCTACATCAACCTCCAGCTCGCCGTGGTGGCCGACGTGGACCACGAGCTGGTGGACCACCGCAACCTGCTGGCCTTCGCGCGCCTGCGGGACGTGGAGGGCGGCGTGAAGCTGCTGCGCAAGCATATCGAGACGGTGTCGGAAAACCTCGTGCGGTCCATCGGCGAGAGCCGCCGGGCCGATCCAAACGTGGCCTGAAGCGACCTGAACAGAGACGGCGGAGACAGGATGTGAAACGGGTCTTCGGCATCATCGCGGGGCTGAACACCGTGCTCCGCCACGTGGTGGGCGCCATGCTGGGGGTGATGGTGATCACCGTCTCCATCCAGATCTGCGTCCGCTTCGTGCTGCCCAAGATGGGCATCATCGTCGCCGCCCCCTGGACCGAGGAACTGGCCCGCTACCTCATGGTCTGGTGCATCTTCCTGGGGGCCGCCGTGGCGTCGCGCTCCGGGGCGCTGATCGCCATGGACAGCGTGGTGGACGCCCTGCCCGCCGCACTCGGCGACGCAACGCGCACCCTCGGCCTCCTCATCACCGTCGCCTTCTTCGCCCTGCTGGTCTGGCTCGGCGTGCGGTGGGTGGAGTTCGGCATGGTGGAGACCTCCACTGTCATGGCGCTGCCCATGGGGTGGGTCTACGCCGCCATGCCCGCGGGGTCGGTGGTCGCCATCGTCAACATCCTCGCCCTCATGGTCGAGCGCCACTTCCAGCGCCGTTCCGAACGCCGCGCCGCCCAGGCCGCGGCGGAGGAAGCGGCGGCCTCCATCGTCTGACGGGAGACAAAGACATGGCCCTTCTGTTCGGCACGATGGCCCTGACCCTGGCGCTGTCCGTTCCCATCTTCGCGGTGATGGGCCTGTCGGCCGTGGTGGCGCTGCTGGAGCGGGGGATCAACCTCATCGCCGTCCCCCAGAACGTGTTCGAATCCCTGGATTCCTTCGCGCTCCTGGCGATCCCCTTCTATGTGCTGGCCGGCAACATCATGAAGGCCGGCGGCATTTCCGCCCGGCTCATCGGCCTCGCCAGCGCGCTCCTGGGCTGGATCCGGGGCGGGGTGGGCGCGGCGGCCATCCTCACCTGCATGTTCTTCTCCACCATTTCCGGATCCTCCTCCGCCACCACGGCGGCGGTGGGCGCCACCATGGTCCCGGCCATGGTGAAGAAGGGCTATCCCAAGCCCTTCGCTGCCGCGACCGTGGCGGTGGGCGGGGAGCTGGGCGCCATCATCCCGCCCTCGCTGCCCATGGTCATCTACGGGCTCGTGGCCAACGTCTCCATCGGCGGGCTGTTCATCGCCGGCATCCTGCCCGGCATCTTCATCGGCCTGACGCTGATCCTCACCATCTGCGCCTACGCCAAGCTCAACGATTTCGACCGCACCAAGCCGGTCTCGTTCCGCGCCTGGCTCCAGGAGGTGTGGGTGACGGGGCGCGAATCCCTGCTCGCTTTGCTCATGCCGGTGATCATCCTGGGCGGCATCTATTCGGGCGCCTTCACGGCCACGGAAGCCTCTGTCGTGGCGGTGGTCTACGGCTTCGTGGTGGGCGTGTTCGTCTACCGGGAGATCTCGTTCGGCGACATCCTGAAGATCCTCAACGACAGCGCTGTCATGACCGGAATGGTCATGCTCATCGTCGCCTTCGCCGCGCTGTTCGGCCATGCCATGACCATCAACCGCATCCCGCATTATTTTGCGGAGCTGGTGGGACAGATCGCCACCAACGCCATCATGTTCATGCTGCTGGTGAACGTGCTGCTGTTCGTGGTGGGCACCTTCATGGAGGCGCTGGCCACCATCCTGATCCTGGGGCCGATCCTGGCGCCGCTCGCCATCAAGTACGGCATCGACCCCATCCATTTCGGCCTGGTGATGATCGTGAACATCGCCATCGGCATGGTGACGCCGCCGGTGGCGGTGAACCTCAACGTCGCCTCGGAAATCTCCGGCGTCAGCATGGATGCCATGACCAAGCCCGTCCTGGTCTTCCTCGCCGTGCTGACCATCGACGTCCTGATCATCAGCTACGTGCCCGCGCTCTCGCTGGCCCTGCTGTGAGCCGGCCCCGAACGGGCCGTTGAAACAAGAACCGACCAGAGAAGGACCGACCATGCTGAGAACCGCGCGCTGTCTTTTGTCCTCCGCCATGCTGCTCGCCGGCACGCTCGCCGCCGGGGCGCAGACCATCGAGCTGAATGCCGGGCATGTGCTCACCACGGCCAGCCACTACCACGCCGCCGCCGCCAAGCTGGCGGAACTGGTGGCCGAGAAGTCCAAGGGCCAGATCAAGATCAACGTCTTCCCGGCCGCCCAGCTCGGCGGCGAGGTGAAGATGATCCAGTCCGTGCGCACCGGCACGCAGGACATCGTCGTCACCGGCGAGGCGCCGCTGGAGAACACGGTGAAGGACTACACCGTCTTCTCCTTCCCGTACCTGTTCTCCTCGGTGGACGAGGCCAACAAGACCCTCCAGGGGCCGATCGGCAAGGAAATGCTGGGCCTGCTGCCGCAATACGGCATGGTGGGCCTCGGCTTCATCTCGGCGCTGGAGCGGGACATCTTCACCAACGGCCGCGTCATCAAGACCGCCGCCGACATGCAGGGCCTGAAGATCCGCGTCATCCCCGGCCCGGGCTACGTGACCGCCTACAAGGCGCTGGGCGCCCAGCCCACCCCCATGGCCTACACGGAACTCTACATGGCGCTCCAGAACGGGGCGGTGGACGCGGCGGAGAATTCTCCCGACCTGTTCCTCCAGGACCGCTTCATCGAGGTGTCGAAGACCTTCTCGCTCACCAAGATCATGTACATGCCGGCGCTGATCATCATCTCCAAGTCGCGCTGGGACGGCTTCACCCCCGAGCAGCAGAAGATCTTCACCGATTCCGCCGCCGAGGCCGTGACCTTCGCCATCGACCACTACAAGAAGGACTACGCGGCCGCGCTGGAGACCATCAAGAAGAGCGGCAAGGTGGAGCTGGTGGAGCCGGACCTCGCGTCCTTCCGCGCCACCGCGCCGGAGGTCTATGCGGCGCTCCTGAAGGAGTTCCCGCAGGCCAAGCCCTGGCTCGACAAGATCAAGGCGCAGTGACCCGCCTGACCTGACCGACGGCGCGATGCCCGGGCCTTGGCCCGGGCATTTGCATGTTCGGGCTCACCCCTTTGGGGCTCACTCCGCCGTCCAGCCCCCGTCCACCACCAGGGAGGAGCCGGTCATGAGCGCGGACGCGTCGCTGGCGAGGAAGACGATGGCGCCCATCAGATCCTCCACCTGCCCGATGCGCCCGAGCTTGATCTTGGAGACCACGCTCTCGCGGAACGCCGCGTCGGCGAAGAAGGGCTTGGTCATGGGCGTCTCGATGAAGGTGGGCGCCACGGTGTTCACCCGCACGCCCAGCGGCCCCAGCTCGATGGCCATGGCCTTGGAGAAGCCCTCCATGGCCCATTTGGACGCGCAATAGACCGAGCGGCGCGGCCCGCCCACATGCCCCATCTGGGACGAGATGTGGATGATGGAGCCGCCCTTGCCCGCGTCCACCATGCCCCGCGCGACCGCCTGCGCCACGAAATAGGCGGCGCGGACATTGATGCCCATGACGAGGTCGTAGCTCTCCTCGGTCACATCCAGAAAGGCGCTGGGCTTGTTGGTGCCCGCATTGTTCACCAGCACGTCGAAGGCGGGACGGGCGGAGAGGGCCGCACGCACGGCGGCAAGGTCGGTCACGTCCAGCGCCAGCGCCTCCGCGCTCAGGCCCTCCGCGCGCAGGGTCGCGGCCGCCGCCTCGATCTCGTCGGGCGTGCGGGCGGCGAGCACCACATGGGCGCCGGCCTGCGCCAGCGCCGCCGCCGCCCCGAGCCCGATGCCCCGGCCCGCGCCGGTGACGAGGGCGCGCTTGCCGGTGAGCGCGAAGCTCGGCGTCTTCGGAATGTCCATGGAACGCTCCATCGGGGCGCGCGGAACGGCGCGGCCTCACAAGAAAGAGGGGCTCGCCGGAGGAAACGCCTGCGAGCCCCAGTTGGACCAAATCCGCAAGGCCGGCGGGGCAAAGCCGCGCGCCGGCCTGCCCTCACTCGGCAGCCGTTGCGTAGGGGATGTTACGGCCGCCGTATCGGCGCACGCGGACATTGGCCTGTTCCGCATGACCGGCGAAGCCTTCGAGCATGCACAGGCGAGAGCAATACTCGCCGATCATGGCCGAGGCCTCGTCGGTCAATACTTTCTGATAAGTGCAGGTCTTCAGGAACTTGCCCACCCACAGGCCACCCGTATAGCGGGCGGACTTCAGGGTCGGCAGGGTGTGGTTGGTGCCGATGACCTTGTCGCCGAACGACACATTGGTGCGCGGTCCCAGGAACAGCGCGCCGTAATTGGTCATGTTGTTGAGGAAATAGTCCGGGTCGCGGGTCATGACCTGGACATGCTCCGAGGCGATGCGATCCGCCTCCCGCACCATCTCCTCATAGCTGTCGCAGACGATCACCTCGCCATATTCCTCCCACGCCTGCCGCGCGATGGCGGCGGTGGGCAGGATGGTGAGCAGGCGCTCCACCTCGGCCATGGTCTCGCGGGCGAGCTTCTCGGAATTGGTGAGGAGGATGGCGGGCGAGTTCGGCCCGTGCTCGGCCTGGCCAAGCAGGTCCGTGGCGCACATCTCCGCGTCCACGCTGTCGTCGGCGATCACCAGCGTCTCGGTGGGGCCGGCGAACAGGTCGATGCCCACCCGCCCGTAGAGCTGGCGCTTGGCCTCGGCGACGAAGGCGTTGCCCGGGCCCACCAGCATGTCCACCGGCTCGATGGTCTGCGTGCCGATGGCCATGGCGCCCACCGCCTGGACGCCGCCCAGGCAATAGATGACATCCGCGCCGGCCAGATGTTGGGCGGCGACGATGGCGGGCGCGGGGGCGCCCTGGTAGGGCGGCGCGCAGGTGATGATGCGCTTCACCCCGGCCACCTTCGCCGTGATGACCGACATATGGGCCGAGGCGAGCAGCGGATACTTTCCGCCGGGCACATAGCAGCCCACCGAGTTCACCGGGATGTTCTTGTGCCCGAGCACCACGCCGGGCAGCGTCTCCACCTCGATGTCCCTGAGCGCGTCCTTCTGGTGCTGGGCGAAGTTGCGCACCTGCTCCTGGGCGAAGCGGATGTCGTCCAGGTCACGCTTGGTGAGCTTGGCGAGGCACGCCTCGATCTCCTGCTCGGAGAGGCGGAAATCCTCGCGGTTCCACCCGTCGAACTTCACGGACAGCTCGCGCACGGCGGCATCGCCGCGCGCCTCGATGTCCGCCAGGATGCCTTCGACCGTATGGCGGACCTTGGAAAGGTCCTCTGCCCGCGCGGCCGCGTCGCGGCCGCGCTTCAGGAAAGTCGCCATGGGAACAGGTCCTTACTTGATGGCCTGGGGATTGATGGGCGACCCCGCGCCCCCCGGAAGGTGCAGCGGCGGCGCGGAGAAGAAGAACTCATACACCTTGTCCGCCGCGCAATCCTCGGCGAGCTCCTTCACATAGAAGATCTCGCCCATGGAGATGCCGATGGCGGGAATGACCACCCAGTGCCAGGGCTGGTTCGCCTCGTCGGTCTCGTTGGGGCGCACCTCGCAGCCCCAGGTGTCGGCGCAGATGGCGGCGATGTCGTGCTCGCGGATCCAGTAGCAGGTCTCGAAGGCGAGGCCCGGCGCGGCGCCGCCCGCATAGCCGCTCCAGTCGCCCTTCGCGAGGCAGCGTTCCTGGTGGCCGGTGCGCACGATGACGAAGTCGCCCTTGCGGATCTCCACGCCCTGCGCGGCGGCGGTGTCGTCCAGGTCCTTGTTGGTGATGGCGTAGCCGTCGGCGAGCGAGGAGACGCCCTTGAAGCGCGCCACGTCCAGCAGCACGCCGCGGCCCACCATCTTGTCGCGCACATTCTCGATGCCGAGCTTCTTCGCGCCCTTCACGTCCACGAGCGTCGCGTCGAAGCCGTTGTACATCTTGTCGTCGAGGAAGATGTGGGCGAGTGCGTCCCATTGGGTGGACGCCTGGCAGGGCATGTTGATGGCGTCGTCCGCATAGCGAAGGTACGGCGCCGGATTGTCCTGAACGCCGGCGGCAGCATCGGTGCCCGTGGCGAGCATGGTGTGGATGGGGTTCCAGCGGCCGCCGAACAGGCCGGACTGGATCGGCTCCTTCAGCGACAGGCCGAGGGCGAACACCTTGCCCCGCTTGATCAGCTTGCCGGCATTGATGACGTCTTCCGGCGAGATGTTGTTGAGCGTGCCGATCTGGTCGTCGGCGCCCCACCGGCCCCAGTTGGAGAGCTTTTCCGCGGCTTCGTAGATGGCGGCGCGATTGACCTTCATGTGGGGCCTCCCTTGTGTTGTTATCGATCGATAAATACACATGGAGAGGCGGCGCGCAAGAGTGACCCCGGAGATGAATTGTGCTGCAACGCAAAAGACTCTGCGGTCTGATCCACCGCAAATTCAGGTATCGCGCTCACTTCTAGGGTCGCTTATGAAGGTCTTGATGAGATGAAGGAGACCCCATGAGCCGGGCGGGGCAAGGGCGGAAGACGGCAGCGGTCAGGGCGCCCGCGCGCATGGAGGCGGCACCGGCCAAGCGGCGGCTCAGCGCGGCGGACCGGCGGCGGGAAATCCTCGCCAAGTCCATCGAGTATTTCGCGCAGGTCGGCTTCGACGGCGGGACGCGGGAACTGGCGCGACACCTGGGCACCACCCAGCCCCTGCTCTATCGCTATTTCCCCAACAAGGACGCCCTGATCCAGGAGATCTACAAGGTCGTCTATCTCGACCAGTGGAAGCCCCATTGGGACACGCTGCTGACCGACCGCGCGCGGCCGCTGCGCGAGCGCCTCCAGACCTTCTACGAGGAATATACCGACGCCATCCTCAACCCGCAGTGGATGCGCATCTATTTCTTCGCCGGGCTGAAGGGCGTGAACATCAACGAGCGCTATCTGGCGCTGGTGGAGGACCGCATCCTCTCGCGCATCGTGCGCGAATTCCACCATGAGGCAGGGCTCGATTTGGGGCAGGACAGCCTGCCCCACGACCTGGAGATCGCCTGGCAACTCCAGGGCGGGATCTTCTATTACGGCGTGCGCCGCTACGTGTACGGCACCAAGGTCCACGCCTCGAAGAGCGAGATGATCACCGAGGCGCTGGACCTGTTCTTCGCGGGCTATCGTGCCCTGCTGGCGGCGCGGGCCTGACCGGCCGGGGCTCCCCGGCCGGCCCGGCGCGGGCTCATTTCTTCTCGGTCATTTCCTTCAGCACAGCATGCACGGCGGCGGTGTCGTCGGCATTGCGGCCGGCGGCCAGCGCAGCCGTGTAATAGGGGATCGTGGCCGCCATCAGGGGGGTCGGCGCGCGCACGTCGCGGGCGAAGTCCATGATGAGGGTGATGTCCTTCATGTAGACATCCATCTTCATGGTGGCGGGCTGGTAGGTCTCCTTCACCATGAGCGGGCCGCGCACCTCGAACATGCGCGAGGTGCCCGCGCCGTCGCTGATGGCCTCATAGACCATGCCGAGGTCGAGCCCCGCCTGCTCCGCCAGCACCAGGGCCTCGGCCGCCGCCACGTTGTGGATGGTGACGAGCAGGTTGGCGACGAACTTCAGCTTGATGCCCGCGCCGAACGGACCCACATAGCGCGTGTTGCGGGCGAAGCCGTCGAACACCGGGCGGATGCGCTCCACCGTCGCCTCATCGCCAGAGGCATAGACCACGAGGTCGCGGGAAACCGCCTGGGCGCCCGTTCCCGAGACCGGGCAGTCGAGCACCACGACGCCCTTGGGCTCGAAGAGGGTGCGCACATAGTCCTTGGCATAAAGCGGGAAGGTGCCCATCTCGCACACCACGGTGCCGGGGCGCACCGAGTGGATCATGCCCGCCTCGCCCCCGCAGGTCACCTTCACGGCGTCCACGCTGGCGAGCGCGATCAGGATGACGTCCGCGGTCTCCGCCAGCGCCTTCGGCGAGGCGGCAACCTCGCCGCCCACGTCCGCCAGCGCCTTCAGCGCGGCTTCCGCCACGTCGAAGCCGATGACGGAGAATCCCGCCGCGCGCAGGTTGCGCGCATAGGACAGACCCATGATGCCAAGCCCGACCACGCCAACGGTCGGACGATCCGAATTGCCGCTCATGTGTGTTCCTCCACGCCCCGCGCCGCATTCTGGGGCTGGACAGGGGCGTCACGTTCATTGGCGGGCTGAGCCCGTGCAACGGCCATAATTGACAAGCCGGAGCCGGGCAAGAATTATCGATCGATCAACAAAAAATTCCGCCGGGTTCGCTGGCGGTGATAGGGATAGGCGCCAAAGTAGCGCCGCCTCGGAGGAAAAACAGCGTGACCAAGCGTTTCCGCGAACTCTCGCCCGACCGTCTCACCCCCGAGCAGAAGCCCATCTTCGAGGCCATCGCCTCCGGGCCGCGCAAGACCGTGCCCTATATCTACCACCTGCTGCTGGGCAGCCCGGAACTGGCCAAGACCGCGCAGTCCCTGGGGGTCTTCTGCCGCTACGGCACGGAATTCTCGCCCCGCCTGTCGGAGCTGGCCATCCTCGTGGTCGCCCGGCATTGGGACGCCACCTACGAATGGTCCGTCCACGTCCATGAGGCGCGCAAGGCGGGCGTTCCCGAGCCGGTCATCGCCGCGCTGGAAAAGGACGAGGTTCCCACGTTCGACGACGCGGACGACGAGCTGGTCTACCGCTTCGCCAGCACCTATTTCGCCACCAACGACGTGCCGGACGACATCTTCGCGGCCGCCCAAGCGCGATTCGGCGAAAAGGCGGTGGTCGAGCTGGCGGGGCTGCTGGGCTATTATTCCATGCTCGCCATCTGCCTGCGCATCTACCGGGTGCCGCCCCAGGGCGAGGCATAGGCCGCCCCGGCGCTTCGCCCGCCTCATTACCCCGCATATGTAAAACATCTTGCGGGACAAGAAAGTCACTTTCATAACCGATGCCGCCGGAACCGCTCCGGCGGGAGCTTTCGGGGACGCGTATGGCGCTTGAGATCACCTTGACCGTGAACGGAACGCCGTCCGCCCTCGCGGTGGATGAGACCGCGCCCCTGCTTCACGCGCTGCGCAACATTCTGGGCCTGCGCGCCTCCCGCTTCGGCTGCGGGCAGGAACAGTGCGGCGCCTGCATGGTGCTGATGGACGGCAAGCCGACCTATGCCTGCTCCCATCTCGCCATGGACGCGGACGGGCGCACCATCGAGACGGCGGAGAGCCTCGCGGACCATCCCCTGCGCACCGCCTTCCTGGCGGAACAGGCAGGCCAGTGCGGCTATTGCCTCTCGGGCATCCTCATGTCCGCCAAGGCGCTGCTGGACCGCACGCCCTCCCCTGACCGCGCGGCCATCGTGGCGGCGCTCGACCCCCATCTGTGCCGGTGCGGCGCCCACGAGCGCATCATCCGCGCCGTGGAGCGCGCCGCCGCCCTCCTGCGGGGAGAAGCGGCATGATCCCCAACACGCTGCCCGGCAGCCTCGCGGACAATCCCCGCCTGGAGCAATGGATCGGCTTCCCCGACACGGGGCGCGTCGCGGTGCGCACCGGCAAGGTGGAGCTGGGCCAAGGCATCCTCACCGCCATGACCCAGATCGCGGCCGAGGAACTGGATGTGGATCTCGGCCGCGTCGACCTCGCCTCGGGCGACACGGACGCGACGCCCAATGAGGGGTTCACCGCCGGAAGCCTGTCCGTGCAGGTGGGCGGCGCGGCGCTGCGCCTCGTCTGCGCGGAAGTGCGCTCCTTGATGCTGGAGGCCGCCGCCGGGCGCCTGCAATGCCCCCTCGAAAGCCTCGCGGTGGAGGACGGCCGGCTGCTGCGCGACGGCGAGGCCACCGGGCTCGACTATTGGGCGCTGTCGGGCGATCTCGACCTCACCCGCGCCGCCACCGGCGCCGCGCCGGTGAAGACCCGCGCGCAGATGCGCACCCTGGGCACCGACGTCCCCCGCACGGACCTGCCTGAGAAGGTGGGCGGCGCGCCCTTCATCCACGACATCACAGCGCCCGACCTGCTGCATGCCCGCGTGCTGCACCGGCCCCGCAAGGGCGCCCGGCTCGTGGCCCTGGACGAGGCCGCCGCGCTGAAGGCGGGGCGGGGCGCCGTCGCGCTGTTTCGCACCGGCGACGTTGTCGCGGTGGTGGGCGAGGACGAATCCCGCGTGCATCTCGCCTTCGAGCGGCTGCGCGAGCGCGCCCGCTTCGAGGGCGGTCTCGCCCTCGGCCCGGAACATGCCGACGCGCAGTTCTTGAACCATCTCGACACCGCCCCGGCGCGCGTGGTGGAGCGCGGGGCGGCGCCCCCGGGGACGCCCGTGCACCGCCTCTCGGCCACCTATTCCAAGCCCTTTCTCGCCCACGGCTCCATCGGCCCCTCCTGCGGCCTCGCCCGCTTCGCGGACGGGCGCCTCACGGTGTGGAGCCATACGCAGGGCGTCTTCCCCCTGCGCGGCGCCATCGCGCGGGCGCTCGGGCTCGCGCCGGAGGCGGTGCAGGTCATCCACCGCCAGGGCGCCGGCTGCTACGGCCATAACGGCGCGGACGACGCCGCCTTCGATGCGGCCATCGTGGCGCTGGGCCATCCGGGCCGCACCGTGCGCGTGCTCTGGACGCGCGAGGACGAGATGGGCGTCGCCCCGTTCGGCGCGCCCATGGTCGTCACGCTGGATACCGGGCTCGACGCGGACGGCCGGCCGCTCGACTGGACCATCGACATCCGCAGCCCGACCCATGTGGACCGGCCCGGCGCCAATGGCGGGGTCAACCTCTGGTCCGCCGAGGCGCTGGAGACGCCCCCGCCCCGGCCTCCGGCGGGCGACTTCCCCGATGCGCTGGGCGGCGGCGCCACGCGCAACGGCTTCCTGCTCTACGACCTGCCGCACCAGAGACTGGTGCACCATTTCGTGCCCGACGCCCCGGCGCGCACCTCTTCCATGCGCGGCCTCGGCGCCTTCACCAACGTGTTCGCCCTGGAAAGCTTCATGGACGAGCTGGCGGAAGCCGCCGGCATGGATCCGGTGGCCTACCGCCTCTCCCTCATGAGCGACCCGCGCGCACGCGCCGTCATCGAGGAGGCGGCGCGCATGTGCGACTGGGGCTCTCCGCCGCCGGACGGTTTCGCCCGGGGCTTCGCCTTCTCGCGCTACAAGAATTCCGCCGCCTATCTCGCCATGGCGGTGGAGGTGAGCGTCGAGGAGGAGGTGCGCGTCGCCCGCGCCTGGTGCGCGGTGGATGGCGGCCTCGTGGTCAATCCGGACGGCGCCATCAACCAGGTGGAGGGTGGCGTCATCCAGGCGATCTCCTGGACGCTGAAGGAGCAGGTGACGTTCGCGGACGGGGCGGTCTCCTCTAATACCTGGGAGACCTATCCCATCCTGCGCTTCTCGGAGGTGCCGCGCATCGAGACGCGGCTCATCGGCGATCCGAGCCACCCGCCCCTCGGCATGGGCGAGGTCTCGCAGGGGCCCACGGCGGCGGCCATCGGCAATGCCGTGGCGGCGGCCCTGGGCGCGCGCCTGCGCCACCTGCCGCTCACCCGCGCGCGCATCATGCAGGCGCTGCTAGAGGAATGAGCCCGGCTGGGGCGGGGCCCTGCGGTCGCAGGACCCCGCCGCCGATCACTCTTCTTCTTCGAAGATCCAGATCTGGGTGGAGGGCTGCCCGCGCTCGGTGAGGCCGAGGAAGGGCGGGATGCGCCGCACCTGTTCCGGCGTCAGGGCGGCGACCAGGGGCTTGGCCGCGGTGACGAAGCGCTGCAGGTCCTTTGCCCGCGCCTCGTCGTCCTTCGCCGCCACCTCCAGGATGTCGAGGAAGGTCTTCGGATGGAAGGCATCGCGGGCCTGCCGACGCTGCGCGGCGCTCTTGGAGATGTCGCGGATCGCGGTCTCCAGCGGAGCCCAGAGCTTGTCCTGCTCCGGCGTCAGCCCCATCACCGCCTTGAGGGCCGCGAGGCGGGCGTTGAGCACGGCACCGGCATCGGCCTCGGTATAGTTGGACGTCACGCCCGCCGCCACGGGCGGGGCGGGCGGCTGCTGGGACAGAGCCGGCGCCACGCCGGCCAGCAGGGACGCCGCTGTCAGGAAGGGAAGGATGCGCTTCATGATTCAACCCGGGAATTGAGGACGGAAAGGATCGAAGGGGCGAGATCCGGACGGATCACTGCCACCCCCCTCCGGGAAGCGGGCCGTGATAGGGCGTATCGCGGCAATGGCCCCAGGGACCGCGCCAATAGCCGGGCGCGCAGCCGTTCCAGACCGGTCCGGGCGCCGGGCTGTATCCCCCGCCGGGGAGCGGGCCGTAATAGGGCGTATCGCGGCAGTGGCCCCAGGGGCCGCGCCACCAGCCCGGCCCGCAACCTTGGGCGACCGTCTCCACTTGGGGAGCGGCAGGGGGCGGGGGAGCGAGGCCGAATGCGCTTGCGGTACCGACGGAAAGGAGCAGGAGCGCTGCACCCGTCGCGAGCTTCAAAACAGAACGCATGGCAAGGTCCTTCTCAAGACCCACGAAAAGACGTGGTCGAACAATGTGGCAAGGCTATCCGGCGGCATGCGGGAATGCCAGCGCGCCGGAACACGACCTGCGGCCACGGGCATCGCGCGACGCATGTCCCGACGCAGCGCGCGCGGGAACGCCCGCATGCGCGGCGGGGCGGATCGCCCTGCATGCCGTCGAGAATGTCAGCGTCCGGCCCGTTCCGAGGGGAAGCGGCGCTACGGCTTCGGCGCGCCCGGCTGGTTCCGCGCATGCGCACGGGCGAAGGGCTCCAGCGCGAACAGGCGCTCGCTGAGGGCGCCGAAGGCCGGATAGGGCGCGAAATCGATGCCGAACATCTGGGCGCTCATGGCATGGCCCGCGATGCAGATGTCGGCGATGCCCGGCGCCGCGCCCAGCGCATAGGGCGCGGGCGGGCGGCGGGTCAGCAGGCGCTCATAGGTGCCCATGCCCTTGCCGATCCAGTGGCGGACCCAGGCAGTCACCGCCGCCTCGTCCGCGCCGTAGGTCTCCGCCAGATACTTGCGCACCCGCGGCACCATCAGGGGGTGGGTATCGGCCACCGTCACCAGGGCCAGGGCGCGCGCATAGGCGCGATCGCGCGGATCGGCGGGCATCAAAGCGGGGGCCGGATGGGTCTCGTCCAGATATTCCAGCACCGCGAGGGACTGGAACAGGATGTGGCCGTCCTCCTCCACCAAAGCGGGCACCGCATGAGCCGCGTTGATGGCGTCGAACTCCGGCGTGAACTGCGCGCCGGAGAGGATGTCCAGGGACACTTCCTCATAGGCGAGGCCCTTCAGGTCGAGGGCCACCCGCAGGCGATAGGAGGCGATGGAGCGCCAGAAGCCGTACATGCGCAGGGTCATGGAAGCTGTTCCCGAAAGGCCCGGCCGAAGGGCCGCATTCCCCACATTGATCACCGGCGGCCGGCGCGGGCAAGCGGGGCGGCATGAAAACAAAAGGCCCCGGTCTGAGACCGGGGCCGGAGAGGCCGGAGGTTCGAAAACCTCCGAAGGGACGGTCGGCGCCGCCGCCTCAGAGCCCCAGCAGCTTCACGGCGTTGCCGCCGCAGATGGCCGCCTTGGCCGCGTCGTCGAGCGCGGAGGCCATCACATGGCCCACGGGATCGCTGTCGGCCATGTCATAGGGATAGTCCGTGCCCATGAGCACATGGTCCACGCCCGCCATGCGCACGAGGGCTTCGAGCTGCTCCACGGAGAACACCACCGTGTCGAAATACATGCGCTTCAGGTAGGTGGTGGGCGCGTGGGGGATGACCTTCACGTCGGAGCGCGCGCCCCAGGCATGGTCCATGCGCGCCCAATAGGCCCCGGCGAAGCCGCCGCCGTGCACGGCGAAGATCTTCAGCTTGGGATGCCGCTCCATGACCCCGTCGAAGATCAGGTAGTGGAGCGCGATGGTGGTCTCCAGCGGATTGCCGATGACGTTGTTGAAGTAGAAGCGCGACAGGCGCTCAGCCTCCGTGAAGCCGTTGGGATGGAGCAGGACCAGCGCGCCCAGTTCCTCCGCCTTGGCCCAGAAGGGGGCGAATTCGGGATCGGACAATTCCTTGCCCGCCACGTTGGTGAGGATCTGCACGCCCTTCATGCCGAGCGACATGACATATTCCAGCTCGGCGGCGGCGAGGCGCCCGTCCTGGAGCGGCACGGAGCCGAGCGCCACGAAGCGGTCCGGGCGGCCCGCCACATATTCCGCCAGCCCGTCATTGACGACGCGGGTCGCCTTCGCGGCGATCTCGGTCTTCACCGTGTAGTAGCACTGGGGCGGGGGACACATGATGAGCTGCTTGTCGATGCCGGCCGCGTCCATGTCCTTCAGGCGGTCGTCATACTGCGTCATGCGCGAGCGGCGGTCGGCATCCTGCTGGCGGTTGAGCGCCTTGGTGTCCGGCGTGCCGTAGCGGGCGAGCGGGATGGTGGAGATGTCGAGATGCCCCTCGACGATGGCGGCGGCGGCGGGCACGCCCACGTGGGAGTGCACGTCCACGGTGAGGCTCTTGGGCCGCGTGAAGGGCACATGGCGCCGGCCGGCGGACGGGCCGTAGGAATTCCAGACTTCGGTCATGGCTCGATCCTGAAGGAAGTAAGAGGTCAGAAGACCCCGAGATGATGGGAAATGAGGCTATGGTCGGCGGCCGCCTCGGTGGCCGGCCCGGAGAAGACGACCTGACCGGTATTGATGATCACGATGTCGTCCGCAAGGTTCAGGGTCATCTTGATGTTCTGCTCCACCAGGATGATGGACAGCCCCTCCGCCTTGAGCATGGCGATGATCCGGCCCACATCCGCGACGATCTGGGGGGCGAGCCCCTCCGAGGGCTCGTCCATGAGCAGGACGCGGGGATTGCCCATGAGCGCCCGGCCGATGGCCAGCATCTGCTGCTCCCCGCCGGAGAGCGAGCCCGCGAACTGGGCCTGCCGCTCCTTGAGGCGGGGAAAGATCTCGAACACGCGGCTGAGCGTCCACGCACCGGCGGTGTCGGATGCGCGCCGCTCCGCAACCTGGAGGTTTTCCTTCACGGTCAGGGAGCGGAAGATCCGCCGTCCCTGGGGCACGAGGCAGACGCCCTTGCGGGCGATGGCCTCGGGACTGGCGCCGCCGATGCGCTCGCCCTCCAGCACGATGGAGCCCTGCTTGGGGTTGAGGAACCCCATGATGGTGCTCATGCAGGTGGTCTTGCCCGCGCCGTTGCGGCCCAGCAGGCCCAGCAGGCTGCCCTTGCGCAGCGAGAAGCCGATGCCGTGCAGCACATGGCTGTCGCCGTAATAGGCGTGCACGCCCGAGAGTTCGAGGATGTCATTCGCCAAGGTAGATCTCCCGGGTGCGCGGGTCGGCCACCACTTCGGCGCGCGTCCCTTCCACGATCACCTCGCCGAAATGCAGCACGGTGATCTTCTCCGCGAAGGCGAGCGCCACGTCCATGTCGTGCTCGATCATGATGATGGTCACGTCGCGCGGGATGGTGGTGAGCAGGTCGCTCACCGAGTTGCGCTCGTCCTGGGACAGGCCCGCCAGGGGCTCGTCCAGCAGCAGCACCTTGGGCTTCTGCGCCAGGGCCATGGCCAGTTCCAGCCGCCGCCGCTCGCCGTAGGAGGTCTCCGCCACGAGGCGGGTGCCGCTGTCGGCGAGCCCCACCTGCGCCAGCGCCGCCCCGGCGAGGTCGAACAGGTCGGTGCGCCGGGCGAGCGTGCGCCAGCAGTCCCAGCGCTCGGCCCGCAGACCCAGCAGGGACAGCACCACGTTGTGAAGCAGCGTGTCCTGCGGAAAGAGCGTGAGGATCTGGTAGGTGCGCGCCAGCCCCTTGGCGATGCGGTTCTGCGTCTTGAGGCGGACCATCTCCTCGCCGAACATGCGGATGGAGCCGCGGTCGGGCTTCAGGTCGCCGGTGATCTGGTTGAACAGCGTGGTCTTGCCCGCGCCGTTGGGACCGATGATGAGCCGCCGCTCGCCCGGCGCGACCCGCATGGAGACGTCGCGCGTCACATGCAGTCCGCCGAAGCTCTTGGACAGCCCGGAGATTTCGAGAGCCGCTGCGCTCATGACGCTTGCTCCGTCGAGGGTTGAGGCTTGATGGCGGGCGCGGCCGGTGCGGCCGGTGGAGGCGCCTTGCGGCGGGCCCAGAGCTTGCGGAAGCCGGGCACGAGGCCGGTGGGCATGAACACCACCGCCAGCACGAAGATGAGGCCCAGCAGCGCGTTCCAGCGCTCCACGTAGGAGGAGGCCACGTTCTTCACGAGCGTCACGATGACCGCGCCCACCATGGGCCCGGTGAGCGTGCCCGCGCCCCCGAGGATGGTCATGAGCAGCACCTCGGCCGATTGCTGGAGCGAGACGGCGTAGGGGCTCACGAACTTCTGGTAGTAGACGAACAGCAGCCCGGCGATGGCGGCCCAGAAGCCGGACATGACGAAGGCTGCCCAGCGGATCATCCACACATTGTGGCCCAGCATGCGCATGCGGCGCGGCTGGTCCTTGGTGCCGCGCAGGCCCGCCCCGAAGGGCGACTGCACCACCCGCCAGATGATGTAGACCGACACCACGAACACGATCAGCGAGAAGTAGTAGAAGCTGGTGGCCCCGTTGATGTTGAAGCCCAGCGGCTCCGGACGCACCGGGAAGCGCATGCCGTTGTCGCCCTGGGTGAGGCCCACCCAGCGATAGGCCACGCCCCACACGATCTGCCCGAGCGCGAGCGTGATCATGAGGAAGGACAGGCCGCTGGCCCGCAGCGCCAGCACGCCGAAGACGGCCGCCGTGACGGTGGCGACGGCCACCGCGCCGATGGCGGAGGAAAGCTGCCCCCAACCCGCCACCGTATGCAGCCAGGTGACCCCATAGGCGGCGATGCCGAAATAGGCCGCGTGGCCCAGCGAGGTCATGCCGCCATAGCCCACGATGAGGTTGAGGCTCACCGCGAACAGGGCATAGCAGAGGATCTGGCTGGTGAGGTTGATGAAGAAGTCGTCCATCACGAAGGGCACGACGCCCAGGAGGGCGATGCCGATGAGGACGAGGATGCCGTTCCGGTTCATTGGCGCGCCCCCGCGAAAAGGCCCTCGGGCATCAGCACCAGCACGGCCACCATGGGAAGGAAGAGGATGACGTAGGCGAAGTCGGGGAACAGGGCGGTGCCGAAATTGTAGATGAAGCCCACCGCGAAGCTGCCGACGAACGCCCCCATGAGGCTGCCGACGCCGCCCAGGATGACCACCACCAGCGCAAGCGGCAGCATGTCCTGGTCGAGGCCCGGATAGGCCTGCATGATCGGCCCGCCGATGGTGCCGCCGAGGCCCGCGAGCGCGGCGCCCAGCAGGAACACCATCATGAACAGCAGGGACACGCGGATGCCGACGCCGCGCGCCATCTCCATGTCGTCCACGCCGGCGCGGATCATGGCGCCGAGGCGGGTGCGCTCCATGAGGATGTAGAGCAGCACCGCCGCCACCACCGCCACGCCCAGCACCACCAGGCGATAGGTGGGGAAGGCGTAGCCCATGAGGAAGATCGGCGGCCGCGCCCACTGCGGCGCGGGCACGGGGACGGGGTCGCCGGTCCACAGCATCAGGCAGACGTCGGCGATGATGAAGGAGACGCCGAGCGTCACCAGCACCTGCCCCTGCGCATTCCCCGCGAGGCGCCGCAGCAGCCCGCGCTCGAGGATGATGCCGAGGGCGCCCACCGTCAGGCCGGCTAGCAGCGCGGCGATCCAGAAATTGACGCCCCAATTCATGTAGGTCGCGCCGAAATAGGCGCCCAGCATGAAGAAGGCGCCGTGGGCGAGATTCGGCATGCGCATCAGGCCGAAGATCAGCGAGAAGCCTGACGACAGGAGGAACAGCAGGCCGCCGAAGGCGATGCTGTTGAGTGTCTGAATGAGCCAGAACTGCATTCTGGTCGTCCTCTGAGGAAGTTGGGGCCGCGCGCGGGGTCGCCCCTGGCCTGGACCATCATGGCCGGGCGGGCCCGGCCGACTACCCCGTGCCGGGGGCACGGCTTGCCGACGCCCGTCCGGCGTTGGCGGGCATGCCCGGCGCGGGGCCGGGCATGCGGGTGCCTGAACCGCCGGGGCGAGGCCCGGCGGTCATGGGCGGGCGGGCTCAGTTCTCCAGGAACTTGGCCGGCGGATAGTCGCGCGAGTAGACCGGGTTCTTGAGGAAGTCCTCGGCCTTCATGTTCCAGAACTGGCTGACGTTCTCGTAGGTCTTGATGACCGCGTTCACCAGCCGGCCGTCCTGCTTGGCCACCTTGCGGATGTAGACGTTGCCGATCACGTTGCCGTACTTGTCGAACGCCACCGGGCCGCGGCAGGTGTCTTCCACCTTGTTGTTGCGCAGCGCGTCCATGAGGGCCTGCTTGTCGCCGCCGCCCCCGGCGGTCTTCAGCGCCGCCTCAAGGACCGCGCCCGCGGTGTAGGTGGCGGCGGCGTAATAGCCGGGGTCCACCTTGTAATCACGGCGCATGCCCTCGACGAACCGCTTGTTGGACGGGTTGTCGATGGTGGCGGAATAATAGTTCACCGACAGCAGGCCCAGGGCGTCGTCGCCCATCTGCTGAAGCAGGCTCTCGTCGAAGGCGGTCATGCCGCCCAGCAGCGGGATCTTGTTGCGCAGGCCGTATTCGTTGAACTGGCGGAAGAAACGGAAGCCGTTCGAGCCCGCGAAGGCTGCGAACATGCCGTCCACCTTGGTGTTGATCTGGGCGATGTAGGTTCCGTAGTCCGGCACGGCCAGCGGCGGCCAGAGCTTCTGGACGATCTTGCCGCCCTCGGTCTCGAAGGTCGCCTGGAAGCCGGCATTCTGCTCATGGCCATAGGCGATGTCGTCGGCGATGGTGGAGCAGCGCTTGTACTTCAGGTCCTTCGCCGCATAGTCGCCCATCACCTGGGAGCATTGCGAGGACGTGGAGGTGACGCGCACGAACCAGGGATTGGCCCGGCGCTGGGTCATGTCGTCCGCCGCCGCCACCGAGAGGGTGGGCGTCTTGGTCTCGCGGATATAGTCGTCGAGGGCGAGCGCCTCCTGGGTGGAGAGCGGGCCGATCATGGCGGAGATCTGGTTGCGCTCCACCAGTTCCTGCATCTTGGTGCGCGCCACCGCCGGCGCGCCGCCGCTGTCCACGGTGACGATCTCCACCGGCACCCCGGCGAGGATGTTGTTGCGCTCCTTCATGTAGAGCGCGAGGCCCTGCTCCATCTGGATGCCGCCGGAAGCCAGCGGGCCGGTCTTCACGGTCATGAAGCCGACGCGGATGGGCTTGGGCTGGGCCTTCACGGCGGGCGCGCCGAGGGCGACCATGCCCACGCCCGCGCCAATTCCCTTGATCACGGTCCTGCGATTCACGGTCATTGCCGTTCTCCTTGTGTTTCCTCTTGGACCGGCGGTGGACCCGCCTGTTTTTCTTGAATGGGCGCCCCGTCCGGGGCGCCGGCTGTCACGTCAGGTCGGCCCCCGGTATTGGCGCGCCGGGGGCCTTCGCCACCTCACTTGGAGGGGATGACGGGCAGGAGCAGGTAGGACTCGCGCTCCGGCGAAAAATGCAGCGTCGTGGTGCCGCCGAAGACTTCCGGCGGGCGGTCGAGCGGATCGTTGTGCAGGAAGGGGCCGCAGCCGGTCAGCTCGTTCTTGAAGTTGGAGAGCTTGCCGCCGGAGCCGCCCGGCCACTCATAGTCCTTGCCGCGCACGGACAGGCCGATGCGGTGGCCCTTGGGGACGACGATGGAGGTCGGCCAGATTTCCACGTCCAGCTCCACCACCTCGCCGGGGGTCAAGGGCTGCTTCTCGTCGTGGGTGTGATAGGGCCGGTAGGGCTCGGAGAGCTTCGGGTCCAGCTTGCGGTGCGACGCGCGCAGCCAGCCCTGGGCCACCGGGGTATGGGGGTCGATGGCGCCCTGGAAGGTCACTTCCTTCAGGTCCGGCGTGAACACCCGCACCACGAGGAACAGGTCCGCGTCCGATGTGGTGGAGGAGACGAACAGCTTCGCGGCGATGGGGCCGGTGATCTCGGTTTCCTGGTCCATGGGCGCGGAGAGGAAGGTGACCCCCTCGCCCATGGCCTCGAACGGCATCTGCGTCACGTTCTGGACCGGCTCGGCGGCAAGGCGCGAAGTGCGCGGGTGAAGCTGGAGCTTGGTCCATTGGGTGCGGGCGAGCGGCCATTCATGCTCCTCCCGCTCCACGAATTTCTCGCCGGGATGGCGCACCTGGAGCAGCACGCGCGGCTGCTGGTCCCAGCCATTGTCCGCGCCCTTCAAGAAGTGATCGAAGAAGCGCAGTTGCAGTTCGCGGCCATAGTCTGTGTAGAAGTGCGTCCAATGCTCGATGCCGTGCACCTCCAGCCACTTGTTCTTGGAAGCGGCGCGCACGAAGCCCTCGAAATTGCCGCGCGGATGCAGGCCCTGCCCGCCCCAGTTGGCCGCCGAGAGGAACGGCACCTCGATGTCGTCCCACACCGGCGAGCGGTCCTTGTGGTACTGGTCGTCCAGGTCATGGGAGCGGATGTCGGCGCCGAAATCGATCCGGTTGGCGGCCAGCTCCTCCTCGGAGAGCAGCTCCGGCCCGCACACCAGTTGGCCATGGGCCTTGCTGCGACGGCCGCGCTCGCCGATGCCGTACTGCACCGTCTTCACCTGCATGTCGTACCAATTGGCCCAGAAGGTGGAGAGGATGCCGCCATGATGGGTCATGTCGCGGTACCAGTCCGCCGAGCCTTCCCAGATGCACATGGCCGCGAGATGCGGCGGCTTGTGCTTGGCCACGTGCCACTGGTTGGAGCCGAAATAGGAGATGCCGTTGAGGCCGATCTTCCCGGTGCTCCAGGGCTGGGCGGCTGCCCATTCGATGCTGTCGTAGAAGTCTTTCTGCTCGCGCGGGCCGAAGGGGTCCACGAAGCCCGGCGAGGTGCCGCAGCCGCGGCTGTCCACGCGCACGCAGGCATAGCCGTGGGGCACCCACTTCTCCGGGTCCACCACTTCCCAGGCCTGGTAGAGGTTGGACGAACCGGCCGTCACGTCCGGATGCTTCTCGGCCATGCGGTTCCACGCGGAGGGATAGCCCTCCTGGAACGCGAGGCCCTTGGCATAGGGACCGTAGGTGAGCAGGACCGGGTAGCGCCCCTCTTCCAGGGGCAGGAACACGTCCGCCCGGATCACGACCCCGTCATCCATCTCGATCGGCACATCCCACAGGATGCGCATTCCGGAGCGAGTTTCCTGGAAGGATGGATACGGCGCCTTCTTCTTTTCAGACGTGGCAGAGGGTTGGCGCACAGCGGTGCTGCCCATGGTGGCTCCTCCCTTTAACGTTTTCGTTCTTCTCGACGCGTTTGCGCGTGGTGTATCGGCCATGCTAATGATCGGACGATAATTAGCAAGCCCAAAACGCGCTCGTCGCAAGCGGGCGATAAACCGGGTGGAACGAAGGCCGGATCATCGGCCGGGGAGGAAGCCATGAAGATCGGATTTGCCGGCATGGGACGCATGGGCGCGGCGATGGCGCTGCGCCTTCTGGAACTCGGCCACGAGGTGACCGTGTGGAACCGCAGCCCGGACAAGCTGCCGCCCCTGGAAGAGGCGGGCGCGAAGGCGGTGGCGACGCCTGCCGAGCTTGCGGCGGGCAACGACGTGCTTTTCTCCAGCCTGCTGGACGGCCCCGCCATGCGCGCGGTCTATGAAGGGCCCGGCGGCCTGCTCTCGGCAGACCTGTCCGGCAAGCTCGTCATCGAGATGAGCACGGTCCTCTCCAGCGAGGTGGAGGACCTGGCGCAGAAGGTGCGCGCGGCGGGCGCGGCGTTCGTGGAATGCCCCGTGGGCGGCACGGTGGGTCCGGCGCGCACCGGCAAGCTGCTGGGCCTCGCGGGCGGCGAGGCGGGCGATTTCGAGCGCGCGAAGCCCCTCCTCGACCAGCTCTGCCGCCGCGTGGAGCATGTGGGCCCGGTGGGCGCGGGCGCGGCGCTGAAGCTCGCCATCAACCTGCCGCTGCTGGTCTATTACCAGGCGCTGGGCGAGGCCTACACGCTGTGCCGCAAGGCGGGCCTCGATCCCGCCTGGCTGGTGGACTTCTTCGCCGACACCTCGGGCGGCTCCAACATCCTGAAGATGCGCGGCGCGGCCATCGCCCAGGCGCTGTCCGGCGAGGACACCGGCGCCGCCGCCTTCTCGGTGGACGGCATCCGCAAGGACCTGCGCACCATGCTGGCGGAAGCGGGCGCCGGGGGCGCGGATCTGCCGGTCACGGCGGCCGCGCTGAAAGTGTATGACGAGGCGGCCGCGCAGGGGCTCGGCGACAAGGACGGCTCCATGCTCGCCGGGTTCTGGCCCGGCAAGTTCCGCGCCTGACGGCCGGGCGGCATCGAGGATCAGACCAGGAGGACATCAAGGTGAGCATTTCTCTGGCCAAGGCCGAAGAGATCGTCGAGGCCGCCCTTGCCAAGGGGCACCAGCTGAAGTTCGAGCCGCTGACCGTGGCGGTGCTGGATGCGGGCGGGCATCTGGTGGCCCTCAAGCGCGAGGACCGCTCCGGCATCCTTCGCCCGGACATCGCCATCGGCAAGGCCTGGGGCGCGCTGGGCATGGGCTTCGGCTCGCGCGAGCTGGGCGAGCGGGCGGTGAAGGTGCCGCATTTCATGAACGCGCTCATGGCGGCAAGCCACGGGCGCTTCGTGCCGGTCCCCGGCGGGGTGCTGATCCTCGAGAGCGGCGCGGTCATCGGCGCCGTGGGCATTTCCGGCGACACGTCGGACAATGACGAAATCTGCTGCCTCGCGGGCGTCGCTGCCGCGGGCTATGTGGGCCAGACCGGCTTCCGCCCGCCGGAATGAGAAAGGGGCATGGGCCGCGCGAGCGGCCTATGCCTTTTTCCAGGCCGAAAATAAAACCCCGCGCGGCCACCGGCTCGCGCGGGGGTTTCGTCAGATCACCAGCCGGCGCGGCAGACGCGCTCGACCCAGTAGGGGCTCCACCAGCACTTCAGGAAGGTGCCGGTCGCTTCCAGGGGGCGATACACGACGGGCGCGGTGACGAGGTTCACCGGGCCGCCGGCGGAGGGAATGTCGCCGTCCAGCAGGGTGGCGTTGTAGGTGAGCGTGGTGCCGTTCTGCGTCACGCTGCCCAGCTCGATGATCACCTGGGTGGGCGTCGGGCCGAGCACGGTCAGCGCCGCGTTGGGCGGATCGTTCTTGAAGATCGCCACCGTGGCGTTCCACAGCTTCACGAACTGCTCGGTGGTCATGGTGCCGCCGATCCGCTCCGGGCGCTCCACCCGGAAGGAGGTGACGGGCGGCACGCCGGTGAGCGTCAGCGTCTTGCCATCGAACGTCATGCTCGCGGCCTGCTGGGTCAGCAGCATCTCGATGGGACGCGCGATCTGGACCTCGGGGCGCGCGGGGGTGCCCGCCTGGGTCATTCCGCCCTGGGCCGCAGGAGCGGCCGGCGCGGCCGGAGCGGCGGGCGGCGTCTGCGCGAGGGCGGACAGGCCAGAAGCGGCCAGAAGAAGGCCCGCCAGAGGTGCGATCAGTCTCGTGGACAGTCTCATGGACCCGTTTTCCTTGTCTGTTCGAGCCGGCCACCCGGCTTGCGCGGCGCAAGCCCGCCGGACCGTGCTTCCTGTACCGGCGGGGACGAAGCTATAGCCCATCCCCGCGCCAAACCAACCCTGCCGCTGCGACAGGGACGCGACGCCATTCGGACCGTCCGGCCCGTCATCCCATGAAGCTGCGGGGCGCGGGGCTCACCACCTGGGCCGCGCCGCCCTTGATCTCCAGCACGGCGAGACCGCGCTCGTTGGTGCCGTCCGAGCGGAAGCGGAACACGCCGTCCACGCCGTTGAAGCCGGAGGGATTGGTGAGCGAGGCGTCGGTCAGCGCCCCCGGCCCCTGCGCCCGCACGATGGTCGCAACCAGCGAGACCGCATCGTAGGAGAGGGTCGCCGTGCGCACGGGGTCGGTCCCGAAGCGGGCGCGGTAGCGATCCGCGAAACCGCGCCAGCCGCCGGATTCCGGCGCCGCGAACTGCGCGCCTTCCATGAGCGGATTGGAGAACAGCCGCTGGTCGTCCCACAGG
Organism: Hyphomicrobiales bacterium; assembly: GCA_013911975.1. Lineage (GTDB taxonomy): Bacteria > Pseudomonadota > Alphaproteobacteria > Rhizobiales > Xanthobacteraceae > Aquabacter. The sequence continues at coordinate 18,780 of JACESF010000022.1, read as the reverse complement.
CCGGTGCCGATGGGCCTGACGCGGGCGAGGTCCACGCCCCCGGCGGACAGGGCCTGCACCACCGCCGGCACGCCATCCGCCGAATCGGGGATGAACACGGCGTCCGCCTGGGCCGCGACGCCCGCCGCGCGCTGCACCGCGCCCTGGAGCCGCGCGCGGTCCTGGGTGAAGCGCTCGATGCCCATGATGCGCCCGCCGAGCGCGCCCGCCGATTGCTGGAAGGCGCCTTCCGCCACCGAGCCGTAGGCGTTTTCCGGGATCAGGCCGATGAAGGAGCGCCGGCCCTGGGCGACGCTGAAGGACACGATGCGGTTGACGTCCGTCTGCGGCAGGAAGCTCAAGAGATAGACGCCGGACGAAGCGACGTTGGTGTCCGTGGAAAAGGCGATAACAGGGATGCCGCGCGGGCGCGCCACCTGGGCCACCGCGCCCACGGAATGGGAGAAGAGCGGACCGAGGATGATCCGCGCGCCTTCCGCGATGGCCTGCTCGGCCGCCGCACGTGCGCCCTGCGAATTGCCGCCGTCATCCTTCACCACGAGGTTGACCGGTGCGGCCCCCAGCTCGGAAAGCGCGAGTTCGGCGGCGTTGCGCAGCGACTGGCCGACCGCGCCCGCATTGCCTTGCGCCGTCAGCGGCAGGATGAGTGCTACCACGGGGCCGGCGGACGGGATGGGCTGCCCAGCGGTGGGACCGGCGGACGGGGGCGGCGGGCCGCCCGCGAAATCGCCGCCGGCGCAGGCGGCCAGCGCGGAGAGCAGCGCCGGCAGGCTCGCCAGCTTCAATCCGCTCGCCAGTGCCGCGCGGCGGGAAACGGCGAGTGGCGCCGTCCTGCTGCCCAAGGGCCGATCCGCCTCGTCCACCCGCTTCTCCATCGCGCTTCCTGCCTTGAACAGGCATACCGTCTCCCGCCGCGTTTGGCGAGGCCGCGCGGCACGGGCGCGTTCTGCTCCAATGATTTACCGTGGGCGTGGCCGCGCAAATTGATTCATTTTGCCCGGACCCCGCACTAAGGTGCCGCCATGACCGGACCAGAGGGCACGCCCCGCACCTATCTCATCGCCGGCGCCCGCCAGTTCGCCGCGCGCCCTGCGCCCGGCCTGCACGTGGTGGCGACGCCCATCGGCAATCTCGGCGACATCAGCGTGCGCGCCCTGGAAACCCTGGCGGGCGCGGACGTGATCGCCTGCGAGGACACGCGGATGACCCGCCGCCTCACCGACCGCTACGGCATCGAGGCGCCGCTCATCCCCTATCACGACCATAACGGCGCCAGCATGCGCCCGCGTATCCTTGCCCGGCTCGCGGCGGGGGACGCGGTGGCGTTGGTGTCGGACGCGGGCACGCCGCTCGTCTCCGATCCCGGCTTCAAGCTGGTGGTGGAGGCGGCGGAGGCGGGCTACCGCATCCACCCCATTCCCGGCCCTTCCGCCCTCCTCGCCGCCCTGGTGGCCGCGGGCCTGCCCACGGACCGCTTCCTGTTCGACGGCTTCCTGCCGGCCAAGGAGGGCCAGCGGCGCAACCGCATCGCCGAATTGAAGGCCATCCCCGCCACGCTGGTCCTGTACGAGACCGGCCCGCGCCTGCCGGAGAGCCTCGCGGACCTTGCGGACGTGCTCGGCCCTCGCCCGGCGGCGGTGTGCCGGGAACTGACCAAGGCGTTCGAGGAGGTGCGGCGCGCGGATCTCGCGACCCTCGCCGCCCATTACGCGGCCGCCGGGGCGCCGAAGGGCGAGATCGTGCTGGTCATCGGCCCGCCGCAGGAGGCGGCCGCCGAGGACGAGGACGTGGACACCGCCCTCACCCGCGCGCTTGCGGACCATTCGCTGAAGGACGCGGTGGCCGCCGTGGCGGGCGCCACCGGGCGGCCGAAGCGGGAAGTCTATGCCCGGGCGCTCGCCCTCACGCGGGGCGAGGATGGCTGAGCCCAAGCCCGCCCGGCGCGCCGCCCATGACCGGGGCCTCGCCGCCGAGGCGCGGGCCGCCGCCCTCCTGGAAGGGGCGGGCTTCACCATCCTGGCCCGAAGGGTGCGCACGCCCGCGGGCGAGATCGACCTCATCGCCCGGCAGGACGGCCTCGTTGTGTTCTGCGAGGTGAAGGCGCGCGGCGACCGCGACACCGCCGCCTATTCCCTCCTGCCGCGCCAGCGGCGGCGGATCGCGGCGGCGGCGGAAGCCTGGCTCGCCGCGCGGCCGGACCTCGCCCTGCTGGATGCGCGCTTCGACGCGGTGCTGGTGAGCGGCACCGGCGCGGCGGAGCATATTCCCGGCGCCTTCGAGATGGACGCCTGAGCGCACTGGCGGCGCGGCGGGCGCGGCACTAGATAAGGGGGAACCCACCCTGCCCGGCCTCGTCGCCCGGAGACTCCCATGGCCCTTCAGGTCGCGGTCCAGATGGACCACATCTCGCGCATCAACATTGCCGGGGATTCCACCTTCGCTTTGCTTCTGGAAGCCCAGCGGCGCGGCCATTCGCTGGTCCACTACGTGCCGGACCAGCTCGCCATGCGCGACGGCGAGGTGTTCGCCACCGTGGAGCCGCTCACCGTGAAGGACGAGGCGGGCGCCCATTTCGCCCTGGGTGAGAAGCGGCGCGTGGCGCTGAAGGAGCAGGACGTGATTCTGCTGCGCCAGGACCCGCCCTTCGACATGGCCTATGTGACCTCCACCCATTTGCTGGAGCGCATCCATCCCCACACCCTGGTGGTGAACGACCCCGGCCATGTGCGCAACGCGCCGGAAAAGATCTTCGTCACCCTTTTCCCGGACCTGATGCCGCCGACCCTGATCTCCCGCGACCTGGAGGAGATCAAGGCGTTCCGGGCCGAATACGGCGACGTGGTCATGAAGCCGCTCTACGGCAACGGCGGCGCCGCCGTGTTCCGCCTCACCGCCGACGACCTGAACTTCGGCTCGCTCTACGACCTGTTCTCCGTCACCTTCCGCGAGCCCTGGGTGATCCAGCGCTTCCTTCCCGAGGTGAAGGACGGCGACAAGCGCATCATCCTGGTGGACGGCGAGGCGGCGGGCGCGGTGAACCGGGTGCCCAGCCCGGGAGACCTGCGCTCCAACATGGTGCGGGGCGGCGCCGCGCGGCCGACCGACCTCACCGACCGCGAGCTTGAGATCTGCGCCCGCATCGGGCCGGCGCTGCGCGAGCGCGGCCTGCTGTTCGTGGGCATCGACGTGATCGCGGGCAATCTCACCGAGATCAACGTGACCTCGCCCACCGGGCTGCGCGCCATCAAGCGGCTGGGCGGCCCCGATATCGCCGCGCAGATCTGGGACCGGATCGAGGACAAGCGCCGCGCCTGAGCGCGGCGCCGCTTTCCCGCCAGCGTTGGAGGATTCATGGCCCAGCCGCTCACCGTCTCCATCCCCCACCGCCTGGGCAAGGCGGAGGCGACGCGACGCCTCCAGACGGGGCTCAGCTCGGTGCGCGAGCGCTTCGGCGACAAGCTCTCCGTGATGGAGGAGACCTGGACCGGAGACCATCTCGACTTCCGCGTGGCGGTGATGGGCCACCAGGCGGCGGGCAAGCTGGACGTGGCCGAGGACGCCGTGCACCTGGAAGTGACGCTGCCCTGGCTGCTGCACCTCATGGCGGAAAAGGCCAAGGCGCTCATCGACCGCCAGGGCCGCATCCTGCTCGAGAAGAAATAGCCGGGCTCATGCCGACGGCCCGGTCTTCGACCGGCGCCGGGTGGGCTCAGGCGGGCACGAGGACGAGGGTCAGCGTGTCCAGAGTGAAGGTGCCGTCCGTCTCCAGGGCGAAATGGCTGCGCACCTCCTCCGAAGCGCCGGCCTGAAGCGAACGGATGGCCGCCGCATGGACCGGCGGCGTCGCGATCCGCGTCACCCAGGGCTCGAACTCCAGCCGCAGGCGCCGGTCGGTGACGCCCTCCACCAGGAAGCCCGCCTCCTCCGCCCCGCGAATCCATTCCGAGGGCTTGTAGTCCCGCACGTGGGACGGATCGCGCAGCATCTCGACGGTCTGGAGGAAGGTGTCGAGCAGGGGATGTTCGGGCGCCGTCACATCCATGAACACCGCCCGCCCGCCGGGCTTCACCACCCGCCGCGCATGGCGCAGGCCGGCGGCGAGGTCACGCCAATGATGGGCGCTGTAGCGCGAAACCACGAAATCGAAGCTGGCATCCTCGAAGGGCAGCAACTCGGCGACGCCCTGCGCCGTGACGATGTTCGACAGGCCGCGACGGCTCGCCTCGGCGGAGACCGCCGCCAGCATGGCAGAGGAGAGGTCATAAGCTACCACTTGTCCCACATGGGGGGCGGCCGTGAAGCTCACATGGCCGCCGCCGCAGCCCAGATCCAGCAAGCGCGCCTCGGAATGCCCGGTGAGAAGCCCGGCCAGCGCATCCAGGTCTGCCCCGCTCGCATGGACGGCACTGGTCACATAGGCGGCGGCCTGGGGGCCGAACTGCCGGGCAACCAGATCCTCGATGGTGCCGGAGGCGGCAGTGGACGACATGGGCTTCTCCTTCCCTCGCTGGTGGACCGGCCGGACCACCCGATCTCTATAGCAGGAAGGCGGCAGCGCGCAGCAGCAGCACCACGCCCGCCAGAGCCGCGAGCCAGAGCGCGCGCGCCGCGCAATAGCGCAGGCTTCCCGCGTTTCCGAACGGGCCGGACCAGTCCGGCCGATAGCCTTTCAGCATATGGGGGGCGGGGTGCAGGGGGCGGGGCATAATACGGGTCTCCAAGATGTCGCGTTGTCCCACTCGGCGCCGTAAAGGCGCGATGCGAACTCTGCCGAGCGGCATAAAGACGTCGTCAAAACCCCATGATGTTCATACTTCGTTCTTGCACTCGATGCGACGCTCCGATAGCCTTTCGCAATCCTGGGTGTGGGAGGCGCGGGTGATCCAGCGGGTGGCGACGGTCGCGTTCGAGGGCGTGGAGGCGCGCCCCGTGGACGTGCAGGTGCATGTGGCGCCGGGCCTGCCCGCCTTCACCATCGTAGGCCTGCCGGACAAGGCTGTGACCGAGGCCAAGGAGCGGGTGCGCGCCGCGCTCATCGCCTCCGGCCTCGCGCTTCCGGCCCGGCGCATCACAGTGAACCTCGCGCCCGCCGACCTGCCCAAGGAAGGCTCCCACTACGACCTGCCCATCGCGCTCGGCCTCATGGCTGGCATCGGCGCCATCCCCTCCGACTGCCTCGCCGGCTTCACCGTGGTGGGGGAACTGGGGCTCGATGGCACCATCGCGGCAGTGGCCGGGGTGCTGCCCGCCGCTATCGGGGCGAACGGGCGCGGGCACGGCCTCATCTGCCCCGCCGCCTGTGGCGCGGAAGCCGCCTGGGCGAGCCCGGACATGGAGATCCTCGCCCCGGTCTCGCTCATCGCCCTCGCCAACCACGTCACCGGCCGCCAGGTGCTCGCCCGCCCCGATCCGCGCATGCGCGCCGGGCACGGCATCCTGCCCGACCTCAGGGACGTGAAGGGGCAGGAGACCGCCAAGCGGGCGCTGGAAGTGGCGGCCGCCGGGGGGCACAATTTGCTCTATGTGGGCCCGCCGGGCGCGGGAAAGTCCATGCTGGCGCAGCGCCTGCCGTCCATCCTGCCGCCGCTCGCCCCGGCGGAGATGCTCGACGTCTCCATGATCGCTTCCGTGGCCGGGGCCATCGAGGACGGCGCGCTGGTGGACCGGCGCCCGTTCCGCGCGCCCCACCATTCCGCCTCCATGGCCGCCATGGTGGGCGGGGGCATGAAGGCCAAGCCCGGCGAGGTGTCGCTGGCCCATCACGGCGTGCTGTTCCTGGACGAATTGCCGGAATTCTCGCCCCAGGTGCTGGATTCCCTGCGCCAGCCGCTGGAGACGGGGGACGTGCTGATCGCGCGGGCGAACCACCGCGTCACCTATCCCGCCCGCTTCCAACTCATCGCCGCCATGAATCCCTGCCGCTGCGGGCAGGCGGGGGAGCCGGGACACACCTGCGCGCGCGGGCCGCGCTGCGTGCAGGACTATCAGGCGCGCCTGTCCGGCCCGTTCCTGGACCGCATCGACCTTCACCTGGAGGTGCCCGCCGTCACCGCCGCCGACCTGGTGCGGCCCGCCCCGCAGGAAGGCTCGGCCGAGGTGGCCGCCCGCGTCGCCCAGGCGCGCGCGCTCCAGGGCGAGCGCTATGCGGCGCTCGGGCGGCCGGACGTGCGCACCAACGCCCAGGCCAACGGCCCGCTCCTGGAAGCCGTCGCCTCCCCGGACGCCGCCGGGCTCGCCTTGCTGCGGGACGCGGCGGACGCCATGCGCCTGTCCGCACGCGGCTATCACCGGGTGCTGAAGGTGGCCCGAACCCTGGCGGACCTGGACGGGGCGGAGACGGTGGGCCGTCGCCACCTCGCGGAAGCCCTTGCTTACCGCGCCCTGGCGGACCGGCAGAAGATGGCCGCCTGACGGGTCAGGGCGCGAAACAGGGAAAGGGCGCGGGCGCGGCGCGCCGCCCGGCGGGCCGCCATTCAGCCCGGCTATAGCGCGTCATTGTTTGGTGGACTCAAGGGGCCCTGTGTCGGGCGCGTCGGTCCTCCCTCTCCCATCCGAACGGGGATGTTGCCGCGTTCGGTTCGATCATGTGCCGAAGTCGGAGGTTTCCGACTTCGGTGCGGGAGAGGGTTAGGGTGAGGGGGCCACCGGCACGACCGTCGGAATGGGACCGCCACGCGGCGCCCGATCCCACACCCGTCTCGCTGTCGCTCGCCCCCTCTCCTCCAAGAGGAGGGAAGGAACGCCCGGCCGTTTCAATTAAAAGAAGCGCCCTCGGACGTCACCCCGGTCGAGGCGTCAGCCCGGCTTGTGGATTTTGCAGAAGGCGCCGCGATGATAGACCAGCGGGGCGTGGCCCCGGTCCTGGAGCGCCACCACCTCGCCCACATAGATCTCGTGGTCGCCGCCGGGATAGCGGGCATAGACCCGGCATTCCAGATGGGCCGCGGTGTCGGCCAGCACCGGCGCGCCGGTGAGGCCTGCTTCCCAGGCGACGCCGGAAAACTTGTCCGGGGCGGGGGTGGCGAAGCGACGGCCGACATCTTCCTGGTGCTCGCCCAGGATGTTGATGACGAAGCTGCCGGACGAGCGGAACGCCCCGAGGCTCGGCGCCTTCAAAGCGAGGCTCCACAGGATGAGCGGCGGGTCCAGGGAGACGGAATTGAAGGAATTGATGGTGAGGCCCACCGGCCGCCCGCCGTCGCCCTGCGTGGTCACCACCACGACGCCCGTGGTGAACGAACCCAGCACGTCGCGCAGATGGCGCGGCAGGATGGGGGCAAGGGTTTCGATATCGGCGGGGGGATGGCTCACGGGAAAATCCTAGTCCAATCGGCTGGCCATCACCATGGTCAGCCCACGCCATGAGCGCAAATTATGATGTTTAATCCAGTGGATCACACAGGATGATGACCTAAGCGGCCGTGGGCGCCGCGCGGGCGAGCCCGCCGAACGCATCCAGCAGCGCGTCGCGCCATACGGCCACGGGATCGTCCCCCGCCAGCAGCTCCTTGGGGCTGACCACGCGCGCCCACATGAACATGCCAAAGACGCAGTAATCCGCATAGGCGGGGGCCGCGCCGCACAGGAAGGGCTGGGCGCGCAGCAGGTGGCGCAGCGGCAGCAGGGTGCGCCGCAGCTCGTCGATCCGGGCGGGGGCGTCCGCCGCGACCTCTTCCAGGCTCATGCCGAAGCGCGCCTCCCGCGACTGGCGAAAATAGGGCCGGTCGCCCGGGGCCAGCCGGTCATGGATGTCCAGGAGGATGGTGCGGGCGATGAGAGGGACGAGCAGCGTGTCCGCATAGGCATTGATGAAGCGTGCATTGGCGCGCCCCATCTCGCCGCCGAACAAAGACGGCCGCTCGGGATAGGCATCCTCCAGGTGCTCGGCGATGCGGAAGGAATCGCTTACCACCGTCTCGCCTTCCACCAGGACGGGCACGAGGCCCTGCCCGGAAAAGGCGATGGCCTCCTTCTCCGCGAAGCGCCAGGGCACGCAGTCCGGCGTCAGGCCCTTATGGGCGAGCGCCATGCGCACCTTCCAGCAATGGGGGCTGAAGCGCAGGCCGGGATCCTCCCCGGCCAGTTCGTAGAGGCGCAGGGGCACGCTGGCGGTCATCATCGCCTCACAGCTTGGGCAGCTCGGCCGTCTGGCCGAACAGCAGCGCGTGGGACTTGGCGTCCACCGTGGGCGCCGTGTTGATGGCGTCCTGGATCTCATAGGCCCGCTTCACCGCCGGGCGCGCGCCCACCGTCTCGTACCAGCGCTGCACGTTCGGGAAGTCGTTCAAATCCTGCCGGTGACGCTCGTGGCGGAAGATCCAGGGATAGATGGCCATGTCGGCGATGGTGTAGTCCTCGCCGCCCGCATAGGGCACCAGCGCGAGGCGGCGGTCGAGGACGCCATAGAGGCGGTTCGCCTCCTTTACATAGCGCTCGATGGAATAGGGGTGCTGCTCGGCGGCATATTGGATGAAATGGTGCGCCTGCCCGGCCATGGGGCCGAGGCCGCCCATCTGCCAATAGAGCCACTGGAGCGCCTCGTAGCGGCGCCGGGTGGACTTGGCGAGGAACCGGCCGGTCTTGTCGGCGAGATATTCCAAGCACGCGCCGGATTCGAACACCGCCAGCGGGCCGTCGCCGTCTTCCGGCGCGTGATCCACGATGGCGGGGATGCGGTTGTTCGGGCTGTTCCTGAGAAATTCCGGCTTGAACTGCTCGCCCTTCGAGATGTTCACCGGATTGATCTCGTAGGGCAGGCCCAGTTCCTCGACGGCGATGAGGACCTTCTGGCCGTTGGGCGTGGTCCAGTAGAGCAGCTCGATCATGTGACCTCCGGCGGGATGGGTGGAAAGGCTTCCCTCGCCGGACCGGCGGGGCTATCTTTGACAAGGGTGTCATTTTTGACAGATGTGTCAAGGACGGATCAGGGCCATCATGGCAGGCCGGCGGCAGTTCGACGAGGAGGCGGTGCTCGGGCAGGCGGAGGGCCTGTTCCGCGCCCGCGGCTATGGCGCCACATCCATGCAGGACCTGGCGCGCGCCACCGGGGTTCAGCGGGGCAGCCTCTACAATGCGTTCGGCGACAAGGAGGAGGTGTTCGTCCGCACCTTCGCCCGCTATCGCGCCCGCTTCCTCGCCGCCGCCGAGGACGCACTGTCCGCTCCGGACGCGCGGACGGGGCTTGCCGCCTTCCTGACGGTGGCGGTCGCCAACATGACCGCCGGTCCAGTGCGCGGCTGCCTTTCCACCCGCCTCGCCACCGAGGGACAGGGTGCGGGAATGCGCGTCAGCGCGGAAGTACGCGGCCTCTTGGACCAGCTCGAATTGCTTCTGCTCGCGGCTTTTTCCCGCCCCGGCATCCGCCCCGCTTTGCCCGCCGAGGCGGCGGCGCGGCTGGTGGTGATCTTCACGCGCGGCCTCGCGGTGATGGAACGGGTCCATGGCGACCCGGAGCGGCTCGGGGCGGACGTGGACGCGCTCGTCTCCCTGCTCTTCCCGCAGCCGCCCGGCTGACCGGCCCTTTCGCAAAACCTCAAGAAGACCAACAGGAAGGCAATGCCCATGCGCACGCAGCTCGTCACCATCGAGACGCCCACCACGCCCCTCGACGGCGCCTTCCACCTGCCGGACGAGGGAAAGGTGCGCGGCGGCGTGCTGCTGTTCCACGGCAACACCATGAACTTCTATACCGGCGCCCCGCGCTTCCTGCCGCCGGTGCTCACCGCCATGGGCTATGCCTGCCTCGCCTTCAACCGGCGCGGCCATGACATCCTCTCCATCCGCAACAGCCGCGCCACCGAGGGCGGCGCCTACCAGACCACGGCGCAGGCGCTGGAGGACAATGCGCTGGCCGCCGCCTGGATGGCGGAGCAGGGCTTCCCCGCCCCCGTCGTCATGGGGCATTCCAATGGCGGCTTCCTCGCCGTGCGCCATGTGCTGGAGCGGCCCGAGACGCCGGCTTTGGTGCTGCTCTCCGCCCATCGCGGCGGGTCGGGGCCGGGCATCCTGGCGACGCTCGCCCGCTCCGGCCATCTGGGCCAGGAGCGCAGCGCGGAAATCCTGGAGGAGGCGAAGGCCCTGGTGGCGGCCGGCAAGGGCGACCAGCTCCTGCTGCTGCCGGGCTGGTGGTACGTGATCTCGGCCCAGAGCTATGTGGACCGCCTCACCAGCATGTACGAGATCCTCGACCTCGCGCCGCAGATCAAGGTGCCGACCCTCTATATCAGGGGCGACGACGAATCCCCGGTGGGCTATCCGGCGGAAGTCTATGCGGAGCGCGCCGGCGGCCCCTGCGAGGCGCAGGTCCTGCCGGGCTGCGATCATTTCTATAACGGCGTCGAGCCCCTGGTGTGCGACACCGTCTCCGGCTGGCTGCGCCGCACGCTGGGCTGAGGAGAGGGCCACAGGGTCCTCAGCGGCCCCTTACGTACCCCGCGAAGCGCCCGTTCCCCCGCCTAACCCTCCCCCGCACGCGGGAGAGGGTTTCGCGGCGCATGGGGGACGTAAGCGCCCGCTTCAGCGCACCGTTTCCAGCGCTTTCGCGAAAAAGTCCGCCCCGCCGAAATTGCCGGACTTCAAGGCGAGCCGCATGGCGGGCTGAGCGCCGACCGTGGCCAGCGCCGGAACGCCCGGCGCGATCTCCGGCCCCAGCAGGAACGCGGACAGCCGCAGGCGGTCCACCACGGCGCCGGAAGTCTCGCCGCCCGCCACGACCAGCCGCCGCACGCCCGCCGCCACCAGCCCTTCCGCGAGGGCCGCGCTCGCCTGCTCGATGGCATGGCCCGAGGCGGCGCGGCCGTGGCTGGCCTGGAGCGCGGCCACCTCGGCGGGCGTCCCGCTGGCGGCGATGAGGACCGGCCCGTGGGGCAGGCGCTCGCCCGCCCAGGCCAGCGCCGAAGCCACCGTCGCCGCCCCGGCCGTCACCAGCGCTTCGCCGTCCAGGCGCAGGACGGGCATGGTCTTTTCCGCCTCGGCGATCTGGCCAAGGGTGGCGGCGGAGCAGCTTCCCGCCAGGATAGCGGCGGGGCCGCCCACGTCAGGCAAGGCGGGGTCCGCTCCCCCGTGGGCCGCCCGCCCCGCACGCACCAGGGCGCGGGCGAGCCCGAGGCCCAGCCCCGAGGCGCCGGTGGAAAGCGGGCCGTCCAGCGCCGCCGTGCCCAGCGCTTCCAGATGCCGCTCGAACACCGCGTCCGCAATGGCGGCCCCGGCCCCCTGCGCCGCCAGCGTGGCGAGACGCGCGCGCACCGCATCGGCGCCCGCCTCCACGGTGGCGAGGTCGATAAGGCCCACGGGCGCCGCGCTTTGCCGGCTCAGCACCCGCACGAGATTGGCATCGTGCATGGGATTGAGCGGGTGATCCTTCAGCGGGCTTTCATTGAGCGGCACTCCGCCCACGAACAGGTGGCCCAGATAGACCGTGCGCCCGGTTTCCGGGAAGGCGGGCGTGACGATCACCGGCCCCGCCCCGCACTCCGCCCGCAGCGCATCCGTCACCGGACCGATATTGCCCGCGTCGGTGGAATCGAAGGTGGAGCAGACCTTGAACAGCACGTGGCCCGTGCCCCGCTCCCGCAGCCAGCGGGCGGCGGCGCGGGAGAGGTCCACCGCCTCGGCGGCGGGAATGGAGCGGCTTTTCAGCGCCACCACCACCGCGTCCACCTCCGGCAAGGCAAGGGCCGGATCGGGCACGCCGATGGTCTGCACGGTGCGCAGGCCCGCCTTGGTGAAGGTGTTGGCGAGGTCCGACGCGCCGGTATAGTCGTCGGCGACGGCGCCCAGGATCAGAGGCATGGCTCAGTCTCCCGCCTGTCCGGGCAGGCGGGTGCCCGAGAGCTGCGCATAGATGCGGGCCACCGAGGCGTCGTCGTCGCGCCCCATGCCCGCGCCCGAGGCGGCCAGGAACATCTGGAGCGCGGCGGCGGCCAGCGGCACGGGGTATCTGGCGCCCCGCGCCATGTCCTGCACGATGCCGAGATCCTTCACGAAGATGTCCACGGCGCTCAGCGGCCGGTAATCCCCCGCCAGCACATGGGGCATGCGGTTCTCGAACATCCAGGAATTGCCCGCCGAGGCGGTGATGACCTCATAGACCTTGGGAAGGTCCAGCCCCTGGCGCGCGGCGAAGGCGAAGGCCTCGCTGGCGGCGGCGATATGCACCCCCGCGAGCAATTGATTGATCATCTTGAAGGCCGCGCCCGTGCCGGGGGCGTCGCCCAGCTCATAGATCTTGGCGGCCATGGCATCGAGTGCCGGTCGGGCCCGGACAAAGGCGGCAGGGCTGCCGGAGGCGAGCACGGTGAGCGCGCCCGTGGCCGCCCGCGCCGCACCGCCGGAAATGGGCGCGTCCAGATAAAGGCGGCCGCTCGCCTCCAGTCGCGCGGCGAGGTCGCGCGCCACTTCCGGCGCCATGGTGGCGCAGGAGAGGAAGACGGCGCCCTCGGGCAAGGTCTCGGCGATGCCTTCGGGGCCGAACAGCAGCGCCTCGGTCTGCGCAGCGTTCACCACCACGCTCACCGCGATGTCGGCGCCGGAGGCCGCGTCGCGCGCATTCCCCGCCCCCGTTCCGCCCTCGGCCGCGAAGGCTTCCACGGTCGCAGCGGCGGGGTCGAAGCCCGTCACCGAAAAGCCGCCCCGCAGGAGCGAGCGGGCCATGCCGCCGCCCATGGACCCGAGACCGAACACAGCCGCCTTGAGGGGTGCCGTCATCCTCGCCTCCCTGGCTGCCGGCTGCTTGCGGCCGGCTTATTGAATCGTTTTGACTTCCTTCCCTTGGTACGTCGGGATATGTCCCGCTGCCAAGGGGAGGATCCGGGAGCGGATCCGGAAGAGGATCGGCCATGTCTGAGTTCGGCCCGTCGGAAACACGCCTGCGCGAGGACATCTGCCGCTTCGCCCGCTCCCTGTTCGAGCGCGGGCTCACCCCCGGCTCCTCCGGCAACATCTCCGTGCGGCTCGACGACGGCGGCTGGCTGGTGACGCCCACCAATGCCAGCCTCGGCTTCCTCGACCCCGCCGGCCTCTCGCGGCTGGATGCCTCCGGGCGGCTTCTCTCCGGCGCGGCGCCCACCAAGGAAATGCCGCTGCACGGCGCGCTCTACGAGACCCGCGCCAAGGCCCGCGCCATCGTGCATCTTCATTCCACCCATGCGGTGGCGGTCTCCATGCTGCCGGAGGTGGATCCGAAATCGGTCCTGCCCGCGCTGACCCCCTATTCCCTCATGCGCGCCGGGCAGGTGGCGCTGCTGCCCTATTACCGGCCGGGCGACCCGGCGGTGGCGGGGGCCATCAAGGGCCTCGCGGGGCGCTATGCCTCGGTGCTCCTGGCCAATCACGGGCCGGTGGTGGCGGGCGACACGCTGGAGGCGGCGGTCTATGCCACCGAGGAGCTGGAGGAGACGGCCAAGCTCTATCTCCTGCTGCGCAACCTCAATCCGCGCCTCCTCAGCCCGGCGCAGGTGGAGGAACTGGTGCGCGTGTTCGGCGTGGAGCTTCCCGCGCACGCGGACCATGACGGGCACGACCATCCCTAGGATGGGTCGCCACCAGGAACCGCCGTCATGGCCGGACTTGTCCCGGCCATCCCCACGGCACCGGCGGCGCGGACCTCAAACGGCATTGCCCAGCGATGGCCCGTGGATGCCCGGGACAAGCCCGGCCATGACGGCCCTAGTGCACGCATCCCAAGCGGGGATCGCCGATCCGTCCCGGGTTCTTCACAGCTTTCCGTCCGATTCGCCGCCCCCCTCGCAATCCGGCCCTTCCGATGCCATTTTGTTCTCATTAGGAGAATCACGCGCGGTTCCCCGCGAGGAAGAGACCCGTTGGCTGGCTTGCCTGAAAAGATGCCGTCCCTGCCCCCTGACGCGCCCGAGCCCCCGGCCCTTCGCCCGGGCGGCATCGCCGAGCGCGCGCGGGCGGGCGGTCGGCCAAACCCCGCTTTTCTGGAGGGGCTGAACCCCGAGCAGCGCGAGGCGGTGGAAACCCTCGACGGGCCGCTCCTGGTTCTGGCGGGCGCGGGCACGGGCAAGACGCGCGTGCTCACCGCCCGCGTCGCGCACATCCTCGCCCAAGGCCGCGCCTTCCCCTCCCAGATCCTGGTGGTGACCTTCACCAACAAGGCCGCGCGGGAGATGAAGGAACGCATCCACGCCATGGTGGGCGACGCGGTGGAGGGCATGCCCTGGCTCGGCACCTTCCATTCCATCGGCGTGCGCATCCTGCGCCGGCATTACGAACTGGTGGGGCTGAAGAGCGGCTTCACCATCCTCGACACGGACGACCAGATCCGCCTCCTGAAGCAGCTCCTCGCCGCCGAGGGCATCGACGAGAAGCGCTGGCCCGCCCGGCTGCTGGCCGCCACCATCGATGGCTGGAAGAACCGGGGCCTGTGGCCGGAACTCGTGCCCGCGGGCGAGGGATCGGCCTTCGCCAACGGGCGGGGGCAGATGCTCTACGCCGCCTACCAGGCGCGGCTGAAGGCGCTGAACGCGGTGGATTTCGGCGACCTCCTGCTGGAGGGCATCCGCCTGTTCCGCGAGAATCCGGACGTGCTGGCGGACTATCACCGCCGCTTCAAATACCTGCTGGTGGATGAATACCAGGACACCAACGTCGCCCAGTATCTCTGGCTGCGCCTGCTGGCCCAGGGATCGCGCAACGTGTGCTGCGTGGGCGACGACGACCAGTCCATCTATGGCTGGCGCGGCGCGGAGGTGGACAACATCCTGCGCTTCGAGAGCGATTTCCCCGGCGCCAAGGTGATCCGGCTGGAGCGCAACTACCGCTCCACGGGACACATCCTGGGCGCGGCGGCGCATCTCATCGCCAACAACCAGGGCCGGCTCGGCAAGACCCTGTTCTCCGAAGGGGAGATGGGCGAGCATGTGAGCGTCACCGGCGCCTGGGATTCCGGCGAGGAGGCACGGGCCATCGGCGACGAGATCGAGGCGCTCCAGCGCTCCGGGCACGCGCTCTCCCAGGTGGCGATCCTGGTGCGCGCCTCGTTCCAGATGCGCGAGTTTGAAGAACGCTTCGTCACGCTCGGCATGCCCTATCGCGTCATCGGCGGGCCGCGCTTCTACGAGCGGGCGGAAATCCGCGATGCGCTGGCCTATCTGCGCTGCATCCAGTCCGCCAGCGACGACCTCGCCTTCGAGCGCATCGTCAACGTGCCCAAGCGCGGCATCGGCGATGCCACCGTGAAGCAGATCCACGACGTGGCGCGCGGCGCCGCCGTGCCGCTCCAGGAGGCGGCGCGCCTGCTCACCGAAAGCGAGGAGATGAAGCCCAAGGTGCGCGCCACCTTGCGCGGCGTCCTCGACAGCTTCGAGCGCTGGCGCGCCCAGGCCCGCCAATTGCCCCACACCGAGCTGGCCGAGATCGTCCTCGACGAGAGCGGCTATACGGAGATGTGGCAGAAGGACCGCTCCGCCGAGGCCGCCGGGCGCCTGGAAAACCTGAAGGAACTGGTGCGCTCCATGGAGCCGTTCGAGAACCTCCAGGGCTTCCTCGAACACATCTCCCTCGTCATGGACGCCGACAACGGCGCGGGCGAGGACGCGGTGCAGATCATGACGCTGCATTCCGCCAAGGGGCTGGAATTCGACACCGTCTTCCTGCCCGGCTGGGAGGAGGGCCTGTTCCCCCACCAGCGCGCCCTGGACGAACAGGGCAAGGCGGGCCTGGAGGAGGAGCGGCGGCTCGCCTATGTGGGCATCACCCGCGCCCGGCGCTCGGCCCGGGTGTATTTCGCCTCCAACCGGCGCATCCACGGCATGTGGAATTCCACCGTGCCGAGCCGCTTCCTGGACGAGCTGCCCGACGCCCATGTGCGGGTGGCGGAATCCAAGGGCGGCCTCGGCTGGGGCGGCGGCTCCGCCTATGGCGGCGGCTATGGCGGCACGGGCGGGAGCCGGTTCGACAAGGCCGAGCCCTTCACCTCCACCTATTCCACGCCCGGCTGGCAGCGCGCCCAGACGGCCCGCGCCAGCGGCTTCGCCGACCGGGGCGCGCCCTACGGGCAGGGGCGCGGCGGGCCGGTGATCGAGGGCACGCTGATCGCCGCCTCCACCGGCACCGCGTCCGCCTATGCGGTGGGCGAGCGAGTGTTCCACCAGAAGTTCGGCTACGGCCACGTGGCCGACGTGGACGGCAACAAGCTCACCGTCCAGTTCGAGAAGGCAGGCGAGAAGCGGGTCCTGGAAAGCTTCGTCGAGCGGGCCTGAGCACCGCCCTTCCCTTCCCCCGTCGGCGGCATTACTCTACCGATCTCCCCCGCAGGGGATCGACACGGGTTCATGACGCGGGCGGCATCCCATTGCAGGCCGCCGAGGGCAGGCTTCCGGCCGATGCTGATCAACAATTTCGTCCTGCTGTTCGCCGACATGGCGGTCTATTTCGGCCTCATGCTGGCGCTGTTCCGGGCCCGCCGCTACATCGGCATCGGCGGCCTGTTCTGCGCGCTGGGCACGCTGCATTTCATCGCCGTCTATCTCGGCTCCTCCTTCTTCTTCCAGATGCCGTTCGGCCTCGGCGTGTCGCCCGGGGGCGTGGTGCTCTATGCGGGTTTCATCAGCCTGATCCTGCTCACCTATCTGTGCGAGGGCACCTTCGTCGCGCGCCAGCCGGTCTACGGCCTGCTGCTGGGGTCGTTCCTGCTCATGATGGTGGGCGCGCTCCTGGGCTTCGACCATACCCGCCTGCCCTACAGCCGGCCGGCGGACATCTCCTTCCTGAACCAGATGGCCGCCCTGATGCTGTGGGGCACGCTGCTGGTGTTCATCGAGTGCGCCTTCATCTTCCGCCTGTTCGACTGGCTGATGGTGCGCCTGCGGGAGCGGCTGTGGCTGTCCCTGTGGCTGACGCTCGTGGCCGCCTGCACCTTCGACCAGATCCTGTTCTTCCCCGCCTTGCATTTCGGGCTCGACGTGCCGCTGGGGGTGGGGCTCGGCAACTGGCTCGGCAAGATCGCCGCCACCGCCTTCTATGCGGGGCTCATGGTCTTCTATCTGCGCAAGGTGGAGGGCATCGCCGCCGCCCCCGCCGCCGAGCTCGGCCGCCTGCGCTTCGCCAAGGGCACGGTGCGCCACGACACGGAAACCGGCGCCTTCCACCGCTCGCGCTTCGACGTGCTGCTCCAGGACCTGCTGAGCGTCAGCGTCACCACGGGCCGGCCGCTGAGCCTGCTCCTCGTGTCCATCGACCTGGAGACGCTGCGCACCAGCAACCGCGCCGCCGCCACCGCCACCCTGCGCCAGATGGTGGAGGCCGCGAACGAGGGGCTGCGCACCGGCGATTATGTGGTGCGGGCCGACACGGACATGCTCGCCGTGCTCGCCCCCGGCCTGCCCCACCAGGCGGCGTTCCACGTCGCCTCCATGATGCGCCAGCGCATCGACGGCAACCCGGCGCTGCGGGACGGAACGCCGCTGCCCGCCTATGCCATCGGCATCGCCACCGCCCCCTCGGACGGAGAAAGTGCCCTGCGCCTCTTGTCGGCAGCCGAGCGGAGGGTCTATGCCGCCAGGGCCCAGGGGACCGGCCGCGTGGTCGGCGCCTTCGAGGGCTGAGCCCACGGTTGCTGGACGCGAGACGAATGCTGGAAGGCCTGCTGCCCAACGACGCCACTCACTTCATGCGCGTGGAAGCGTCTGAGGCCGAGACCCGGCGCATCGCCGACCTGATCGCCGAGACCTTCGACCCGGCCGAGGTGGCGGTGGCCAGCTTCGAGCTGAGCGAGGGCCACTGGGCCATGGAAGCCTATGCGGGCGCCGCCTTCGACCCGGACATGATGCGCGACCTCGTGGGCGTGGCCGCCGGCGAGGCGCTGGCCGCGACCGCCGAGTTCGGCGCGCTCCAGGAGAAGGACTGGATCGCCGCCTCCCTGGAAGGGCTCGCGCCGGTGCGGGTGGGGCCGTTCCATGTCCACGGCTCCCATGACCGCGAGAAGGTGCCGGTCAACGGCATCGGCATCGAGATCGAGGCGGCGCTCGCCTTCGGCACGGGCCATCACGGCACCACCCAGGGCTGCCTCGCCGCCATCGTGGACGAGGCCCGCAAGGGCCGCCCGCGCCGCATCCTGGACGTGGGAACCGGCACGGGCGTGCTCGCCATCGCCGCCGCGCGGCTGCTGCGCAGCCCGGTCATGGCCGGCGACATCGACGGCGTCGCGGTGCGCACCGCACGGGAGAATGCCCGCGCCAACGGGGCGGCGCCGTTCGTCACCTGCGTCCTGGCGCCGGGCATCGACGCGCCCGCTCTGCGCAATGCCGGCCCCTACGACCTCATCCTCGCCAACATCCTGCTGCCGCCCCTCAAGCGGCTGGCGCGGCCCCTCGCGGGCCTGCTGGCGCCGGGCGGCCGGGTGGTGCTCTCGGGCCTGCTGGATTCCCACGCCAATGCGGCGCTCGCCGCCTATCGCGACCAGGGGCTCAAGCTGGTGCGGCGGCGCTCCATCGCGGGCTGGACGACGCTGGTCCTGGCCGCCTCGGGCGCCGCACCCCGCCGCTGGTGAGCCCGCGCCTTCCCCAAGGGCTTCCGTCGCGGCCATGGGGCCCGGCGAGGGCCCTGAGGAGAAATGTCGCGCCACTTGCCACTGCGGCAAGCGGGAACTGGGCCGCGCCTGCCCCAAAAGCAACGCAGTCCTGCTCAATTACCCGTGGCGTGACGCCTCTTCACCCTTTATGCACTGAGTGGGGGACATAAGGGGTGAAACTCCTGTCTTGGTAAAGAAGGTCCGGCCCGTGAAACCCATTGTGACAGTGTCTGCATGCGCGGCGGCCG
>JACESF010000021.1 GCA_013911975.1 Hyphomicrobiales bacterium | reverse complement strand
GACTGGGCGACCGGCGGCGCCGCGAGGCCCGCATCCGCGAGGCCCACGCTCGCCAGCAGCAGCAGCACAAGGGACACGCCGCGCCGGGCGGTGCGCGGAGCGCGGGCGGGCGGCACGAGGAAGGGGACAGGAACCGTCTGCATCGCCGCGACTTTAGGGGCTCGCCTGCCACGAGGAAACCCCGACCGTCTCGCGCCAAGGGGCGGGCGGCGTGGCGGGCGACGTGGCGGGCGACGGGGATTGAAGAATGCCCCGCACTCGTGGTTGATGCACGTGACGGCGCATTCCGCGCCCGGATGCACGCATGCCCCTGACCGGCCTCAAGGCTCTCCTGTTCGACAAGGACGGCACGCTCGTGCATTTCGACCGCACCTGGGGCCCGGCCGCCGGCGCGGTGATGCGCACCCTGGCGGGCGAGGACACCGAGGCGCTCGGCCGCCTGGAAGCCATCAGCCACTATCTGCCCGAGGAAGAGCGCTTCCTCCCCTCCTCTCCCCTGGTCGCCGGGTCCTCCGCTCATTACGGGCCGCTCTGGGCGCAGGCGCTGGGCGAGGAGCCCACCGACGCCTTCCTCGCCCGGCTGGACGCCCTGTTCAGCGCCGAGGGACTGCGCTCCCTCACGCCCCTCGGGCGGGTGCGCGAGACCCTGCGGGGGCTGCATGATCGCGGCCTTTTCCTCTCCATCGTCACCAATGACGCGGAGGCCAATGCGCGGCTCCAGGCCGAGGCGCTGGGCCTCCTGCCGCTGCTCGGCGCCATCCACGGCTATGACTCTGGCTACGGTTCCAAGCCCGGGCCGGGCATGATCCGCGCCATGGGCGAGCGGTTCGGCTTTTCCGGCGACGAGATGGCCGTGGTGGGCGACAGCGCCCACGACCTGACCGCCGCGCGCAGCGCGGGCGCGCGCTTCATCCTGGTGCGCACCGGCCCGGCGCCCGTGGACGAGATGGTGCCCCTCGCCGACCTCGTGCTCGACAGCGTGGACGACCTGCCGCGCGCCCTCGCGGAGGCCGTGCCGTGCTGATCAAGCGCAGCCTCTATGTGGAGGAACGCACGTCGCGCCTCGCGGTGTGGAGCTTCCGGCTCGCCTTGTTCTCGCTCCCGGTCGTGGTGCTGGCGGCCGGTCTCTACCGGGCGGACCTGCTGGCCTTCCAGCCGGCGGTGGCCACGCTCGGCCTCGGCCTCGCCATCGCGCTGGTGGGCGGGCTATTGGCGGTGGGTGCCTGCGTGACCATCTGGGAAAGCGGCTGGCGCGGCTTTGGCAAGGCGCTGGCGGCCCTCACCATCACCCTGGTCCTGCTGGCGGGTCCGGCCGCCGTCCTCGCCCGGGGCTGGATGCTGCCGCCCCTCACGGACCTGTCCACGGACACGGCCGACCCGCCGCGTTTCCGCGCCATGGGCTTCGCGCGCCCCTCCGGCGCCAATTCCGTGCTCCCGCCCGACGAGACGCTGCTGGCGCTCCAGCGCGGCGCCTATCCCGGCATCAAGCCCATGGACCTGGACGCCACGCCGGAGGAAGCCTTCAACGCGATCCTCGCCTTGGTGCGGCAGCGCAAGTGGCGCATCCTGGACGCGGTGCCCCCGCGCGGCGGCGTGCGCGACGGCCAGATCGAGGCGGTGGCGCCGACCCCGCTGCTCGGCTTCCGCAACGACATCGCCATCCGCGTGCGCCCCACCCAGAAAGGCGCGCGGGTGGATGTGCGCTCCGCCTCCCGCTACGGCTTCCATGACCTCGGCGAGAATGCCTGGCGCATCTCCCGCCTCATGACCGACCTATCCGCCGAGCGGCGCAAGCGCCACTGACGGCGCTCAGCGCACGAGCCGGTACCGCCCGTCGAGGGAGGGCTCGCCCTCGGTTTCCACGAGGCCCCGGGCCACGAGATATTCGAGGTTGGCGAGCACGGTGAGCGACGCCGCCCCCACGAGGCGCGGGTCGAGCCCGATATAGATGCCGCGCACGAGATCCGGGATGGTCTCGGCACGTTCCAGCCCGCGCAGGATCGCCGCCTCGCGGGCGCGGCGGTGGGCGAGATAGTCCTGCACATAGGCCGGCGCGTCGGAGACCAGCGGCCCGTGGCCCGGCAGGTAGAGCCGCTCCGTGCGCCCGGCCAGCTTCTCCAGGGACGCCACATAATCGCCCATGGACCCGTCCGGCGGGGCGACGATGGAGGTGGCCCAGCCCATCACATGATCGCCGGAGAACATCAGGTCGGCCCCGCGCAGCGCGAACGCCATGTGGTTGGCGGCATGGCCCGGCGTCGCCACGGCCTCAAGCGCCCAACCTTCGCCTTCGATCATGTCGCCGTCGGCCACCGCCACGTCCGGGACGAAGCTCGTGTCGGCGCTGGCGTCCAGCGGATTGATCTCGCCGATATGGAGCGGGCGCGCCGGGCGGTGCGGGCCTTCGCCCACGGTGATCGCGCCGGTGGCGGCCACCACCGCCGGCGCCGCCGGGGAATGGTCGCGGTGGGTGTGGGTGATGATCACATGGCTCACGCTCTCGCCGCGCACCGCGTGCAGCAGCGCCGCCACATGGGCCGGGTCGTCCGGCCCTGGATCCAGGATCGCCACCTTTCCGCGCCCGATGATGTAGGAGCACGTACCCGTGAATGTGAAAGGCGAAGGATTGGGCGCAAGAATGCGGCGGATGCCCGGCGCCACCTCCTCGACGGAGCCGGGCGTGACATCGAAGTTGCGGTTGAAGGAAAGATCGTCGCTCATGAAGGCAGCCATAGAGCATGCCGGGGCGGGTAAGGTAAGAGTGTCGTGCGGCATCGGCGAGCGTGTCGCGCCAACCCGGACCGGGGGCGCGGCCGACGGGGAGCCGGGGCACACAGAAGGAGGAGCGCTATGAAGACCAAGATCATGACCCTTGCGGCGACCCTGGCCATTCTCGCGGCCCCGGGCCTTGCCGGCGCGCAGGACTTTCCCAACACCCTCACCATGAGCTGCGCCGAGGCCACCGCCCTGGTGAACGCCCAGGGCGCGGTGACGCTGAGCACCGGGCCGAACGTGTTCAACCGCTATGTGAAGGACGAGGCCTATTGCAGCGGCGGCCAGCAGACCCGCCCGCAATGGGTGCAGACCCGCGACCAGCAGCAATGCCCGGTGGGCAATACCTGCGTTGACCCCAGCAACGAGGGCGGCGGGCGCTGAGACGCGGGCAGGACCGGCCGGGCGCACCCGCCCGGCGGGCTTGCCCCTGACGCGAGCAATGCGGCGCGGACCGCGCCGTGCGCAGGCGCGCCTCGCTTGCGCACGGCGGGGCGCCGGGATGAGGACAGGACGATGAGCAGGCAGGCGAAGGCGGTGGTGTGGGGCGCGGCGCTGGGGGTGGTGCTGCTGGCGGCGGGCGGTGCCCAAGCGCAGCAGGGCATGCCCAACACGCGCACCATGAGCTGCGCCCAGGTGCAGTCCCTGGTGGCGCGAAGCCCGGGTGTGGTGCTGGCCACCGGACCCAACACCTTTGACCGCTATGTGAACAATGTCCGCTTCTGCTCGGGCTCCGAGCAGATCAAGCCGGAATGGGTGCCGGCCAAGGACGGCACCTGCTATGTGGGCGGGGGCACCTGCTGGGACCCCTCCACCTTCTACGGCAACCGCTGAGGCGGGCCCGCCGGCGGACCCGATCAGGGCGACGGCTCCTGACGGGTGCGCCGGTTTCCGGAACATCGAAGGGGGGCGCGACCCGCCCTCCGGGTGGCGCGGCCCCTATTGGGCGAAGCCGCGCGACTTCAGCGAGACGGTAATGTCGTCCAGCGCGCCGGGATCGTCGATGGTGGCGGGCGCGGTCCAGGGATCGCTGTCGGCGATCTTCTTCATGGTGCCGCGCAGGATCTTGCCCGAGCGCGTCTTGGGCAGGCGCGGCACGGTGATGGCGAGCTTGAACGCCGCCACGGGGCCAATCCTGTCGCGGACCAGGGTGACGAGTTCCTTCTCGATCACGTCCGGCGCCCGGCGCTCGCCCGCCTTCAGCACCACGAAGCCGCAGGGCACCTCGCCCTTCAGCTCGTCCTTCACGCCGATCACCGCGCATTCGGCCACATCAGGATGGGAGGCCAGGACCTCCTCCATGCCGCCCGTGGACAGGCGGTGGCCGGCGACGTTGATGATGTCGTCCGTGCGGCCCATGACGAAGACGTAGCCGTCAGCATCCAGGAAGCCCGCGTCCGACGTCTTGTAGAAGCCGGGGAATTCCGCGAGGTAGGATTCGCGGAACCGCTCGTCCTGCTGCCACAGGGTGGGCAGGCAGCCGGGGGGCAAGGGCAGCTTGATGACGATGGAGCCCATCGTGCCTGCCGGAACGGGCTTGGCCGCCTCGTCCACCACCTGGAGGTCGTAGCCGGGCATGGGCACGGTGGGCGAGCCGTCCTTGAAGGGCAGAAGGCCGAGGCCCACCGGGTTCCCGGCGATGGCCCAGCCGGTCTCCGTCTGCCACCAATGATCCACCACGGGCACGTTCAGCGTGTCCCGTGCCCAGGCCACCGTGTCGGGGTCCGCCCGCTCGCCCGCCAGGAACAGGGTGCGGAAATGGGACAGGTCGCGCCCCTTCAGATAGGTCGCGTCCGGATCTTCCTTCTTGATGGCGCGCAGGGCCGTGGGCGCGGTGAACAGCGCCACGGCCTTGTGCTCCTCGATCACCCGCCAGAAGGCGCCGGGATCGGGCGTGCCCACGGGCTTGCCCTCATAGACCAGCGAGGTAGCCCCGAGGATGAGCGGCCCGTAGACGATATAGGAATGGCCCACCACCCAGCCGATGTCGGAGGCGCACCAGAACACCTCGCCGGGCTTCAGGCCGTAGAGATTCTCCATGCTCCAGCGCAACGCCACCAGATGGCCGCCCGTGTCGCGCACCACGCCCTTGGGCTTTCCGGTCGTGCCGGAGGTGTAGAGGATATAGAGCGGGTCCGTGGCGGCCATGGGCGCGCAGTCGGCGGCCTTTCCGGCGGCGGCGGCCGCGGCGCAGGTTTCGGCCCAGTCCAGGTCGCGCCCCTCCACCAGACCGCAGGGCGCCTGCGGGCGCTGGAGCACGAGGCAGGCGTGCGGCTTCACGCTGGACAGCTCGATGGCCTGATCCAGCAGCGGCTTGTAGGCGACGACGCGCGACGGCTCGATGCCGCAGGAGGCGGCGAGGATCACCTTGGGCGCGGCATCCTCGATGCGCGTCGCCAGTTCCTTGGCGGCGAACCCGCCGAAGACGACCGAATGCACCGCGCCGATGCGGGCGCAGGCGAGCATGGCCACCACCGCTTCCAGCACCATGGGCATGTAGATGACGACCCGGTCGCCCTTCACCACGCCGAGATCGGAGAGCACCGCGCCGAGCACGCGCACCTGGCCGAGCAGTTCGGAATAGGTGAGGCGGCTCTGGGAGCCGGTGACGGGGCTGTCATGGATGAGCGCCACCTGATCGCCGCGTCCAGCCTCCACATGGCGGTCCACCGCGTTGAAGCAGGTGTTGCAGACACCGTCCGCGAACCAGCGGCCGTAGACGCCCTGGGCCGGGTCGAAGATGGTGCGCGGCGCGCTGATCCAGGACACGTCGCGGGCGGCCTCGCCCCAGAAGGCGGACGGATCCTGCCGCCAGCGGCCATAGACCTCCCCATAGCGGCTCTGATCGCGCTCCGGCATGGTGCCTCCCCTCGGTCGTTTCTTAAAGTTGGTCTTGCTTAAGGGATGTTGCGCACGCGCCCCCCGCTGGCAAGTCCGCTCTAGTGCGTAAGACCTTCGTCGGGCCGCGGCGGCGATTGCGCGGCGGTAAAACCCTCGGCTACGTTCGCGCCAACCGTCCGGCATGCGTCTGGCGGATCCAACAATGCATAACAATGCCCATGCGTGGAGGGGAACCGATGCCCGGCATCTTCGACCAGGATCTCGACCGCAACCCGGCCAATCACCAGCCGCTGACGCCGCTGGGCTTCCTGGAGCGGTCGGCGGCGGTGTTCCCCGACCACGTCGCCGTGGTGCATGGCGGCCTGCGCCGGACCTATCGCGACCTCTATACCCGCTCGCGCCGCCTCGCCTCGGCGCTGGAGAAGGCCGGGGTGGGCGTGGGCGACACGGTGGCGGTGATGCTGCCCAACGTGCCCTCCATGGTGGAGGCGCATTACGGCGTGCCCATGTGCGGCGCCGTGCTGAACGCGTTCAACACCCGCCTCGACGCGGCGATCCTGGCCTTCACCATCGACCATGGCGAAGCGAAGGTGCTGATCACGGACCGGGAATTCTCCCCCGTCATCAAGGCGGCGCTCGCCATCGCCACGCGCAAGCCCCTCGTCATCGACTATGACGACCCGGAATATTCCGGCGCCGGCGAGCGCATCGGCTCCATCGAATACGAGGACTTCCTGCTCTCGGGCGATCCCGACTATGCCTGGGCGATGCCCTCCGACGAATGGAATGCCATCGCCCTCAACTACACGTCGGGCACCACGGGCGATCCCAAGGGCGTGGTCTACCACCATCGCGGCGCGCACCTGCTCGCCCACGACAATGTGCTCACCTGCGGCATGGGGCGCCACCCGGTCTATCTGTGGACGCTGCCCATGTTCCACTGCAACGGCTGGTGCTTCCCCTGGACCGTGTGCGCGGTGGCAGGAACCCATGTGTGCCTGCGCATGGTGCGCGCCAAGCCCATCTTCGATGCGCTGGCGGACCTGGGCGTGACCCACATGTGCGGCGCGCCCATCGTTATGTCCACGCTGCTCAACGCACCGGAAGCGGACAAGCGCCCCCTGCCCCGCACCGTGGAATTCATCACCGCCGCCGCCCCGCCGCCCGCCGCCGTGCTGGCAGCCATGCAGGATGCGGGCTTCAACGTCACCCATGTCTACGGCCTCACCGAGGTCTATGGCCCCGCCGTGGTCAATGAGTGGAAGGCGGAATGGGATGCCCTGCCCTCCGAGGAGCGGGGGCGGAAGAAGTCGCGACAGGGCGTGCGCTACGGCGCCCTTGAGGCGCTGGACGTGCTCGATCCCGACACCATGCAGCCGGTGCCCGCCGACGGCGAGACCATGGGCGAGGTCATGTTCCGCGGCAACGTGGTGATGAAGGGCTATCTCAAGAACCCGTCGGCCACGCAGAAGGCCTTTGAAGGCGGGTGGTTCCATTCGGGCGACCTCGGGGTGAAGCATCCCGACGGCTATGTCCAGCTCAAGGACCGCTCCAAGGACATCATCATCTCGGGCGGCGAGAACATCTCGTCCATCGAGGTGGAGGACGCCCTCTACAAGCATCCCGCGGTGGCCGCCGCCGCCGTGGTGGCGCGGCCGGACGAGAAGTGGGGCGAGACCCCCATGGCCTTCATCGAGCTGAAGGAAGGCGCCACCGCCACGGCGGAGGAGCTGATGGCCCATTGCCGCGCCAACCTCGCCCACTACAAGTGCCCCCGCCACTTCGTGTTCGACGAGATCCCCAAGACCTCCACGGGCAAGATCCAGAAGTTCAAGCTTCGCGACGCTGCGAAGAACGGCTGAGACGGCCCGGCCCCGGCGCGGCCGGGGCCACGCCATGCCAGGTCCGGCATGCTTGGTCCGTCGCCCGCGAGGCGGCGGACGCTCCTCTCCGGCGCCCATGCGCACCCTTCCTTGATGACTCGACGGCGGCAGCCTCCAGCGACGATGGGACCGCGCGGACATCCGCTCGCTTCCTGCGAGCCACCCTGTCGAAGTAAAGTCCAAATCGGCAGAAGCAAAACTAAGTCGTCCTTACCATCAACGCCTCGTCCGGCCATATTCCCCGGTAGAAAACGCGCTGAATAACCTATCATATTACCGCAAATTGAATCGTCTGCCTGACGAACTCCAAAACCAATCGTAAATGACCCATACCATCTTCATATTGGCTCCAATTTTCATCCAATACGAATAACAAATACAAGCAATTCACAAGCTTCGCGAAAGCTTCGACAGCTTAAAACCGCTCCAAAATACGGCCCGCTCCGGACCGTAGATGCACGTCAACGGCGGTGGAGCTCGAGGTTCCCATGTACAAAAATCTCCCCATGACCTGGAAAGTCCTGAGTCTGCTCGTGATCCTTGGGATCGTCAGCCTGGGCGGCGCCTTCTATGCCTCGTCCACCATGGGCGACGTGGACCAGGCCTATTCGCGGCTCGTGAACTTCGAGGCGAAGGCGCAGATCCGGCTGGCCCGCTCCAACCGCTTCCTCATGGAAAACCTCGCCGGCATCTACCAGACCATCGGCGCCTCGACCGAGGAACTCACCGCCGCCGCCAAGAAGGCGCGCGGAGCCTCGATGGAGGGGTTCAAGGCGGCCATCGCAGATTCAATCGCGTTGTCTCCCCTCCACGCCGCAGATTTCGAGGGTTTGAGCACCGCCTTCATGAAGGCCCTCGCGACCGAGTGCGCAGAGCCGATCCGGATCGCGGAAACGACGACCGACGCGGAAAATATGCTGCGGGGGCTGAAACTGATGGTGGACGTGTGCGAGCCCGCGCTGGATAAGGTCACCGCCGACAGCGTCGCTCTCAATGCGCGCATGGAGCAAGAGATCCAGCAGCACAGCGCCGCACTGTCCGCCCGCTCGTCCTCGGCAAGCCACATCATGCTGATCGCCATTTCCGCCGGAACGATCTTTCTGGTGGGCATCGGTGCCGTGCTGGTGCGCCGCGGCATCGTGCAGCCCATCAAGGGGATGATGGCGGTCATGACGGAGCTGGGCGAAGGCCGCCTCAACGATCCCGTGGTCGGGACCGACCGCAAGGACGAAATCGGTGCCATGGCGCAGGGCCTGGAAGTGCTGCGCGGCCAGTTGCAGGAGGGCGAGGCCGCCCGTGCCCATGAAGCCAAGCGCCAGCAGGAGGAGCGCCACGCCCTCGACCGGCGCAATGGCCTCGCCGAGACCTTCGTGAACCGCATGGCCGAACTGGCGACGACCTTCGCCGCCTCCTCCGGACAGGTGGCCGGGTCCGCCCGGAACCTTTCGGCGACGGCCGAGCAGACCTCCCGCCAGGCGCAGGTGGTGGCCACCGCTGCCGAGGACGCGGCCTCCAACGTGCAGACCGTGGCGGCCTCCTCCGAAGAACTCGCCGCATCCGTACGCGAGATCACCGGGCAGGTCTCCCAGTCCGCCCAGGTCGCCGACGTGGCCTATCGCGAGATGGAGCAGTCCAACCAGCGCATCAACGAACTGGTCCAGTCCGCCTCGGCCATCGGCGACGTGGTGTCCCTCATCAAGGGCATCGCGGACCAGACCAACCTGCTGGCCCTCAATGCCACCATCGAATCCGCCCGGGCCGGCGAGGCGGGCAAGGGCTTCGCGGTCGTGGCGTCCGAAGTGAAGGAACTGGCCTCCCAGACGGCGAAGGCCACCGAGGACATTTCGACCCGGATCGGCGAGATCCAGAAGTCCACCGAGGTCACGGTGACCTCCATGGCCTCCGTCATGCGGGTGATCTCGGACATGAAGCAGATCTCCGCCTCCATCGCGAGCGCGGTGGAGCAGCAGGGGGCGGCCACCGGCGAGATCGCCCACAATTGCCAGCGCGCCGCCACCGGCACGCAGGGTGTCACCACCAACATTTCCGGCGTGGGCCAGGCGGCCCAGCTCACCGGCAGCGCCTCCACCGAGCTGCTCGCCCTTTCCGAAGGCCTGTCCAGCCAGGCCGCCGACCTGCGGCAGGTCGTGGAAACCTTCGTGGTGGATCTGAAGGCCGCGTAACGCCGAAGGCCCGGCTTTTCGTCCGGGCCGATCCGGCTTTCCTCCCCCCGCACGCGGCCTTCAGCGAGGACCCGTGAGCCCGCCCGCTCACGGGTCCTTATCCTTTGCCGGGCCGCACCCCACCTTCCCTCACGCGGATGCGTTCGATTGTGGCGGCCCGGCCACGGAGCGGCCATGGTCCGTCCATCCGGCGCCGCGATATGGTGCGCTTCGTACCGGAGCGATTCCCGTCATGCGCGCCCTCACGCTGCTGTCCGACATCCGCCGCCTCGCCGTCCCCTATTTCAAGAGCGAGGAGCGCTGGGTGGCGCTTGGCCTGCTGGGTGCGGTGATCGCGCTGGAACTGGCCTGGGTCTACGCCACGGTGCTGCTGAACGAGTGGAACAGCGCCTTCTACAACGCCATCCAGGAAAAGGACTACCCGGAGTTCAAGTACCAGCTCCTGGTATTCTGCGGCATCGCGGCGGGCGCCATCATCGTGGCGGTCTACCAGATCTACCTGAAGCAATGGCTGATCATCCGCTGGCGGCGCTGGCTGACGCGGCGCTACCTCTCTCACTGGCTGTCGGACGAGACCTTCTACCGCCTGCGCCTGCAGGGCGACACCGCCGACAACCCCGACCAGCGCATCGCCGACGACGTGCGCATGTTCGTCACCCAGACCATCTCCATCGGCGTCGGCCTGTTCGGCACGGTGGTCTCGCTCATCTCTTTCAGCGTCATCCTGTGGGGCCTCTCGGGCGCCTATGACCTGAAGCTGTTCGGCACCGACATCCTCATTCCCGGCTATTTGTTCTGGGCCGCCCTCATCTATGCGGCGTTCGGCACCCTCATCGCCCATTTCATCGGCAAGAAGCTCGTGGGCCTGAATTTCGACCAGCAGCGCTACGAGGCGGACTTCCGCGTGGATCTGGTGCGCGTGCGGGAGAACAGCGAGCAGGTGGCGCTGCTGCGCGGCGCGGGCGAGGAGGAGCGGCGGCTCGACACCCGCTTCACCCGCATCTGGAGCAACTTCTTCGAGCTGATGCGGCTCCAGAAGCGGCTCACCTGGTTCACCGCCGGCTACAACCAGATCTCCACCATCTTCCCCTATGTGGTGGTCTCCCCGGCCTATTTCTCCGGCGCCATCCTGCTGGGCCCGCTGATGCAGACGGCGAGCGCCTTCTCGTCCGTGCAAAGCTCCTTCTCGTTCTTCATCACCTCCTATTCGGAACTGGCGGAATGGACCGCCGTGGTGAACCGCCTCACCGGCTTCGAGCGCGCCATGGGCGCGGCGAAGGCAGGCGCCGCCGCGCCCGCCGTGGTCCAGGCGCAAAGCGCGGCGCAGCCGCTTCAGCTCACCGACATGGAGGTGCGCCTGCCGGACGGGCGCGCCCTCATCGCGGTGGAGAGCCTCACCCTCGCGCCCGGCGAGAAGGTGCTGATGATGGGGCCGTCCGGCGCGGGCAAGAGCACCCTGTTCCGTGCCATCGCCGGCATCTGGCCGTTCGCGGCGGGCGAAGTGGGGGTAGCCGGCGACAGCCCGGTCATGATCCTGCCCCAGCGCCCCTACGTGCCCGTGGGGCGGCTGGACGCGGCGCTGAGCTATCCCCATGCGCCGGACGCCCATTCCGAGGCCGAGCTGACCGCCGCACTGGAGGCGGTCGGGCTGTCTGGCCTCGTGCCGCGCCTGCGCGAGACCGCGCTCTGGCCGGATGTGCTCTCCATCGGCGAGCAGCAGCGCCTGTCCATCGCCCGCGCGCTGCTCAACAAGCCGCGCGTGCTTCTGCTGGACGAGGCCACCGCCGCCCTGGACGAACCCACCGAGGCGGACATCTACCGGCTTCTCTCCCGCCACCTGCCACAGACCGCCATCCTCTCCATCGGCCATCGCGGAACCCTGCGGGACCTGCACGACCGCTACATGGTTCTGGAAGGCGCGAGCCCGCCGCGCCGCCTCGCGGAGGGCCGGGCGCAGGCGATCCTCGGGGCCTGAGCCCGCCGCCGATCGGCGCGTTTGCGTTGCAACAGGCGCGTGCCCTGCTCTAAACCTTGTTCCGGGGCCGCATTTTGCGCGGCAGGCAGGGGGCGTGCGTGGGCGCTGCGGAACCGAAAAAGCAAGGCCGCGTGAGCGATGCGGCCTATTACGCCATCGCCATCGTGCTGGGCGCGGTGGTGGGGCTCATCGGCACCGTGTTCCATTTGAGCACCGATGCCATCTCCAATTGGCCGGGGCTGCTGACCGGCCTGGAGATGGGGCTGCCGGTGCGGCTCCTGCTCATGGGCGTGATCGCCGCCGCCATGGTGGTCGCCGCAGTGTTTCTGGTGCGCCGCTTCGCGCCGGAAGCCGGCGGCTCGGGCGTGCAGGAGATCGAAGGCGCGCTCGAAGGGCTGCGCCCGGTCTATTGGAAGCGCGTTCTGCCGGTGAAGTTCTTCGGCGGCCTGCTGGCGCTGGGCTCCGGCCTCGTCGTGGGCCGCGAGGGACCGACCATCCATATGGGCGCCTCGGTGGCGCAGGCGCTGTCCGAATGGCTGGGTCTCGCCACCCGCGACATGCGCGGCCTGCTGGCGGCGGGCGGCGCGGCGGGCCTTGCCGCCGCCTTCAACGCGCCGCTGGCCGCCATCCTGTTCGTCATCGAGGAGACCCGCCGGCAATTCCCCTATGGCCTGCGCACCTACAGCGCCGTCATCCTCGCCTCCGTCACCAGCGCCATCGTCACCGAGAGCATCGCGGGCGTGCGGCCGGACATGCTGATCCACGTGCCGGAACTGCCGCTGGCCACGCTGCCCGCCTTCGTGATGCTGGGCGCGGTGCTGGGGGTCGTGGGCGTCATTTTCAACCGGACGCTCATCTGGTCGCTGGACGCGGCGCGCACCCTGGGGCTGCGGACCTCCTTCTACATCCTCCCGGCGGCCGTGGGCCTCGCCATCGGCGTGCTGCTGGTGGTGCGCCCGGAAGCGACGCTGGGCGGCGAGAAGCTGGCGGTGACGCTGGCCCACGAGAACCTGCCGCTGCTGGTGCTGGCGGGCATCGTCCTGATCCGCTTCGTCATGACCATGGCGAGCTATTCCACCGGCGTCCCCGGCGGCATCTTCGCCCCCATCCTCGCCCTGGCGACCGCTGTGGGCGTGCTCTACGGCACCGTGCTCGCGGCCGTGGTGCCGCTGCCGGCGGGCATGGTGGCGGGCCTCGCCATCGCCGCCATGGGCGGCCTGTTTTCCGCGACCGTGCGCGCGCCCCTGGTGGGCATGGTTCTGGTCGCCGAGCTCACGGGCGCCTACACGCTGCTGGTGCCGGTCATCCTCACCTGCGTGTTCGCGAACCTCGTGGCCGACGCGCTGGGCGGAAAGCCCATCTACGAGGTGCTGCTGGAACGCACCCTGCGTCTCGCGGGCCAGACACCGCCGCCCGTGCCGGAAGACGAAGAACTGGGCGGATGGGACCAGCGGGAGCGGCCCGGGACGGACAAGGCCTGACCGCGCCCGGCCGGCGGATCAGATCCAGCGGCGCGGCCAGGGCGCGTCGGATTGCATCCGGTGCCACAGCCAGGCGAACAGGCAGAGCGCCAGCGCCCCGATGGCGACAGGCGCCAGGATGAAGACCGGCGACAGGCGCTCGGCGATGATCAGGAGCGGGTCGATGCCCGCCGGCGGATGCATGGTGCCGGTCCCCCGCATGGCGATGAGGGCGACGCCCACCGAAAGCGCCGCGCACCAGGGCGAGGATCCGAACAGCGCCAGCATGGCGACGCCGACGAGGCTGGAGACCAGGTGCCCGCCGATCAGGGCGCGCGGCTGGGCGGGGTCCGCCTCCGGCATGCCCATCACCACCGCGATGGAGGTGACGAAGGGGATGAGGGAGACCGGCGTCTCGCCCAGGGCCGCCGCCCCCTCCAGGGCTCCCACCGCCAGCGCCGCCCCGAGGCCGCGCCACACCCACAAGAAAACAGACCGGCGGCTCATCGCGGAACTTAGCCCTGGAAACCATCAGCCTCCCATTGAAAGGCCCGCCATGCTGCATGGCAACACGGAAGTGAGGCCGCGCACCTAAATCCCAGGATCAGGCCAGCGTGACGCCTGCTTTCGCCAGCAGGTCGCCATAGGTCGGCCCCGCCAGAAGGCGGTACTCCGCCTCCCGGGGGGCGTGCACCGGATCACGGGATTGCAGGATTTCATCCACATGGCCGGGATGGACCATCATCATCCCGCCCTCGTCGAGGCCGCCGGCGAACAGGGCGAACAGGGCGGCGAAGTCGCCCCCCTGCCGGAGGCCGTAGGCGCCGGAAAAGCCCGTATTCACCCGCAGCCCGCGCGCCCGCGCGGCCGCCGCCAATCCGCGCGCCAGCAGGGAGATGAACCGCCCCTTCGCGTCAAAGCCGATCCGCGCGCGGGGCGCCTGGGTGCAGTCACGCACCAGCGCGCTGGGGGCGCGCCGGGCCGTGGTGTCCAGCACCACCTCGCGCACCACGGGCAGGAGATGGGCGTGCTGGTGGCCGTCCACGTGGGCGGGCGGCATGCCGAACGCGGTCTCGAAGGCGTCGAACTGGGCCTCCACTTCCGTGCGGACCCGGTCGCGGGAGACCTGACCGGCAAAGCTCCCGGCCAGCAGGCGGCCCATGGAAGAGAGGCGATCCCCACCGAGCGGCGCGACGCGCAGCGGGGCGAAGCGGCCGGACAGGGTGACGTGCAAGCCGATGCTGGCGCCGGAGCCTTGGGCGGCGATGCGCAGCCGGCCCGCCTCCTCCGGCAGGCCGGGAAACAGCGTCATGACCGAGGTGGCATTGATGCGCCGCGCGGCGACGAGCGCGCGGATCGCCTCGCTCACGCCCGGCGCGAGGCCGTAATCGTCCGCGCAGACGATGATCCGACGCATCAGGCCGGCGGCCCGCCGCGCCCGGCCTCGGCGCCGGACGCCGGGTGCAGCACGTGGCTCGCCACCAGATAGACCGGCCGTGCCTTGATCTCGGAGAGGACGCGGGCGAGGTATTCGCCCATCACGCCCATCACCAGGAGCTGGATGCCGCCGATCACCATCACGCCCACCACCACGGACGGATAGCCCGGCAGCGGGATGCCCCAAACGAAGCGCTCCATGGTGATCCAGAAGCCGTAGAACAGCGCCCCGCCGGCGATGAGCGCGCCCACCAGGGCGGCAAGCCGCAGCGGCGCGGGCGAGAAGGAGGTCAGGCCCTCCATGGACAGGCCCAGGAGCCGCCAGAAGCTCCAACTGCTGGTGCCGTGCACGCGCGCCTCGGGCTTGTAGGGCACCGCCATCTGGCGGAAGCCCACCCAGATGGACAGGCCCTTGAAGAAGCGGTTGCGCTCCGGCAGCCGCCGCAGCGCCGCCGCCGCGCGCGGCGAGAGCAGGCGGAAGTCCGCCGCATCCTCGGGAATGGGGTTGGGCGCGCCGAAATTCAGGAGGCGGTAGAAGCCCTTCACGAACAGGCGCCGGGTCACCGGCTCCTCGGAGCGGTCGGCCTTCACCGCATAGGCCACGTCCACGCCCTGGTCTTTCCAGAGGCCGACGAAGGTGTCGATCATTTCCGGCGGGTGCTGGCCGTCGCCGTCCATGAACAGCAGGGCGTCGCCGCGCGCATGGTCGAGGCCGGCCATGAGGGCCGCCTCCTTGCCGAAATTGCGCGACAGGGCCACCACCTGGACATCCACGCCGTGGGGCGCCAACTCGGCGGCCCGCAGAGCGGTGCCGTCGCGGCTGCCGTCGTCCACATAGACGATTTCAAGACGCATGCCCCGCGCGGCGGCGGTGCGCATGGCGCAGGCCGAGAGCCGCTGGTGGAAGGCATCGATTCCGCCCGCCTCGTTATAGAGCGGGACGACAATGCTGAGGTCCGGTGTCACCGCCGCGCACCCAGGCTGAATTTAGAGCCGACGCCCCCTTTAGCCTCGTTCGGAGCGGGAGACGAGAGGCGCAGAATTTTTTTCATTTTTTCTGGAACCCGGATGCGGGGCGGTCGTTGTGTGCATGGAACGATCGACTTCCCCCCTTGATCGGATCCATGCGACGCGGCCGCCTCTCCCCCGGGCGGCCGCGTTTTCTTTTAGCGCCCGCTCGCGGCGGCTTTGCGGCGGATCAACATTGCGGCATACCGCCCTCATTAGTTTAAGGTGACGCCGTTTTGGGTCGCCGGGAGGGCCGTTCGTCATGATCCGCGATATTCTCGTCAATCTCAGCCAGGGCACCGACAATGATCGGGCCACCGCATTCGCGACCAGCCTGGCGGCCAAGTTCTCCGCCCATCTGACCGGCCTCGCGGTCACCTACGAGATCGACGTGCCGCCCTTCTATATGGGCGCGCTGCCCACGGACTTCCTGGAAACCCAGATGCAGGAGAACACCGCCGCGGCGGTGGCGGCGGGCGAGGCCTTCGCGGCGCGCGCCACGGCCGCGGGCGTGACCTTTGACGTCCGCTCCCTGAACGGCTCGCTCGGCCTTGCCGCCAACAGCCTCGCGGAAATGTCGCGCGCCTACGACCTGACCGTGGTGGCCCAGCCCGACCCGGACCGCCCGGGACCGGAGGAAGTGATCGCGGAAACCGTGCTGCTCGAATCGGGCCGCGCGGTCCTGGTGGTGCCCTATGTGCAGCGGGACGGCTATGGCGGCGGCCGCGCCGTGGTGGCCTGGGACGGCAGCCGCGCCGCCGCCCGCGCCCTGGCCGAGGGCCTGCCGCTGCTGCACCGCGCCTCGATCGTGGAAGTGCTGCGGGTGGCCAAGGTGGGCGACGAGCCGGAAGGCTGTGAGGAAGTGCTGCGGCACCTCGCCCGCCACGGCCTGAACGCCACCACCCGCACTTTGCATGTGGGCAATGGCGAGCCGAGCATCGCCCAGACCATCCTCAACGAGGTGTCCGACCAGGGCGCCGACCTCGTGATCATGGGCGGCTACGGCCATTCGCGCCTGCGCGAGCTGGTGATGGGCGGCGTGACGCGGGAGATCCTCTCCGCCATGACCGTGCCCGTCCTCATGGCGCACTGAGCGGACCAGCATTCCCCCAAATGAAAAGGCCCCCCGCGGCGACGCGGGGGGCCTTTCTCGTTCAAGACGGTCACGCCGCGGATGCGGCGGCCCGGCTCAATCCTCGTCGTCGGCCTCGGCCTCGCCCTTGCGGGCGCCGCCCAGCTTGGCGAACACGGTCTCGAGATCCAGGGATTCGCGGCGCGGGGGCGCATCCTCCTGGCGGCGGGTGGTGACGTCCGCCGGCAGCAGGGTCGCGCCGCGCTCCTCCACCGCCGAGGCGGGACGGTCCTTCGCGGCGCGCTGCACCTCGATGTCGAGATCGATCTGGCTGCACAGGCCCAGCGTGACCGGGTCCATGGGCTGGAGCTGCGCCGAGTTCCAGTGGGTCCGCTCGCGGATGGACTGGATGGTGGACTTGGTGGTGCCCACGAGGCGGATGATCTGCGCGTCCTTCAGCTCGGGATGGTTCCGGGTGAGCCAGAGGATGGCGTTCGGCCGGTCGTGGCGGCGCGAGACGGGGGTATAGCGCGGGCCCTTCCGGGTCTTCTTCTCCGGCAGGCGGACCTTTGATTCCAGCAGCTTCAGGCGGCGGTTCTGGTCCTTCTCCGCCAGGGTGATCTCATCGCGTGAGAGCTGTCCGGTGGAGATGGGATCGAGACCCTTGATGCCCTGCGCCACCTCGCCGTCGGCGATGCCCTTCACTTCCAGGGCGTGCAGTTTGCAGAAGTCTCCGATCTGCTCGAACGTGAGGGCCGTGTTCTCGACCAGCCACACGGCGGTCGCCTTCGGCATGAGAGGGGTGTTCGACATGAGCGGCCTCTTGGAGCAGCCTTTCGGCGTTGTTGGTCTTCACCGCGGTTTCGGCGACCCGGGCGCCGCCCGCGACGGCGGCGGCATCCGGGAGGTCGGCTCAGCGGCTGGCACGAGGGGTCCGTCGCTCGCCCGACTGCCGGGCGAACCGCGGATCTCGCAATGTCCGGGATGGTGCAACAATAAGCATCCCGGCGATGGGATGCAAATGGGCATTGGCCCCGTCGCGCACAACCGCCCTTGACACGTCTCGCCGCGCCCCGCCATTCATGGCGCGATGCAAGCTGCCGCTTCCCCTTCCAAGCCCCGCCTGCGGGTGCTGCTGTGCGCCCCCCGCGGCTTCTGCGCGGGCGTCGTCCGCGCCATCGACGCGGTGGAGCAGGCGCTCGCCCTCTATGGCCCGCCGGTCTATGTGCGCCACGAGATCGTCCACAACAAATACGTTGTGGAGGGCCTGAAGCGGAAGGGCGCCATCTTCGTGGAGGAGCTGGACGAGGTGCCGGAAGGCCCGGCGCCGGTCATCTTCTCCGCCCACGGCGTGCCGAAATCGGTGCCGGAGGCGGCTGCGGTGCGCAACATGTTCGCCATCGACGCCACTTGCCCCCTGGTCACGAAGGTGCACCGCGAGGCGCAGGTGCATCACCGCAAGGGCCGCGAGATCCTGCTCATCGGCCATGCGCGGCACCCGGAAGTCATCGGCACCATGGGGCAATTGCCCGACGGCGCCGTGACCCTGATCGAGACCGCCGAGGATGCGCGGACCATCGTGCCACGCGATCCCGACAACCTCGCCTATGTGACGCAGACCACCCTCTCGCTGGATGACACGGCCGAGATGGTGAACATCCTGCGCGCGCGCTTCCCCAACATGGCGGCGCCGCACAAGGAGGACATCTGCTACGCCACCACCAACCGCCAGGACGCGGTGAAGAAAGTGGCGCCCCAGGTGGATGCCATGGTGGTGGTGGGCGCGCCCAATTCCTCCAATTCCCAGCGCCTGCGGGAAGCCGCCGAGCGGGCGGGCTGCGGCCTCTCGGTCCTGGTGCAGCGGGCGAGCGACATCGACTGGGACCGCTTCGGCGCCATCACCTCCCTGGGCGTGACGGCGGGTGCCTCCGCGCCGGAAGTGCTGGTGGAGGAATTGCTGGATGCGTTCGCCGAGCGCTTCGAGCTGGACGTCCAGAGCGTGACCGCCGCCGAGGAGGACGTGTTCTTCCCCCTCCCCCGGGCGCTGCGCCCCGACGCTGCGGAGTAGAGCGTGGCCGTCTATACGGACGTGACGTCCGCTCAGCTCGAGGACTTCCTCGCCCGCTACGATATCGGCACGCTGGTGTCCTATCACGGCATCGCCGAGGGCGTGGAGAACTCCAACTTCCTCATCCAGACCTCGTCCGGCACCTACATCCTCACGCTCTACGAGAAGCGCGTGGCGCCGCGCGACCTGCCCTTCTTCGTCGGCCTCATGCGCCATCTGGCGCAGAAGGGCATTTCCTGCCCGCAGCCGGTGGCGGCGCGGGACGGGGAAGCGCTGGGCGAGCTGGCCGGGCGGCCCGCCGCCATCGTCACCTTCCTGAAGGGCGTCTCCGTGCGCCGGCCCACCGTGTCCCATTGCGGGCAGTTGGGGACCGCGCTGGCGAAGCTGCATCTGGCGGGCGCGGACTTCACCGCCTTCGCCCGCCCCAACGCTCTCTCCGTCGCCGGCTGGCGCCCCCTGTTCGAGGCGGCCGGGCCGGGCGCCGACAGCGTGACGCCGAACCTGTGCGCCACCATCGCGGCCGAACTGGCGGACCTGGAGGCCGAATGGCCCACGCACCTGCCGTCGGGCGTCATCCATGCCGACCTGTTCCCGGACAACGCCTTCTTCCTGGAAGACCGGCTCTCCGGGATCATCGACTTCTATTTCGCCTGCAACGACCTGCTGGCCTATGACGTGGCCGTGTGCCTGAACGCCTGGTGCTTCGAGCTGG
Organism: Hyphomicrobiales bacterium; assembly: GCA_013911975.1. Classification (GTDB taxonomy): domain Bacteria; phylum Pseudomonadota; class Alphaproteobacteria; order Rhizobiales; family Xanthobacteraceae; genus Aquabacter. The sequence continues at coordinate 38,291 of JACESF010000021.1, read as the reverse complement.
ACGGGTCGTTCAACGCCACCAAGGGCCGGGCGCTGCTGGCGGGCTATGCCGAGGCGCGCCCGCTCTCCCCCGCCGAGGCCGAGGCCCTGCCGCGCCTTGCGCGCGGGGCGGCGCTGCGCTTCCTCCTCACCCGCCTCGTGGACTGGCTGAACGTGCCGGAAGGGGCGCTCGTGAAACCCAAGGACCCGCTGGAATATCTCAGGAAGCTCCGTTTCCACCGCAGCGTGAAGAGCGCCAGCGACTACGGCCTGTCCGCATGAGCGCGCCAGTGGAGATCTGGACGGACGGGGCCTGCTCGGGCAATCCCGGCCCCGGCGGCTGGGGGGCCATCCTGCGGACGGGCGAGCACGAGAAGGAATTGCAGGGCGGCGAAGCCCAGACCACCAACAACCGCATGGAGCTTCTGGCCGCCATCAGCGCCCTGGAGGCCCTGAAGCGCCCCTGCTCGGTGGACCTGCACACGGACAGCGAATATCTGCGCAACGGCATCATGAAGTGGATGCACGGCTGGAAGCGCAACGGCTGGCGCACCGCCGACAGGAAGCCCGTGAAGAATCAGGATCTCTGGGAGCGGCTCGACGCCGCCATCGTGCGCCACGAGATCCGCTGGCATTGGGTGAAGGGCCATGCGGGCAACGAGCTGAACGAGCGCGCCGACCTGCTGGCGCGCCAGGGCATGGCCCCGTTCAAGCGGGTCGGGGCGCGCGCCGGCCAATTGTGAATTGGTCCCGCCGCCCGAATCATTCTCTATCAAGGACTTGATGATGGGTTCCCCGGTCGGGTGATGCGACCTGACGGGGTCAGGCCCTGAATCTCAACATCGACGACCGTCCCAAGGCGGTCGCACGCCGCACGCGCGGCGACGGGAGACGCGATGGACGCGGCGGCGCAGATCGAGATCCGCGTGGAGCGGATTTCCCAGCTTCTCAACATGCTGGACCCCTACCCCTTCCAGGATCGCGACATCGATCCCCAGGCCGAGGCGTTCATCTTCGAATGGGCCAGCGACCTGCCCAAGGGGGCGCCGCTCTCCATCCGGCTGCACCTTCCCCATCTGGAAGCGGAGAGCGCGGCGGCGCAGGCTTTCCCCACCACGCTGCACCACTTCTTCCGGGCCCGGGCCGAGGAGAAGAGCCGGGAACTGAAGGAGCTGTTTCGGGTGGGGCGCATCGCGCTTGTCATCGGCCTCGCCGTGCTCGCCGCCTGCATCCTGCTCTCGGAGCTGATCTCGGGGCGCCTCGGGGACCGGCCCTTCGCACATTTCGTGGGGGAGAGCCTGATCATCCTCGGCTGGGTGGCCAATTGGCGGCCCATCGAGATCTTCCTCTACGACTGGTGGCCCCTGGTGCGCGACCGCCGCCTCTATCGCCGCCTCGCGGACGCCAAGGTGGAGATCACGGCGGTCTGACCGCCAGCCGGAACGAAAAACGGCCGGGCGAAAGGCCCGGCCGTCGGTCTCGGAGGAGCGCGGGGACGCCCCGCCTCACTTGCCGCGCTTGAAGCTCTGCCAGGTGCGCGTCACCACCCGCTGGATGTCCTGCGGATAGGTCGTCACGGTGAACAGGCGCGAGAAGGTCTCCTTGTCGGGATAGATGGACGGGTTGTCCATGATCGCCTTGTCGATGAACTTCTGCGACGCGAGATTGCCGTTCGCGTAGGAGATGTAGTTGGAGTTCTTCGCGGCGACTTCCGGCTTGTTCATGTAATTAATGAACGCCAGGGCCTCAGGCACGTTCTTCGCGTCCTTCGGGATGGCGAAGTTGTCGAACCACATCAGCGCGCCTTCCTTCGGAATGACGTAGGCGATGTTGATGGGCTTCTTCTTGGTCTTCTTGGCGGCTTCCTCGGCGCGGGACTTGGCCTGGAACATGTCGCCTGACCACGCCACCGCGATGCAGATGTCGCCGCGCGCCATGGCGTTGATGATGCCGCCGGAATCGAACTTGCGGACGAACGGCCGCACCTTCATGAGCATCTCGCCGGCCTTGGCGATCTCGTCCGGGTTCTTGGAATCGGGATCGAAGCCGAGATAGCGCAGGGCGGCGGGAAGCACCTCTTCGGGCGCGTCCAGGATATAGACGCCGCAATCCTTCAGCTTGGAGAGGTTCTCCGGCTTGAAGATGATGTCCCAGGTGTTCATGGGAATGTCGCCGAGGCGCTGCTTCACCATGTCCACATTGTAGCCGATGCCCGTGGTGCCCCACATGTAGTTCACGGCAAACTCGTTGCCGGGATCATACACGCCGAGACGCTGGGTGATCTCCGGCCACATATATTGCAGGTTCGGCAGCTTCGACTTGTCCAGCTTCTGGAACACGCCCGCCTTGATCTGGCGCTGGAGGAACGAGCCGGTGGGAACCACCACGTCATAGCCGGTCTTGCCCGCCAGGAGCTTGGTTTCCAGCACCTCGTTGCTGTCGAAGACGTCGTACCGAACCTTGATCCCGGTTTCCTTGGTGAAGTCTTCCAGGACGGATTCGTCGATGTAATCCGACCAGTTGAAGACGTTCACCACCTTTTGCTGGGCGGCCGCCGGCAGAGCGCTCAACGCGATCAGTCCGGCCGCTGCCGCAAGGGCGAGGCGACGCATGATTTTCTCCTCTCGAAGGTCCCGCGGAAGCCGTTTCTCGGCTTGCCGAGAACAAGCTATTGCGGGACGGCGCGCCGCTCAACAGCCATCAGCGCGCCTACGACCTTAGGCCAACAACGAGGTGAGCGGCATGAGCGAGCTCTGGCTCGTCGCCTTGTCGAGCAGGATGAAGAAAACCAGCACCAGCGCCGCCAGCGCGAGGAAGACGCCGAACAGCACAAGCGAGATGCGCCGCGCCACCGCCGAGATGTTCATGAAGCCCATCGCCCCCGCGAGCATGGAGACGACGAGGAAGAAGATCGCATATTTCAGCATGGCCGAGGCTCCGTTTGCTGGGGACGGAACCCCGCGCCCCTTCCGTCGGTTCCTGACCGGTATGCGCGACGATGGTCAGGGGCTGTTGAGCCACCCGCTCACCTCCAGCTTGAGCTTCCGGAAGTCCCAGAAGGCAGCCGCGAGGATGACGAAGGGGACGAGGGCGAACAGGAACGACATGGTGGGCGACCATTCGAGCGCGCCGCGCAGGAAATCGAAGGCCAGATAGGTGGTGAGCAGGGTGATGACGGCGGCGATGATGAAATATATTTTCCGGGTCAGGCGGTTCAGCAGGAATCCCGCCAGAACGGCAACGACGAGGGCGCCGACCATGCCCCAGAGCCAGCCGAGCCCCATCTGCACGCCGACGAATCGGCCCGCGGAGACGCAGAACAGCACCAGCGCCAGGAGCAGCAGCAGCCCGGCCCGCACGCGCATGATGGGCGGCTTGCCCGCCGGTGTCCCCGCCGGCCGGCTGCTTGCCGGCCTGTCCGGTGGTGAAAAGTCCCCCGCCATGTCTCCGCTCCCTCCCCGGTCGCCTGTTCCCGCGCACCTGCGCCACGCCAACTCCGGAGGCCGATGATGGCCCGCATGCTCGTCATCCTCAATGCCCAGGCCGGCACCATCCTCGATCTCGGCGCCGAGCGCGTGCGCAGCGAGGTGGATGCCGCCCTGACCGAACCGGGGATGGAGGTGGACGTGATGGTCCGCCAGGGCGAGGAGATGGCGCGGGTCATCCGCTCCGCGCCCGCGCTCGGCTACGACACGCTGGTGGTGGGCGCGGGAGACGGCACGGTGAGCTATGCCGCCTCCGTGCTCGCGGACACGGGCGTCACGCTCGGCGTGCTGCCGCTCGGCACCATGAACCTGCTGGCCTATGACATCGGCCTGCCGCGCGACCTGCCGGGCGCGCTGGCGGCGCTTCGGGAGGCGGAGCCCGTCCCCATCGACCTCGCCCTGCTGAACGGACGGGCATTCCACGGGGTGTCGGGCGTCGGCTTCTTCAGCCAGATGGCCATGGCGCGCGAGGCCATGCGCCAGCAGCACGGGCGGGCCATCGGCTGGTTCCTGGCGCTGGGGCGGGCGCTGGCCCGCTCAGGCCGGCTCCGGCTGGACATCGACGTGGACGGCCAGCGCGTGTCCCTGGACGCCTATGCGGCGCTCGTCACCAACAACGCCTTCGACGGCACCGGCTGGCATCGTTCGCGGCTCGACGGCGGCGAGCTGGAGGTGCTGGTGGCGGAGGAGCGGGGCGCGCTCGCACGGGTGAAGGTGGGGGCGGACGTCCTCATCGAGACCTGGCGGGACAATCCTGGCATCCACGCCTTCACGGGGCGCTCGATCACCATCAGCGCCAGCCATCGCCGCCGCCTCTGGGTGGCGACGGACGGCGAGGTGACGCGCGAAACCGTTCCCCTGCGCTATGAGATCCAGCCCAAGGCCCTGCGGCTGCTCATGCCCAAGGCCGCCCTCCAGCGCCCGGCGTCGCTCACGGAAAGCGCGGCCTGACGAAGCGCCCTGTCAGACGGAGGCGCCCTGCGCCTTCGCCCGCTTCAGGTGCTCGTCGAGGCGCGGCAGGATCTCGACGAAATTGCAGGGCCTATAGCGCACGTCGAGCTGGTTCACGAGGATCTCGTCCCAGCCGTCGCGGCAGGCGCCGGGCGAGCCGGGAAGGCAGAAGATGTACGTGGCGTTCGCCACCCCCGCCGTCGCCCGGCTCTGGAGGGTGGAAGTGCCGATCTTAGCGTAGGAAATCATGTGGAACACCGTCGAGAAGCCTTCCATGCGCTTCTCGAACAGAGGCTCCACCGCTTCCGGCGTCACGTCGCGACCGGTGAAGCCCGTGCCGCCGGTGGTGATCACCACGTCCACCTCGGGATGGGCGATCCAGCCCCGGATCACGGCGCGGATCTCCGCCACGTCGTCGGGCACGATATCGCGGGCGGCGAGCACATGGCCCGCCCCCTCGATGCGCTCGGCCAGCGTCGCGCCCGACTTGTCGGTGGCGAGGTCGCGCGTGTCGGAGACCGTCAGCACCGCGATCTTCAGCGGCACGAAGGGGCGCGTGGCGTCGATACCGGGCATCAGATGGACCCCTGCAAGGTATTGCATTGCTGCATGGAGCCGGTCTTAAGCCCGCGCGTGAACCACGTCACGCGCTGTTGCGAGGAGCCGTGGGTGAAGCTGTCCGGCACCACCACGCCCTGGGACTGCTTCTGGAGCTTGTCGTCGCCGATGGCGCTGGCGGCGTTCAGGGCCTCCTGGATGTCGCCCGGCTCCAGGATCTGGAAGCGCGCATTGGCATGGTGCGCCCACACGCCCGCGAGGCAGTCGGCCATCAGCTCGGTGCGCACCGACAGGGCGTTCGCCTCCGCCTTGCTGCCCGCATTGCGCTGGGCCTCCTGCACGCGCGGCAGGATGCCGGTGATGTTCTGCACATGGTGCCCCACCTCGTGCGCGATCACATAGGCATTGGCGAAGTCGCCGGGCGCGCGGAAGCGGTCCTTCATCTCCTGGAAGAAGGAAAGGTCCAGATAGACCTTCTGGTCCGTGGGGCAATAGAACGGCCCCACCGCCGAGGTGGCGCCGCCGCAGGCCGAGCGCGTGGCGCCGGAGAACAGGACCATGGTCGGGTCCTTGTAGGTCCGCCCCTGCTGGCGGAACAGCTCGGTCCACACATCCTCGGTCTGGGCGAGCACGGTGGAGGCGAAGCGGCCGAGCTGGTCGGTGGGCGCGCCCTGCTTTCCTTGCGGCTGCGCGCTCTGCTCATAGCCGCCCGACCCGCCCTGGATGGCGTCGAGGCCGGACAGGAGCACCAGGGGATTGATGCCCAGCGCCCAGCCCACCAGCCCCACCACGATGAGGGTGCCGATGCCGATTCCGCCGGCACCGCCGCGCATGCCGCGCCGGTCCTCCACATTGCCGCTGGAGCGGAAATCCTCCCACCGCATGACGCTCTCCCTGCTCGTGCCCTGCGTCACCAACGCCACGGCACCGCCTCCGGTTCAAGGGAGCGCTACAGGTACATCGCGGGAGAACTGTGACGCTTGCGCTTATGGTGCCGGAAGGCCCGTGCATCAAGCGCACGGGCCGTCGCGATCAATGGGGCGCCACAAGGCGGTTTTCCGCGCGGTCGAACCGCCAGAGCGCCTCGGGCGAGATATGGGTGCCGCCAATCCAGCGATCGACGCCGTTGCGCGCGGCGTGATCGAACCCGCCCGCCAGCGCCGCCTCCCCCGCCTTGGTGAGTTCCACCGTGCCGGCGGCGAAGTCGCGATAGGTGCGCTCCTCCGGGCTTGCCGGAACCGCGGGTGTGAACGGGCGCACCTGGGAGAGGCTGAAGGGCAGGCCCGAAATGAGCGGCTCGGGCGCGTTGGCGAGCGCTTCCAGGCGCAGGAAGAAGGAGAGGTCGCCCATGAATTGCGCCTCCTCCGCCTGCGTCACGATGCCGAACAGGCGCCCGATGGTCTGCGGGCCGTCGACGAGCGCGCGCAAAGCACGTTCCTCGGTCAGCGACAGGCCGCTTCCGGGCGCGGGAAGCTCGGCCAGAAGGCGGCGCAGGGCCGCGCTCAGATAGGGCAGTTCCGGCAGGCTGGAATGGCCGAGCACCGCAAGACCCTCCGGCGTCGAGGCGGTGAACGCCTCCCAGGCCGCCCGGCCCAGTTCGAGCTGCAGGCTGGAGACCGGCGCCGCCACGCCCTCGAAGCGGGTCATGTCGGCGGGGGCGAGCGCGCCGAGATAGGTGTCCGCCTGCATCAGCCGCAGGCCGAGCCGCTCCGGCTCCTGGGCGAAGAAGGCGAGGAGCTGGATGAGCTGGAGCTGGTCGAACAGGTCGTGCTCGAACCACAGCTCCACCTCGCTGTAGGCGATATGGGCGAACAGCACCCCGTCGCGCTGGGCGAAGTCGGCGCGCACGCCGTCCAGGTCGAAGCCGAGCGCGCCCGAGATGAAGTCCGCCCGCGCGTCGGAGACCAGTTCGAGGCTTCCCGTGGCGGGCACCGGCCCGTCATGCAGGAAGTCCCGCCACTCCAGGACGCGCCCCTTCACACCGCCGCTGCGGATGTTCGCGGCGGCCGAATCCCCGTTGGTGACGATCAGCCGTGCCATGTGAGCCTCGCTGTGACCCTCGCCGGATTGAGTGTCGCTCTCTTGAGCCTTGTCCTCAGCCCCGCCCGCGATACGGCGCCACCCCCTGGTCGGGGAGCCACACGCCGCTCGGCAGGACACCAGTCTGCCAGAAAACGTCGATGGGTATGCCCCCCCTCGGATACCAGTAGCCGCCGATCCGCAGGAAGCGCGGCGCCAGCAGGGCCACGAGCCGCTTGCCGATGGCCACCGTGCAATCCTCGTGGAACGCACCGTGGTTGCGGAAGGCGGCGAGGTAGAGCTTCAGCGACTTCGATTCCACCAGGAAGAGGTCTGGCACATAGTCGATGACCAGATGGGCGAAGTCCGGCTGGCCGGTGACGGGGCACAGCGAGGTGAATTCCGGGCAGGTGAAGCGGGCGACGTAATCCACGTCCGGGTGCGGGTTGGGCACCTTGTCCAGAACGGCGGTGTCGGGGTCCTGGGGCAATTCGGACTGTCGCCCGAGTTGAAGCTCGGTGTCGGTCATGGGGCTTCCCTTCAGGGGCGGAGGGGGATGGTCGCGCGGAAGATAGCGCAACCGCGCGGCAGGAAAAGACGCCGGCTCAGCATCCGGGCGCGACAAACGGGGCGTCCCGGCATGCGCCCAGCCCCTTCGCTTTCGCCCTCCGACAGGCTAGAAGCGGCGCCGAAAGCAGGCCCCATTGCCGGTCTCGCCTCCGCCAGACGCTCAAAAAACGAGAAGGCACGTTCCATGACCGCCATCGTCGACATCATTGGCCGCGAAATCCTCGACAGCCGCGGCAATCCCACGGTTGAGGTGGATGTGCTGCTGGAAGACGGCTCGCTTGGCCGCGCCGCGGTGCCGTCGGGCGCCTCCACCGGCGCCCACGAGGCGGTGGAACTGCGCGACGGCGACAAGAGCCGCTATCTCGGCAAGGGCGTCGAGAAGGCCGTGGACGCGGTGAACGGCGAGATCTTCGACGCCATCGGCGGTTTCGACGCCGAGGACCAGCCGAAGATCGACGAGACCCTCATCGCCCTCGACGGCACCCCCAACAAGGCGCGCCTCGGCGCTAACGCCATCCTCGGCGTGTCCCTGGCGGTGGCGAAGGCGGCGGCCCAGGCGTCCGCCTTGCCGCTCTACCGCTATGTGGGCGGCGTCAACGCCCGCACCCTGCCCGTGCCCATGATGAACATCGTCAATGGCGGCGCGCACGCGGACAACCCCATCGACTTCCAGGAATTCATGATCCTGCCGGCGGGCGCCCCCACCTTCGCCGAGGGCCTGCGGGTCGGCGCCGAGATCTTCCACACCCTCAAGAAGGGCCTGAAGGACGCCGGCCACAACACCAATGTGGGCGACGAGGGCGGCTTCGCCCCCAACCTCGCCTCCGCCGAGGCGGCGCTGGACTTCGTGATGAAGGCCATCGAGAAGGCCGGCTTCAAGCCCGGCGAGGACGTGTTCATCGGCCTCGACTGCGCCTCCACCGAGTTCTTCAAGAACGGCGCCTATCACTATGAGGGCGAGGGCAAGGTGCGCGACATCGAGGCCCAGGTGAAGTATCTCGCCAGCCTCGTGGACGCCTATCCCATCGTCACCATCGAGGACGGCATGGCCGAGGACGACTGGGCGGGCTGGAAGCTGCTCACCGAAACCATCGGCTCCAAGTGCCAGCTCGTGGGCGACGACCTGTTCGTCACCAACGTCACCCGCCTCTCGCGCGGCATCAAGAATTCCACCGGCAACGCCATCCTCGTGAAGGTGAACCAGATCGGCTCGCTCACCGAGACGCTGGACGCCGTGGAAATGGCCCACAAGGCCGGCTATCGCGCCGTCATGTCCCACCGCTCGGGCGAGACCGAGGACGCCACCATCGCCGATCTGGCGGTGGCGACGAACTGCGGGCAGATCAAGACCGGCTCGCTGGCCCGCTCGGACCGCACCGCCAAGTACAACCAGCTCCTGCGCATCGAGCAGGAACTGGGCGATGCCGCCCGCTATGCCGGCAAGGCGGCGCTCAAGGCCCTCGCCTGAGCCCTGCCCACGCGATCGATCAGGAAGCGCCCGCCCTCCGGCGGGCGTTTTCTTTTGGGCTCACGCGGCCGAGGCGGGCTGACGAGGGCGACGGGGCGCGCGCTTGGCGGGGGACGCGCCCGGTCCCTTGGCGCGCGCAGCCGCGGCGGGAGCGGCGGCGGGGCGCGCGGCCCACAGCATGAACCCGGCGGGAAGCGCGGCCAGGAGCACCAGGAGGGCAGTGAGCAGCCCTTCGCCCATGACGCCCTTCAGTACCGCCGCAAGCCCGGCCACCATCACGAGCGCCGACAGGACGGCCGCCCCCAGCAGCGCCGCGAGCGCCTTCGCGCCCGCCCCATGCCGGTTCATGGCCACCAGCATGGCCCAGGCCGCCAGCGGCAGGAGCAGCAGGCCGCTCGCGAGCCCCGGATTGTAGCGTGCGAGGCCCACCGCCGCGCCGATCTGAAGGATGAAATTGCCCAGCGGCAGGGCGAAGACCGAGAGGCCGAGCAGCGGGCGCCGGGCCGCCGCCAGCGCCCCGAACAGCCCGGCGAGCCAGACCGCGCCGGCATTGTAGGCGGTGAGGAAGCTGAGCGGCACCGGGCAGGCCACCGCGTCGCGATAGCCGAGGCCGGTGCAGAGCGCTCCAAGCAGGGCATAGGGCCGCCCGAACAGGTCGATGCCGTTTTCCTCGAACTGGTGCAGCAGGCTGAGCGCGAAGCCGAGCCATGCCAGCCATGCGAGGTCGTGGCCGCGCGGCACCCGCCGGTCCGCCGCCAGTCCGTCGCCGGCCGCCAGCAGCACGAACAGCATCAGCGCCGCGCCAAGCGCGATCCAGGGCCAGGAGACAGCGAAGGACATCATGGCCGGCACTGTAGCGGGCGAAGGTTTCGGAAACTGAAATCCGCCCGCCGCTCTCACGCGTCGTCCGAAGGAAGGGCGTGCCGCGCCAGCGCCTCGCGCGCCAGGTCGAGCGTGCGGGTGAAATGGGCGGCGAGCGCCTCAGTGGCGGCGTCCGCGTCGCGGGAGAGCGCGGTCTCTAGCAGGGCGCGGTGCTCCGCCAGCACGTCCCGCCCCGGCCCCGCGACGGACGGGCGGGCGAAGGCCCGGTAGCGCTCGGACTGCACGAAGAGGGTGCGCTGGACGCGCAGCAGCCATTCGAGGCCGCAGGCGCCGACCAGTGCCTCGTGGAAGGCGAAATGCAGGTCCGCCCAGCCGCCGTCCTGGGGCGCCGGCTGGCGGGCATGGCCGTTTGGCAATTCGCTGAGCGCGGCCCAGGCGTCGCGCAGGCGCGCCTCCCAGTCCGCCCCGCCGAGCGCCAGGGAGCGCCGCAAGGCGAGGCTCTCGATCTCGATGCGGGTCGCCGTCAGGTCTTCCAGGTCGGCGATGTCGAGGCCGGTGACGCGGAAGCCGCGCTGGTCCTCGCTCGCCACAAAGCCGTCCGCCACCAGCCGCGACAAGGCTTCGCGGACGGCGGAGAGGCTGACGTCGAAGCGCTTGGCCAGCAGCGCGATGGGCAGCTTCTCGCCGGGCGGCAGGCGGCAGGTGAGGATGTCGGAGCGCAGGGAGCCATAGACCGCGGAGGTCAGCGAGCGCACCGGGCCGGAGGGAGCCGAGATGCCCGTCGCCCGTCGTCGCTCCATCGTCTCCATCGCCGCCGCCCTTTCAGAAATACGTGACCGGAACAGCACGAATTTTCTTACCGTATCGCGAAAATTCCGGCTTTTCCCCCATTTGCATGCACAAAGTGCGCCGTGATCCGGATTCCCGTGCGAATCGGGCCTGCGATGCCGCCGCCCTCTCCTCCCGGGCGCGGGCGTGCTACATGCCCTCGCGATTGGTGCGTCCGCGGAAGGACCGAGCAGACCCATGTCCCGTTTCTGGAGCCCGGTGGTTGAGACCCTGACCCCCTATGTCCCCGGCGAGCAGCCGCGGATCGCGGGGCTGATCAAGCTCAACACCAACGAGAACCCCTATCCCCCCTCCCCCAAGGTGGCCGAGGCGATCGCGGGCGAGATGGCCCAGCTCCGGCTCTATCCCGAGCCCACCGGCCATGTGTTGCGCGCGGCGGTTGCGCAGCGCTACGGGGTCGGCGCGGACGAGGTGTTCGTGGGCAACGGCTCCGACGAAGTGCTGGCCCACGTCTTCCAGGCGCTGCTGAAGCATGACCGCCCGCTGCTGTTTCCGGACATCACCTATTCCTTCTATCCGGTCTATTGCGGGCTCTACGGCATCACCCATGCCGAGGTGCCGCTGGACGCGGACCTGCGGGTGCGCCTCGCCGACTATGACCGGCCGTGCGGCGGCATCATCCTGCCCAATCCCAACGCCCCCACCGGCATCGCCCTGTCGCGCGCCGAGATCGCGGCGCTGCTGGCCGCCCATCCCGACGCGGTGGTGGTGGTGGACGAGGCCTATGTGGATTTCGGCGCGGAGAGCGCCATCCCCCTGGTGAAGGACCATCCCAACCTGCTGGTGGTGCACACCCTGTCCAAGTCGCGCTCCCTCGCCGGGCTGCGGGTGGGCTACGCCATCGGCCAGGCGCACCTCGTCGAGGCGCTGGTGCGGGTGAAGGACAGCTTCAATTCCTATCCGCTGGACCGGCTCGCCCTCGTGGGCGCCGCGGCGGCGGTGGCGGACGAGGACTGGTTCGCCGACACCTGCGCGAAGGTGGTGGCGTCGCGCACCCGGCTGGAGGCGGGCCTCGCCGCGCTCGGCTTCGAGGTGCTGCCCTCGCGGGCCAACTTCCTGTTCGCCCGCCACCGGACGGTCGCCGGGGCGACACTGGCCGCGCAGCTGCGCGAGCGGGCCATCCTGGTGCGGCATTTCAAGCGGCCGCGAATCGAGAATTACCTGCGCATCACCGTGGGGACGGACGCGGAATGCGACCGGCTGCTGGCGGTCCTCCACGAAATTCTTGAGGCCTGACGGCGTGCGGACCCCCGTTGTGACGTTTCGGCGAAGCGCCGGCATTGAAACCGCAGGCTACCTTCGCTATAGGGGCGCACAACTATCCGAAGGGCCGTCCGACGGCCCTTGGCTTTGTCGCGAGCGCTCGCAGGTGCGATGAAGCCGCGGCCAGGGCCGAGCACCATAGAGGCGCATTCATGTCTTCGACGTTCGATACGGTCGCCAACATCATCGCCGAAACGTGCGACATCCCGCGCGACACGATCACGCCGGAAAGCCATGCCATCGATGACCTCGGCATCGACAGCCTCGACTTCCTCGACATCGCCTTCGCCATCGACAAGGCGTTCGGCATCAAGCTGCCGCTGGAGCAGTGGACGCAGGAAGTGAACGACGGCAAGGCCACGACCGAGCAGTATTTCGTCCTCAAGAACCTCTGCGCGCGCATCGACGAGTTGGTCGCTGCGAAGTCCGCCTGAGGCCAGGCAGGCCTGATGCGCCCCGAAGTCTTCAAGATGGTGGACCGGATCGTCTCGATCGATCCGGGCCTCAAGACCATCCACTGCCAGGGCCTCGTGCCCCAGGAAAGCTCCATCTTCGAGGGGCATTTTCCCGGCTACCCCATCATGCCCGGCGTGCTTCTCGTCGAGGCCATGGCGCAGACCACAGGCTGGCTCGTCCTGGCGCGGAACCGCTTTGAAAAGATGCCGTTCCTGGCGACCGTCAAGGAAGCCAAGCTGCGCACCTTCGTCGTGCCGGGGCAGAACCTGGACCTGCATTCGGAAATCCTGCACGAGGGCTCCGGCTTCGTGGTGGCCAAGACCCACGCCACCATCGACGGCAAGCCCATCTGCAATGCGGAGCTGACCTTCCGCGTCCTCTCCTGGCCCGAGGGCCGCATGAAGAGCGTCGTTCTGAAGGTGGCCGAGCACGTCCAGTTCCCCGTCGCGGAATATGTCGATGCCTGAGGGCGCAAAACGGGACGTCTGGATTACCGGCATCGGGCTCGTCTCCTCACTGGGCGAGGGGCCGGACGCCCATTGGCAGGCGCTGAGCGCTGGCGGCGCGCCGGTGACGGACGCGGAGCGCTTCGCGCCCTACGTCGTCCATCCGCTGGTGAAGCTGGTCTATGACGCGCAGATCCCCAAGAAGGGCGATCAGCGCCAGATGGAGACCTGGCAGCGCATCGGCACCTACACGGCCGGCCTCGCGCTGGACAGCGCGGGCATCGCGAAGAATGCCGAGATCCTGGGCCGCACCGACATGGTGGTAGGCGCGGGCGGCGGCGAGCGCGACCACCAGGTGGACACGGCCATCCTCAACGACGTGCTGGTCTCCAACGAGCCCGGAAAGCTGCTGAACGAGCGGCTGCTGTCGGACCTGCGGCCCACCCTGTCCCTGGCCCAGCTCTCCAACCTGCTGGCGGGCAACATCTCCATCGTCCACGGCGTGACCGGCTCGTCGCGCACCTTCATGGGCGAGGAAAGCGCGGGCGTGGACGCGGTGCGCGTCGGCTATTCCCGCATCGCCGCCGGCCAGAGCGAGATCGGCCTCGTGGGCGGCGCCTACAATGCCGAGCGCGAGGACATGCTGCTCCTCTACGCGCTGAACGATTTCTGCATGACCGGCGAATTCCGCCCGGTCTTCTCCGGCGCCGAGGCCCCGGGCATCCCCTCCGGCTCCATGGGCGCGTTCCTGGTGCTGGAATCGCCCGAGCACGCCACCGCGCGCGGCGCGACGCCCATCGCCAAGCTCTCCGGCGTCTGGTCCGAGCGGGCGCGCCGTGACGAGCCCGGCTCGGTCGCCGCCAAGATCGAAGACTTCATCGCCCGCACCCATCCGGACGCGGTGCTCTCGGGCGCCACCGGCGCGCGCGGCGCCACCGAAGGGGAAGCGGAGGCGCTCAAGGCCGCCGGCCTTCCCGTGCGCGCCGTCGCCAACCGCATCGGCCACGGCTTCGAGGCCCAGTTCCCGGCCGCCGTGGCGCTGGCCGCGCTCACCGTCGCCAATGGCACGCTGTTCCCCACCCTCCCCGGCGATCCCGTGGAGACCGGCGCGGGCGCGGCGAAGCGCATCCTGGTGACGGGCGTCGGCCATTGGCGCGGCGAAGGCGCCGGGCTCGTGGAAAAGGTCGGCTGAGCGGCGCGCCGGCCGGTTCCGGCCCGCGCCTCCCGGCCCGGGGTCCATGCCCCGGCGGCTTGGCCTGCCATTCCGGGTGAAGGCTAGGGTCGCGTTTTCCGCGCGATGCACTAAATAAGGCGGGAACGACGCGCCGGGCGGGGCGCCGCCACGATTTCAGGAGTTGCCCCATGGCGCATACCGACAAGCACGGCCGTCCCATCGTCGTCGTCACCGGCATCGGCGTCGTCTCCTCCCTCGGCCAGGGCAAGGACGACAATTGGCGGCGCCTGACCGCGGGCGAAAGCGGCATCCACCGCATCACCCGCTTCCCCATCGAGGGGATGCGCACCACCATCGCCGGCACCGTGGACTTCCTGTTCGACGGCCGCGTAGCCGCGCCCGACCTGTCGGAGCGCCTCGCGACGCTGGCGGCCGAGGAAGCCATCGCCCAGTCCGGCGTCGGCTCCAAGGGCAATTTCCCCGGCCCGCTGTTCGCCGCCGTGCCGCCGGTGGAAATGGAATGGCCGGAAAAGCGCAAGCTCGCCGAGAACGCGCCCGAGCGGCCGGTGGAGTATCGCGACCTGCTCGCCTCGGCCGCCTCCGGCAAGTTCCGCCCGTGGCATGAGCGCTTCCTGTTCGGCTCGGTGGCCGACCGCCTCGCCGACAAGTTCGGTACCCAGGGCCAGCCCATCTCGCTCTCCACCGCCTGCGCCTCCGGCGCCACCGCGATCCAGCTCGGCGTCGAGGCCATCCGGCGCGGTGAGTGCGACGTGGCCCTCTCTTTGGGCACGGACGGCTCGGTGCACCCGGAAGCGCTCATCCGCTTCTCGCTGCTCTCGGCGCTCACCACCGCCAACGACAAGCCGGAAGAAGCCGCGCGCCCGTTCGCGAAGAATCGCGACGGCTTCGTGATGGCCGAGGGCGCGGGCGCCCTGGTTCTGGAGAGCCTGGACCACGCGCTGGCGCGCGGCGCGCGCATCCTCGGCGTGCTGGAAGGCTGCGGTGAGATGGCGGACAATTTCCACCGCACCCGCTCCAGCCCGGACGGCAAGCCCATCATCGGCTGCATGAACAACGCCATGGCGGACGCGGGCGTGACCCCCGAGGACATCGACTACATCAACGCCCACGGCACCTCCACGCCCGAGAACGACCGCATGGAATATGTGGGCCTGAAGGCGGTGTTCGGCGAGGAAGTGCTGGCCGGCATCCCCTGCTCGTCCAACAAGTCCATGATCGGCCACACGCTGACGGCGGCGGGCGCCATCGAGGCGGCGGTCTCGCTGCTGACCATCGCCAACGGCCGCATCCCGCCCACCATCAATTACCATGTGCCCGACCCGGCCATTCCGCTGGACGTGGTGCCCAACGTCGCCCGCGACGCGCAGGTGAAGCGGGTGATCTCCAATTCCTTCGGCTTCGGCGGCCAGAATGTGAGCCTCGTGATGGCGGGGGAGCCGGCGTGAGGCATCTCCCGCAAAGGCACCTGCACCCATGAGCCGCCGCGTCCTCGTCACTGGCGGCGGGCGTGGGCTCGGCGCGGCCATCGTGCGGGCGCTGGGCAGCGCGGGCTTCGACGTGACCTTCACCTATCGCAGCGCCCGTGCGGAAGCCGAGGCGCTTGTGGAGGAGCTGAAGGCCCGCCCAGGCGCGAACCCGCGCGCGGTGGAGCTGGACCTCGCCGACCGCGCGGCGGTGGACGCCTTCGCCGAGACCCTGGAGGCCGAGGACGGCCCCTATTTCGGCTTCTGCCACAATGCCGGCATGTCCTACGACACGCTCGCCGCCATGGTGGACCAGGACAAGGCCGAGGCGGTGATGCAGGTGAATCACTTCGCCTTCGTGCGCATCACCCGCGCCTTGGTGCGGCCCATGACGCGGGCCAGGGAAGGCCGGATCGTCGCCATCGGCTCGGTGGCCGCGCTGCTGGCGAACCAGGGCAACGTGGCCTATGCGGCCTCCAAGGCGGCGCTGCTGGCCCATGTGCGGGGCCTCGCCATCGAGACCGCCCGGCGCGGCGTGACGGTGAACTATATCGCCCCAGGCTTCATCGACACCGCCATGCTCGCCAAGTTCTCCGACCACCGCGAGCGCATGGCCACGCAGATTCCCGCAGGGCGTTTCGCCCAGCCGGACGACGTGGCGCAGGTGGCGGCGTTTCTTTTCTCCCCCGGCGCGGGCTATATCACCGGCGCCGTGATCCCGGTGGATGGCGGCCTCTCGGCCCAGCTCGCCGCCCACCGCTGAGTTTCAAGGACAATCATGCGCGCGCTCCAGCTCGTCACCGACCGCAAGCTCGAACTCGTCGACCTGCCCGAGCCCGACGCGCCCGGCGCCGGCGAGGTGCAGGTGCGGGTGAAGGCCCTGGCCCTCAACCATATCGACGTGTGGGGCTGGCGCGGCATGGCCTTCGCCAAGCGCAAGATGCCGCTCGTCGTGGGCGCGGAAGCCGCCGGCGAGATCGTCGCCCTGGGCGCAGACGTGCGCGGCCTGAAGGTGGGCCAGACGGTCGCCATGTACGGCGCGCTCACCTGCGGCCATTGCAAGAACTGCCTCAAGGGCCGCGACAACCTGTGTGAGAATGTGGGCGGCGTGCTGGGCTTCCACATCGACGGCTTCGCCCGCGACGTGATCAACATGCCCGAGCGCCTGGTAATCCCCGCGCCCGAGGGCGTGTCCTTCGAGGACGCCGCCTGCGCCGGCATCACCTTCTCCACGGTCGAGCACATGCTGTTCGACAATGCCCAGCTTGAGGAAGGCGAGACCGTCCTCGTCCATGCGGGCGGCTCGGGCATCGGCTCGGCGGCCATCCGGCTCGCCAAGGACGTGGGCGCCACCGTCATCACCACGGTGGGCGACGACGAGAAGGCCATCAAGGCCGAGATGCTGGGCGCCGACCACGTCATCAATTACCGGGAAGAGCGCTTCGAGCACATGGTCCGCAAGATCACCAAGAAGGTGGGCGTGGACGTGGTGTTCGAGCATGTGGGCGCTGACACCTGGAACGGCTCGCTGCTCTCCATGAAGCCGGGCGGACGGCTCGTCACCTGCGGGTCCACCTCGGGCGTGTCGGTGAACATGAACCTCATGCAACTGTTCCAGCGCCAGTACCGCATCCTCGGCTCGTTCGGCGCCACCATCCGCAACGTGGCGAACGGCCTCGAAAAGATGGGGCGCGGCGTGCTGCCGGTGATCGACAGCGTCGTGCCGCTGGAGAATTTCAACGAGGGCCTGGAGCGGCTGGAAAGCCGGAAGGTGTTCGGCAAGATCGTCGTGCGCTTCTGAACGGGTCCGGGCTGGGAAAACGCCGTGTCGCCATTGAAGGCCATATGGGTGCGCGTCGCGCGTCGCCTGCGCGCGCTGCTGGCGCCGGTGTGGGAGACGATCGTCGTCGGCACGCTGCGGGGCCTCGTCTGGTGGTCGCGCCTGTTCCCGGTCTCCTGGTCGTCCACCATCATCTCGACCCTCGCCAAGCTGTGCGGCCCGTTCTTCGTGGTGAGCGGCACGGCGCGGCGCAACCTGCGCGCCGCCTTTCCCGAGAAGAGCAGTTGGGAGATCTGGTGGCTGGTGGTGGGCGTGTGGGACAATCTCGGGCGCATGGCGGCCGAGTTCGCCCATCTCGACCGCATCTGGGACTATGACCCGGACCATCCCAATGACGGGCGCATCGAGATCGTCGGCGCCGAAATCATGGAGCGGCTGCGCGACGACGGGCGCCCCGGCCTGTTCTTCACCGCCCATACCGGCAATTGGGAGCTGAACGCCATCACGGGCGCGAAGCTCGGCGTGCCGGGCGGCGTGCTCTACCGCGCGCCCAACATCAAGAAGGCCGCCGACCTGATCGCGGAAATGCGCGCGCAGACCATGCCCGGCCTCGTGAAGGCGAGCCGCAATGCCGGGCGCCAGATGGCCCGCATGCTGGAGGACGGCGAGCATATCGGCATGCTGGTGGACCAGTATTGGGGCCAGGGCGTGGTGGTCGACTTCTTCGGCCGCCCTGCCGCCACCAATCCCACCCTCGCCCGCCTCGCCCGGCAGTTCGACTGCCCGGTCCACGGCATGCGCGTCATCCGCCTGCCGCGCGGGCGGTTCCGCATCGAGATCACCGAGGAAGTGCCCCTGCCCCGCGACGCGGACGGCCGCATCGAGGTGGACGGCGCCATGCAGGCCGTCACGAAGGTCATCGAGGGCTGGGTGCGGGAATATCCGAGCCAGTGGCTCTGGCTACACCGCCGCTGGCGCTGAGGGGGCTCACGCCCTCTGGCGGCGGCGCATGCGCTTGTGGCCGTACATGAGGTGGTCGGCGCGGGCCACCAGTTCCGCGATCCCGGAGGATCCTTCGGCGGCGCCCTGCGCGACCCCGATGCTGAAGGACAGCGGCGCGCCCTCGGCCGTGCGGCCGTTATGGGCGTCCACGGCGGCCTGGACGCGGGCGGACAGCGCCTCCGCGCTCTCCTTGGGGCGCACCACCAGCATGCAGAACTCGTCGCCGCCCAGCCGCGCCACCAGATCCCCGGGCGCGGCGGCGGCGGTGAGGCATTGCCCGGCCCGCCGCAGCAGGTCGTCCCCCGCCGCGTGCCCGTCCCGGTCGTTCACCGCCTTCAGGCCGTCCAGGTCGACGAACAGCACCTGGATGCCGTCCGCGCCGTCCAGCTTGGCGGCACGCTCGAAGAAGCCCCGGCGATTGTAGAGCCCGGTCAGTTCGTCGGTAACGGAGCGCCGCTCCAGGGCCGCCTTCGCCGCGCTCAGGGCGGACAGGTCCCGAAGGTGGCCGCTCGCCGTCTGGCGCACACGCACAGTCTCCATGGCGAGCGAGGTGGCGTCCGCCAGAGCCTGGAGAAGCTGCACCTCCTGCGCGCTCGCCTCGTGGCGCGTCGCCCAGTAATTGCCGATGGCCCCCACGGGATCGCGGGTGCGGATGGGCACCATGACGAGGCTCTTCACGAAGGTGGGGCGGTAGGCCTCGGCGGGGATGCGGTCGTCGGCATAGATGTCGGGGATCACCACCGGCGCCTTGTGGCGCATGGCCCAGCCGCTGATGCAGATTTCCTGCGGAAAGCGGCGGCCCTTCCAGAGCGGCGCGATGGCGTCCTCATCCGCGTAATAGCAATGCGCCCCGTCCCGGTCGTTCAGCACGAAGGTGGCGCCGTCGCAGCCGGTCAATTCGCGGGCCGTGGAGCGGACGATGGCCTGGATTTCCTCCAGGCTCCCGGCGAAGGAGAGGTTCTGCACCGCAGCAAGCAGCAACGCGGTGCTGCGGGCATAGGTGCGGGTCTCGAAATCTTCGGATGCCGGAGAGGAAGAGGCGACCTCTGACCCCACCGGGGATGTGCTCAGCATGGCGTCTCTCTTGAAATCATCGGTCGGCAAAGAGAAAAGGCGCACCGGGAAAATCACGCCACGATTGTTACCATATTAAGGGATCGCCACTCCGTTGTGCAGAGCAAAAAAGCCGCTTTGTCCGCTGGCCGCCCCCGCGCTATTGTCGCCGTGCGGCGGCCCTGTAGGGGATGTGGCGCGCGCGAAGACATGATCCGGCACATGGCCTGGATGCCGGCTTACGGCGCGACGTGGGAAGCCGGGGATGGATTGCATCCGCTGAGGTGAGGATGCAAAAAATTCCCGCTGGAATTGAACAGCCCAAGCTGATTTGAAGCTTATGCTGAATCAATATGTTTGCCATACGGCACATCTAGACTGAACATCCGAAGATAATTTAGGGCTGTCGTGATGCGCGTATTGTTGGTGGAGCCCAGCAAGATCGGCGTGAAACTGATGTCACGCATGATCGAGGGAATGGGGCACACCGTATGCGCCTTCACCGACGGCGAGACGGCCCTCGCCTATCTGCACAGCGGCGCGGCGCTCGACGTGCTCCTGACCAGCTTCGAGATCCAGGGCGCATCGGGCATCCAGCTCTGCTGGGAGGGCCGGCTGATCGCCGACGGGGGACGGCCGATCTATGTGATCGCCATGTCCTCCAGCAACGATTCCGCCCATCTGGTGGAAGCGCTGGACAGCGGCGCGGACGACTTCATCCACAAGCCGCCGGACCGGATCGAGCTGGAGGCGCGGCTGCGGGCCGCCGAGCGGCTCATCCAGGCCCGGCGCGAGCTGGTGCGGCTCGCCACGCGCGATCCCCTCACGTCCCTGCTCAACCGGCGGGCCTATTTCGGCGCGGCGGAGGCGCTGATCGCCACCGGCGGCGCGGCCTCGCTGCTGCTGTTCGACATCGACCATTTCAAGCGCGTCAACGACACGTTCGGCCATGACGGCGGCGACGCCATCCTCGTGGCCGTCGCCCGCGCGGCGGGAGAGCGGTCGGGCGATGCGGCGCGGATCGGCGGGGAGGAGTTCGCGCTGCTGCTCCCCGGCCTTTCGGAGACCGAGGCCTGGGAGGAGGCGGAGCGCCTGCGCACCGCCATCGCGGCCATGAGCGTGGACCTGCCGGACGGGCGGGCCGCCTCCGTCACCATCTCGCTGGGGGTCGCCCAGCGCCGCCCCGGCCAGAATGTGGACGGCTGGCTGAAGGCCGCCGACCTCGCCCTCTATGCCGCCAAGGCCGGCGGGCGCAACCGCGCCGTGACCGCGGGACAGGCGACGGGGGAGCACGCAACAGGGGAGCGGGCCGCGGGCGGACAGGTCCCGTCCGGCGAGGCCCTCGCCCCCGCGGGGGGCGGCATGGCCCGCGCGACGCCCCGCCCCGTGCGCCCGGCATGAGCGCTCCGCGCGCGCGGCAGTGGCGGATGCGGCGTTTCGCGCCCCTTGCCCCGGGGGCGGCAATCCTTTAAAGCCGCGCTTTCCTTTCGCACGGGGATCACGACGATGGGTTCGCGGCCGGTGGCCGTCATCATGGGCAGCCAGTCCGACTGGGAAACGATGCGCCACGCCGTCGAGATGCTCGAGGCGCTGGAAGTTCCCTGCGACGTGCGGATCGTCTCGGCCCATCGTACGCCAGAGCGCATGTATGCCTTCGCCAAGGGCGCGAAGGATGCGGGCTTCAAGGTGGTCATCGCCGGGGCCGGCGGTGCCGCGCACCTGCCGGGCATGGTCGCCGCCCTCACCTGCCTGCCGGTCTTCGGCGTGCCGGTGGAATCCAAGGCGCTCTCGGGCGTGGACAGCCTGCACTCCATCGTCCAGATGCCCGCCGGCGTGCCGGTGGGCTGCCTCGCCATCGGCAAGGCGGGCGCCGTCAACGCGGCGCTGCTGGCCGCGAGCGTGCTGTCCCTGTCCGACGAGGCGCTGGCCGACCGGCTGGAATCCTGGCGCCGCGCCCGCACCGAGAGCGTCGCGGAGCGCCCGTCCTGAGCGCGATGATCAAGCCCGGCGCCACCATCGGCATTCTCGGCGGCGGCCAGCTCGGCCGCATGATCGCGCTGTCCTGCGCGCAGCTCGGCCTGAAGACCCACATCCTGTGCCCCGACGCGGACAGCCCCGCGTTCCAGGTGTCGTCCGGGCATATCTGCGCCGCCTATGACGACGAGGCCGCGCTAGCGGAGCTCGCCCGCATCAGCGACGTGGTGACCTACGAATTCGAGAATGTGCCGCTCGCCACCGCGCAGTTCCTGGAGGCGCGGGTGCCCGTGCGCCCCGGCCCGCGCGCCCTCGCGGTCTCCCAGGACCGGCTGGCGGAAAAGACCTTCGTGCGCGACCTCGGCATCGAGACCGCCCCCTTCGCCGCCGTGGACAGCCTGGACGACCTCGTCGCGGCGGTGGAGCGGATCGGCCGTCCCGCCGTGCTCAAGACCCGCCGCTTCGGCTATGACGGCAAGGGCCAGGTGACGATCCGCCCCGGCGACGACCTTTCGGCCGCCTTCGCGGCCATCGGCGGACAGAGCGCGATCCTGGAAGGCTTCGTCTCCTTCCGCCGCGAAGTGTCGGTGATCGCCGCGCGGCGCGAGGACGGCGCCTTCGCCGCCTATGACGTCACCGAGAACGTCCACCGCAACCATATCCTGCACACCTCCACGGCGCCCGCCGCCGTCGCCCCGGACACCGCGCGCACGGCCCGCGGCATCGCCTGCCGGATCGCCGGGGCGCTGGAATATGTGGGCGTGTTCGCGGTGGAGCTGTTCGTGGCCGAGCAGGGCCTGTCCGAGCGGCTGATCGTCAACGAAATCGCCCCGCGCGTGCACAATTCCGGCCACTGGACCATGGACGGGGCCGTCACCAGCCAGTTCGAGCAGCATGTGCGCGCCATCGCCGGATGGCCGCTGGGCGACACCGCCTGCCTCGGCCGCGTGGAGATGCTGAACCTCATCGGCGACGATGTGGACGACTGGCACCGCTTCCTCGCCGACCCGGCCGCGCACCTGCACATGTACGGCAAGGAAGAGGCTCGCCCCGGCCGCAAGATGGGCCATGTGAACCGCCTTCTGGATCGCATCCCCGAAGGCTGCTGACCCAGCGCGCCGACCCGAATCCCGAAAACACGGCTTGCAACCTGCCAGTGTCGTCATGCCCAGGCTTGTCCCGGGCATCCACGCCACCGCATCGAGCGTGTCCCTCGCGGAACCGCGTGGATGGCCGGGACAAGCCCGGCCATGACCCTGCGTTCCGACGAAATCCGCTCCGACCGCCGAATTGTCGCTCCGCCCTGGCTCCGCTCTCCCGCACCTTGCCCGTGTTTCAGCGCAGCCTCCGCCCCCCCGCTGCGGCGATCTCCCCGAACTACCATTTCAGTCCCTTGACAGGACCGGCCCGCCTCCCTTCAAATCGTTTTAAACCGGCACGCCAAATTCAAAGCCGGAACTGGGAGGACACCAATGGCCATTACCCGTCGCGGCCTTGCGGCCGCGTTCGCCCTTGCCGCTGCGCTCACCGCCAGCGGCTTCGCGCAGGCCCAGACCAAGCTGAAATGGGCCCATGTGTACGAACCCGCCGAGCCCTTCCACACCGCCTCCGTCTGGGCGGCAGCGGAGATCGCGAAGCGCACCAACGGGCGCTACCAGATCGACGTCTATCCCTCCTCGCAGCTCGGCAAGGAGAGCGACATCAACCAGGGTCTGACGCTGGGCACCGTGGACATGATCATTTCCGGGTCGAGCTTCGCCGCGAAGGCCTACCCGCCCATCGGCGTCACCTATTATCCCTACACCTTCCGCGACGCGAACCACCTGCTGGCCTATGCCAAGAGCGACGTCTTCAACGACCTCGCCAAGGGCTATGCGGACAAGACCGGCAACCAGATCGTCGCCGTGACCTATTACGGCGTGCGCCAGGCCACATCGAACAAGCTGTTCAAGACCTGTGCGGAGATGAAGGGCCTCAAGATCCGCGTGCCGGACGCGCCCGCCTATCTCGCCATGCCCAAGGCCTGCGCCGCCAACATCGCGCCCATCGCCTTCGCCGAGGTCTATCTCGCGCTCCAGAACGGCACGGTGGACGCGCAGGAGAACCCGCTCACCACCATCGAGGCCAAGAAGTTCTACGAGGTCCAGAAGAACATCATCCTCACGGGCCACATCGTGGACCACCTGAACACCATCCTGTCCAAGCAGCTCTGGGACAAGCTCACGCCCGAGGACCGCAAGATCTTCCAGGAGGTGACGCAGGAGGCGGCCGCCAAGGCCAGCGGCGAGGTGGCCGCGCGTGAGAAGGAGCTGATCGAGGTGTTCAAGCAGAAGGGCGTGAACATCGTCGAGGTGGACACCACCGACTTCAAGGACGCGGTGATCAAGAACATCACCTTCGAGAGCCTCGGCTACCGCAAGGCGGACTGGGACAAGATCCAGGCGCTCAAGAGCACCAAGTGATCGCGCCTCCCTCTCCCGCGCCGGTCGCGGGAGAGGGGTTGCCGTCCCCTCCTCCAGCGCGGATTCCCCCATGGCCGAGCAGCCGCACACCGAGATTCATACACGCATCACCGGCGAGGAACTGGCCGAGACCTTCGAGCAGGAGGCCCCCGTGGACCTCTCCGTCTACGGCCTGGAGGACTGGGTGACGCTCATCGTCTTCTGGGCCATGGCGGGCCTCGTCTTCACCCAGTTCTTCACCCGCTACGTGCTGAACGACAGCTTCGCCTGGACCGAGGAATTGGCGAGCTATGCCCTGGTGGTGGTGGTGTTCTGGGGCGCCTCCATGTGCGTGCGCCTGTCCCGCCACATCCAGGTGGACCTCATCTACCGCTTCCTGCCCGCCCCCCTCGGCCGCGCGCTCGCGCTGACGGTGGACGTGCTGCGCACCGGCTTCTTCGCCTACGCCGTGTGGCTCATGTGGCGCTATGTGGGGCTGGTGGGCGACGAGCCCATGGTGATGGTGGAGGCCTCCAAGGGCCTCGTCTACTACGCCGTGCTCGCGGCCTTCGTGCTCATGCTGCTGCGCTCCGTCCAGGTGACGGTCGCCAACGTGCGGCGCGGCTATTCCGCGCTGGAGCGTCCCGAAGCCTTCGACGCCGTGGAGGCGTGACATGTGGCTGCTGATCGGATCCTTCCTCGGGCTCATGCTCATCGGCGTGCCCGTGGCGCTCGCGCTGGCGGGCGCCTCGCTGCTCTACATCGTCGTCACCGGCACCGCGCCGGACGTGGTCATCGCCCAGCGCATGATCGCGGGCGTGGAGAGCTTCCCGCTGCTGGCGGTGCCGTTCTTCATCCTGGCGGGAAACCTCATGAACATCGCCGGGGTGACGGGGCGCATCTATGCCTTCGCCGTCGCCCTGGTGGGCTGGATGCGCGGCGGCCTCGGCCAGGTGAACATCATCGGCTCGGTGGTGTTCTCCGGCATGTCGGGCACCGCCATCGCGGACGCGGCCGGGCTCGGCACCATCGAGATCAAGGCCATGAAGGACCATGGCTATTCCACCGAGTTCGCGGTGGGCGTCACCGCCGCCTCGGCGACGCTCGGGCCCATCATCCCGCCGTCGCTGCCGTTCGTCATCTACGGCATGCTGGCCAATGTCTCCATCGGCGCGCTGTTCCTGGGCGGGCTCATTCCCGGCGCGGTCATGACGCTGCTGATGATGGGGACGGTGGCCTATTTCGCCCGCCGCAACGGCTGGGGCAGCGACGCGAAATTCTCCTGGCGGCAATTGGGCGGGGCGGGGCTCGAAGTGGCCGTGGTGGCCTGCTTCCCGCTGGGCGTCTATGTGCTCACCGCCCTGGGGCTCTCGTCCAACGCCGCCGTGCTCATCGCACTTGCTTTGCTGATCGCCGCCGACTGGTATTTCGACTTCTCCGCCGTGATGGCGCTGATGACGCCGGTCATCCTCATCGGCGGCATGACGCTGGGCTGGTTCACGCCCACGGAGGCGGCGGTGGCGGCGGTGATCTGGTCGCTGTTCCTCGGCCTCGTGCGCTACCGCTCCATGACCCTGCGCAGCCTCGCCAAGGCGACGTTCGACACCATCGAGACCACCGCCTCGGTGCTGTTCATCGTCACGGCGGCGTCCATCTTCGCCTGGCTCCTCACCGCCAGCCAGGCGGCGCAGGCGCTCTCCGACGGGATCCTCTCGCTCACCGACAACAAATGGGTGTTCCTGCTTCTGGCGAACCTGCTGATCCTGTTCGTCGGCTGCTTCATCGACACCATCGCGGCCATCACCATCCTGGTGCCGATCCTGCTGCCCATCGTGCTGAAGCTCGGCATCGACCCGATCCATTTCGGGCTGGTGATGACGCTGAACCTGATGATCGGCCTGCTGCACCCGCCGCTGGGCATGGTGCTGTTCGTGCTGGCGCGGGTGGCGAAGCTCTCGGTGGAGCGCACCACCATGGCCATCCTGCCCTGGCTGGTGCCGCTGATGCTGGCGCTGATCGCCATCACCTACATCCCCGAACTGACCCTCTGGCTGCCGCGCATGGCGGGGATGGGGCGGTAGGGGGAGACGAGGTGGCCGCGTCCCTGGCGCGGCCCCCTCCCCAACCCTCCCCCGCACGCGGGAGAGGGAGTTTGCGGTGCGCGGGTGGCAAAAGCCCTCTCCCGCGTGCGGGGGAGGGTTGGGAGGGGGAAGCCGCGCCGCCGCCCCTCACACTTCCAGCGAGGCGCGTACCAGGGCGCTCACCATCCAGCGCACGGTCTCCTCGGTGTCCTCGGTGGAGAGCTCGCACACGTCCCGCAGCACCACCACGGTCTCGATCCCGGCGAGCACGCTCAGGGCGGTGAGCAGGCGCTCGAAGCGGGCCTGGGGCATGGCGCCGGCCAGCGGGGCAAACGCCTGCCGCAGCCAGCGCAGCCGGCGCCCGCCCAGGGCGGACGCCCCATCGCCGCGCGCCGCCAGCGCCATATAGGCCCGGAACAGCGGCTCGTTGCGCATCACCATGGCGAGATAGCGGGCCATGGCGTCGGCCGCCGCCTGCTCGGCATCGGCGCCCCGCCCGAGCCCGGCCGCGATGGTCTCCATCTCGGAGGAGAGACGGTCGAGGGCGGCTTCCTGCGCCAGGGTTTCCGGCGTGGAGAAATAGCGATAGGCGGTGGCGCGGGAAATTCCGGCATAGTCCGCCGCCTCGGTCACGCTCGGCGAATGGCCGAGGTCGAGGAAATAGCGGGCCGCTTCCAGCAGAGCCTGGCGGGTCTTCTGCTTCTGCGCAACGCGCCCCCGGCGCATATAGTTCATCGCGCGCCCCACGAGATCGTGATCGTTTGTCAGACGCTCGTATCACGGCGAACGGGCACCGACAACGCGCCCACATGCCCCACCGCCCGGCGCGGCGATTTCACCCGCCAGCGTTAACGATGTCCTGAAGTCGCGGGGCGTCGGGCGCTGCGGCGGCAGGCCCCCTCTGCTAGTCTCGGTGGGTCCGGCATGGTGGGTGTCCGGACGGCGAGGCGCTGATGTTCTTCCTGCTGCGACTGGCTTTCTGGCTCGGCCTTGTGCTGCTGCTGCTGCCGCTCTCCATCTCGGAGGACGGCACGCGGCAGATCGGCGCGTGGCAGGCGCTCACCGCCGCCCAGTCCGCCATCGCCGATGCCAGCGGCTTCTGCGAGCGCCAGCCCCAGGCCTGCGCGGTGGGCGGGCAATTGCTGGCCCATCTGGGCGACAAGGCCCATGCGGCGGTGGACTGGCTGTTCGCCAACGTGGACGTCAACGACCTCACCGGCGCCGGCAAGGCGGGCGGCCATGCGCTGACCCCGCAGGACCTGACCCCCGCCTGGGGCGGGGATGCGGCCGACGCGCCCAAATCGACCGGCTCGCTGCCCACCGGTTCCGTTCCGACCGGCGCGGCGCCCGCGAGCCCCGCGCCCGGCTCCGTCCCCCTGCCCCCGCGCCGTCCGGCCTGACGCCGCGCGCTTCCATTGGCCGGGCCGGACATGCTCTAATACCGCCGACCGTGCGGCCGCGAGGGCGCACGACGCCTCGCCCCCGGCGAGACACTCCCTTCAGGCCGGACCTGCGGCGGCGCCCCGGCGCCCGCACCCTTCCGCGCCGAAACCCGGTAGGCCCCATGGATGTCGAAGCGCTGATCGCCGATTTCGAGTTGCTGGACGACTGGGAAGACCGCTACCGCTATGTGATCGAACTGGGCCGCGCCCTGCCGCCCTTCCCGGAGGCCGAGCGCACCGAGGACAACAAGGTGCAGGGCTGCGCGAGCCAGGTGTGGCTCGTCTCCCATCGCCGCGAGGGGCCGGACGGCACCATCCTGGAATTCGAGGGGGATTCCGACGCCCATATCGTGCGCGGCCTCGTGGCGGTTCTGCTGAAGCTGCTCTCCGGCCGCAGCCCGAAGGAGATCCTCGCCACCGACGCCCTCGGCATCTTCCGCCGCATCGGCCTGGAAGGGCACCTGACCCCCCAGCGCTCCAACGGCCTCAATTCCATGATCAACCGCATCCGCGCCGACGCGCAGGCCGCACTCTAGCGCCGGACAAGGAGCCACTCCCCCCGGGGAGGCGCGCCCTCCTCCCTCGTCATCGCCGGACTCGTCCCGACCATCCACGGGAGCCGATGGCGCAGGCGCCGCGGGACGTTTCCCGGCGGCCCTGCGTAGATGCCCGGGACACGCCCGGGCATGATCGCTTTGTGGCCTTGCCGCGAGGGTGGCGCGACCGCCGCCCCTGCGCTCAGACCGGCGCGTAGGTGCGCGGGTCCGGGCCGAAGCGGTTGGGACCGGGCGTGCCGGACAGCACGTTGAATATCAGCAGCACGATCATGCCGATGCCGGTGAAGGCGATGAGCAGCCACCAGCCGGTGCGGTCGATGTCGTGCAGGCGGCGCACGCCGATGGCGAGGCCGGGAATGAAGTGGACCAGCGAGACGATGCCGGAGACCGGCCCGCCATTGGCCGCGTCCATGCCGAACAGCGCCGCGTCCACGACGCCGGCGCACAGCATGATGATGAAGTAGAACAGAATGTAGAGCCAGAAGCCCGCACGGCTGGTGCGGCCCGTGAAGGTCGCGTAGTGCCGCATGGCGTCGAGATAAGCGTTCATGTCCCCAAGCCCCGGTGAAAGATGGAATCCCCGGCCGGATCATCGCCCGGCCGGGGCCTCGCGTCACTCCCCCGCGCGCCAGGACCGGGTGGGGCCGCGCGCCCTGCCCTGCACGCTCCCCGACAGGCCGTAATGGGCGGCCAGCCGGTCGAGCCCCAGCCCCAGCACCACCTTGCCCGCGCGGGCAGGCCATCCGCGCTCCTGCTCCACCTGCTCCAGGCCCTTCAGGAAGCAGCACACGTCCAGCAGCGCCCCGGAAAGCTCCGGCCCCACGGCGGCGAGCGCGGCCTGGACGCGGCGCTTTGCCGCCAGCACCGCGTCGGTGAAGCCGTCCGGCCCGGCGGTGCCCCGCCCGGCGGGGGACCAATTGGTGGTGACGCGCGGTGTCAGTCCCGCGCGGGTGAAATCGAGCCGCAGGCGCTCCCCCGCCAGAAGCTGGGCGGGGCGGATCAAGGCGCGCCCGTCGCGGCCCTTGCGGGTGGCGAGCCAGCCGAGCGGGCTCTCCGCGAGGTCCAGCTCCACCGGACCCGCGCCCCCCTCCACGAGGATCCGGGCGGACACCGCCCGCCGGGCCGCGTCGCGGGGGGCGCGCGCCGCCGGGCGGGCCTTGGCTGCGCCCGCGCTCACCATTGCCCGGCACTCCGCGCCGGGAAGCTCCGCGCCAGAAAGCGCCGCACCAGCGCCTCCGCCCGCTCCATGAGCGCGTCGAAGGCCGCCACCTCGCGCGCCGCCTCGATGCGGCGGATGGCATAGGCCACCGAGGTGGGATGGACGCCGTCGAGCCGTGCCACCTGCCGCAGCCCCAGACCGCAGGCCACATGGGCGAGATAAAAGGCGAGATGGCGCGCGAACACAGGCTGGCGGCCGAGGCCCCGCGCGACCCCGGCAGCGGGCATGTGGGCGGCGCGGCGACCCACTTCGCGGCAAAGCAAGGCGGCCGCGCCGCCCGGTCGCGCGGGCGCGGCGAGGGAGAAGGAAGCAAAGGACATGGCGGACTCCATTAAGGATTTAAATCCTATAATTCCGCCACGCGTCTTGCAATAGTGGTAACAGGGAAACGCAATCTCCCATAGCGGAAATTTTTCTTAGGACACTTATCCGACACCCGCACCACCGGTCGCATAATGGCGCCCCTCAACCGGAGAGGGACCATGACACGACGGACGGGAGCACAGGCCACGGGGCGCCGCGGGCGCATCCGGGGATTTTCAGCAAGCGGGCGCAGCGCCGATATCGCGGCGCGCATGTCGGCGCTTTCGGCATTCACGGGCGGCGACCGCGCGGCGGTTCTCAGCGCGCTCCGGAATGTCCGGCGGGCCCGCCTCCAGGCCCCGCAAGCCTATGATGCCGTCCGGCATGCGGCGCTGCTGCGGCTGCTGCGGCAGGGCCGGACGAACGGGGCGGCCGATCTCGGTGCGGTGGAGAGCGGAAAAAAGGCGGACGGCAGGAAAGAGGACGACCGCCCGAAAACGCAAACGGCGCCGCCCGAGGGACGGCGCCGCTGAAAGGCGCGAAGGCACGCAAGATCCTGGCCGGACCGCCTCGGGCGGCCGGCGCACGGATCAGCGGCGGCGGCGACGCTGCTGGCCGAGGCCCATCTGCTTGGCAAGCTCGGACCGGGCCGCCGCATAATTGGGCGCAACCATCGGATAGTCGGCGGGAAGGCCCCACTTCTCGCGATACTGCTCGGGGCTCATATTGTACTGCGTGCGCAGGTGGCGCTTCAGCGACTTGAACTTCTTCCCGTCTTCCAGGCAGATGATGTAGTCCGGCGTCACCGACTTCTTCAGGGGAACGGCCGGCTTCAGCGGCTCCGGAGCCGGCTCGGCCTCGCCCTTGGACACGCGCTGCAAAGCGGCATGCACATCACTGATGAGGCTCGGCAGATCGGCCGCCGCGACCGAATTGTTGCTGACGTACGCAGAAACGATGTCCGCGGCCAGCTCGATATAGGTCGATTCCGTTGTGTCGCTCATGGCACTTTCTTCTGGTTCGGAACGAAATTCGCAGTGGTCCGACTGATTGAAGCCAGCATTCCGCGACGAACGCTGCAACCTCACCCTGTCGCCATCGGCGCAGCGATTCGATGTCCACACCGTGATTGCTAGTTATGTTGTTCAGATATGAATTGCAAGTTCATTTTCGAGTTAAGCGCGCCTCTTCTTCCATCCTATTTCGGGATGGATTGCGAAAGCGCACGCAGGACTAAACAGAGTCAAGTGCAGTGGCACTTCCCACAGGTATGCCGCATATGCATCCCGGAGGGCGGGCGCCTTGCGCGGGGCGGCGGGCATCCCTACCTCTCGTCCACAGGCATGGGCCCCCCGGCCCGCGCCGCGCCGACCGGGAGGTTGTTCCATGGCTGATGCGTCCCCGCCAGAAAAGGTCGTCAAGACCGATGCCGAATGGCAGAGCTGCCTCACTCCCGAGCAATTCCGCGTCGCGCGGCAGGCCGGCACCGAGCGCGCCTTCACCGGCCCCTATTGGGACGAGAAGCGCGCCGGGCTCTATTCCTGCGTCGCCTGCGGCGCGCCCCTGTTCCGCTCGGAGAGCAAGTTCGACAGCGGCACGGGCTGGCCGAGCTTCTTCGCCCCGGTCTCGGCGGACGCCATTTCCAGCCATGAAGACGTCTCCCACGGCATGCGCCGCATCGAGGTGCGGTGCGCGCGGTGCGAGAGCCATCTCGGCCATGTCTTCCCCGACGGCCCCCGCCCCACCGGCCTGCGCTTCTGCATGAACGGCACCGCGCTGGCGCTCACCACGGACGCGGGCGAGGCGGACCATGGCTGAAGCGCCCCGCGCGCCGCGCCGGCCCACCGAACGCACCGTCCACGGCATCACTCTCACGGACGACTATTCCTGGCTGCGCGCCGAGAACTGGCGCGAGGTGATGCGCGACCCGGCCGTTCTGGCGCCCGACATCCGCGCCTATCTCGAAGCCGAGAACGCCTATGCGGACGCCTATTTCACGCCGGAGGCGGAGCTGAAGGCCCTGCTGCTGAAGGAAATGCGCGGGCGCATCAAGGAGGATGACGCGGGCGTGCCCTCGCCCGACGGGACGTTCGCCTACTACACCCGCCACCGCACGGGCGGGCAGCACCCGCTGGTCTGCCGCAAGCCTCTGCCCGAGGGGGAAGAGGCGATCCTGCTGGACGGCGACCGCATGGCGGAAGGCCGGGCCTATTTCCATCTCGGCCATGTGCGCCACAGCCCGGACCATGCCCGCCTCGCCTTCGCGGTGGACGAGCAGGGCTCGGAGCTTCACACCATCGGCGTGCGCGACCTCGCCACCGGGGCGGACCTGCCGGACCGGATCGAGGAGACCACGGGCGACCTGTTGTGGTCGGAGGACGGCGCCTTCCTCTATTACATCCGCCGCGACGCGGAGCACCGGCCCTCGGATGTCTTCCGCCATCGGATCGGCGATGCCCCCTCAAGTGACGTACTCATCTACCGGGAGGCGGACAAGGGCTTCTTCGTCTCCCTGGCGGAGACCCAGTCGGGCCGGTTCGGCCTCGTCGCCTGCGGCGACCACGAGACGTCGGAAATCCACCTCATCGACCTCCAGGAGCCGGAGGCGCCGCTGCGCGTCGTGGCGCCGCGCGAGGCGGGGGTGCGCTACGAGGTGGAGCATCATCCCGACCTCGGCGGCGAGGACCAGCTCGTCATCCTGACGAACGCCGACGCGGCCGAGGACTTCAAGATCGTCACCACCCCGAGCGCCACGCCCGGGCGGCCCTTCTGGTCGGATCTCGTCCCCCACCGGCCGGGCCGCATGATCCTGAGCCAGGTGGCCTATCGCGGCTTCCTCGTGCGCCTGGAGCGGGAGGACGGGCTGCCGCGCATCGTCATCCGCACCGTCTTCTCGTCGGAGGAGCATTCCATCGCCTTCGCCGAGGAGGCGTATGCGCTGGGGATCGACGACGGCTACCAGTTCGACACGACGGAACTGCGCTTCAGCTACGCCTCCATGACCACGCCCGCGGAAGTGTGGGCCTATGACATGCACAGTCGCGGCCGCGTCCTGCTGAAGCGGCAGGAGGTGCCGAGCGGCCACGATGCGGCGGACTATGTCACCCGCCGCCTGTTCGCCCCCGCCCCGGACGGCGAGCGCGTGCCCGTGACCCTGCTCTACCGCGCCGGAACGAAACTGGACGGCTCCGCGCCCTGCCTTCTCTATGGCTACGGCGCCTATGGCATCACCATTCCGGCGGCCTTCGCCACCAACCGGTTGAGCCTCGTGGATCGCGGCTTCGTCTATGCCATCGCCCATATCCGGGGCGGCACGGACAAGGGCTGGCGCTGGTATGCGGACGGCAAGCTCGCCAAGAAGACCAACACCTTCACGGACTTCATCGCCGTGGCGGAGCATCTGGTCCGGGAGAAGGTGACGCGGGCGGACCGCATCGTCGCCCATGGCGGCTCGGCGGGCGGCATGCTCATGGGCGCCATCGCCAACCTGCGGCCGGACCTGTTCGCGGGCATCGTGGCGGAAGTGCCGTTCGTGGACGTGCTCGCCACCATGCTGGACGACACGTTGCCCCTGACCCCGCCCGAATGGCCCGAATGGGGCAATCCCATCGCCAGCGAGGAGGCATTCGCGCGCATCCGCTCCTATTCGCCGGTGGACAATGTGGCGCCCCGTTCCTACCCCGCCATCTTCGCCCTGGCGGGCCTGACGGACCCGCGCGTCACCTATTGGGAGCCCGCCCGCTGGATGGCGCGCCTGCGGGACGCCGACACGGGGTCCGGCCCCCTCCTGCTGCGCACCAACATGGACGCCGGGCATGGCGGCGCGGCCGGGCGGTTCGACCGGCTGGAAGAAGTCGCGCTCATCTATGCCTTCGCCCTGAAAGTCGCGAGGGAAACGGAACGGGCCTGATTCTTGATAAGAATTAATTGGCGCCCCCCCGCCGAGGTTTTGTAAAAGAGCAATCTTTAGCAACCAAAGGGGCGGGGGCCCAATGGCCGTAGCCGAAATCGCGAACTCTTCGTACCTGGACTTCTGCGGATACGGAGTGGTCAGCCCCTCCGTCACCACCGTGGCGGGAGCCTGGGACCTGACGTCCGGTGACATCACCACGCCGGACGCCTCCTGGAAGATCAACGTGGCGCTGATCCTGGATCGCGCCACGGACCCGGCGGCGCTGCTGGCCAGCAACTGGGCGACGCGCCAGCAGATTCTCGGCTCCATGACCCAGGCGGAGATTTTCGCCACCTACGGGGCCGACACCGACCAGTATAACGAGGTGCTCACCTATCTGGACGGGAATAACCCGGCCTCGCGCACCTTCAAGGTGCTGGGCCTGAACGGCAGCGATGCGGACGGGGACTATGTGTCCTCCGCCGCCTCCCGCACCATCTGGGTGGAGCTGGATGCCACCAGCTTCAAGGACCTGTTCGGCACCGACCTCTATCTGGCCAATTCCGCCAGCGACGGCGAGTTCCTGTTCTGGAACGGCAATCTCAGCCTGCCCACGGAAGCGGGGGTGGTGGGCCTGTGGCTGGACACCGAGCAGATCCCGCCCGCCGACAATCTCGCGCCCGGCGTCTCGGTGACGCTGCCGGACGGCAGCCAGAGCATCGGCAACCAGCTCGGCAACACCTATCAGAGCGCCGCGCAGAACCCGCAGGTCGCGGCGAGCGACTATTACAACTTCCCCCTCGCCGAGTTCCCCGGCGTGCAGACCGGCGCCATCGGCCTCATCGAGCCGGGCATCGGCACCGCCCTTCGGTCCACGGCGCCGCACGATTTCCAGTATTACCTGCAGCGCTATTACGAGGCGATGGGGGTTGCCGGTACCGGCACCGCCTACACCCAGGGCGCGTCCGGCCAGGAATACGGCAACGGCGCGGAAGGCGAGCGCTCGCTGGACGTGGGCATGGTCAGCGCCATCAACCCCAACAGCGACATCGCCCTGTATGTGGGCTCCGGCTATAACGGCTATGCCGATGCCAGCACCTTCACGGCCTATCAGAGCGCCATCTGGCAGACGCCGGCGGGCGTGCCGGCGGGCTGGACCAATCCCGCCGTCCTGTCGTCCTCGTTCGGCGACCTTCAGGCCCCCTCCCCCAATTCGCCCTTCTATGCCGCCTACTGGCAGCTCATGATCGATGCCGCGCTCATGAACCAGAGCGTGTTCACGGCGCTGGGCGACGGCGGCTCGGGCAACGAGCTGGGCAACGGCCTCACCAATGTGGAATTCAACTATACCAGCCCCTACACGGTGCTGGTGGGCGGCACCTCCATCTCCACCGCCGAGCAGGCGGAGCTGGACAGCACGCTGACCTGGATGCTCCAGCTCGCCGAGCAGAGCGACCGCGCGGTGCTCTGGCGGCTCGTCCAGGGCGGCCTCACCACCCTGCCCCAGAACGCCACCGACGCCGACACCTTCATCGAGGCGGTGTGGAACGAATATTACGTGGATGCCGATAGCCGCACCATCATCGAGGGCGGCTACCAGCAGAACAACACGTCCTCCGGCGGCGTGGACACGACCCAGCCGACGCCCTCCTACCAGCTCGATTACGGCCTGACCCCCACCGCCGCGAACACGCCCACTCCCGGCCAGGGACGCGGCCTGCCGGACGTGTCGGCCAATGCCGGCGGCAATCTGTTCTACTGGACGCCGGACGGCTCCATGGAGGGGCTGACGGAAGAAGGCGGCACCAGCGCCGCGACCCCGCTCTGGGCGTCGCTGGCGATCCAGATCAACGCCATCTTCGAGGACCAGGGCCTGCCGCAGCTCGGCTATATGAACGACCTGCTCTACATCGCCTCGGCCATCGCGCCCGCCGCGTTCAACGACATCCAGTTCGGCAACAATACGTCCAGCTTCTCGCAGGGCGGCGACTATACAAGCGACGGCGCGGCCATCACGCCCACCGGCTACGGCTTCGAGGCCGCGCCCGGCTATGACCTCGTGTCCGGCCTCGGCACGCCCAACGGCACGGTGCTGGCGCGCGCCCTCACCTCCATCGCCCATGCCCAGATGTCGTTCGCCGACCAGCCGGACGTGCTGATCGCCCAGCCGCTGGACCCGAGCGACCCGTCCTCCGCCACGCAGAATGTGAGCGGCGCCACCCAGAGCCTGCTGTTCCAGCCGATCCTTGCCGCCGATACGGCGTGGTCGCTGGAGCTGGGCACGTCCACGGTGAGCTTCTCCGGCTTTCAGTCGGCCGCCTATGCCTGGACCAACCAGTTCGCCCAGCAGGTGGTGCAGGCGGACTTTTCGTCCGACCTCGTCACCCTGTTCGACGGCTTCTCCCACGGGGCGCTCTACCAGGCGCAGGTGGGCGTGGGCACCAGCGTGGGCATCGCCATCGGCGGCGCCGATGCCGGGCAGCCGCAAATGGCCCTCACCAGCCAGTTCGGCTTCGTGGACTATGTGAACGACGCCGAAGACAGCGCCATCCAGGTGGCCCGCCCCGTGGCCATCGCCGAGACGGCGAACGGCGCGGACGACCAGTTCGCCATCGTGCGCATGCGCCAGAGCGGCATCAACGACAGCTCCGTCACCTTCTACCGGGTGGACGACTTCAACGGCGCCATCGGCGGTATCGATCCCGGCGAGGCGGGCTATGCGGCGGCGGCGCAGGCCCGCGCCTATGCCACGACGGACGGCGCCACCTCCCTTTCGGGCGGCGGGTTCGGGGTGCACAGCCAGGCCATGCTGTCGGACATCGATGCGGGCGACCTCATCGCCATGATGCTCACCAGCGCCGGCCACACCTATTACGCCTTCGCCCAGGCGAACGAGGTGGTGGACGGCCAGTCTGTGGGCCATCTGTGGAATTACGGCCTCAACACCTGGGGCTGGGAAGACCTCTATGGCGGCGGCGACCAGGACTTCAACGACCTCGTCGTGCAGCTCGACTTCACCAGTGCCTCGGGCTCCGGCTACCTGATCTGACAGGCGAGGCCCCGGTCGCGCACCGGGGCCGGCCCATCTACCGGCGAGGCGGGGCGCCCGCGCAGCGCGCCTCGAACGCCTTCACGGCCTTCTCCTCGAACACCAGCCGCCCGGTGCAGCCCGCCGCCTTCAGCGCGTCCATGAGCTGGACTTCCTGGTAGGGGAAGATCTCCACGGTGGCGATGAGCGTGACGGGATTGCGCACCACGCGGCGCACCACCCAGTTCACATAGGCCAGGAAATCGTCCTCGCGCTTCAGCACGGACCAGAGCTGGTTCGGGATGTCGTCGTCATCCGCGTCCAGGCGCCGCTTCAGCTCCTCCACGGTCAGGTTCGGGCCCGAGGCGGGGTTGAGCAGGCCCGTGACCTCGAACGACTTGTCCGGGTCGTCGCGCAGGAAGACATGGATGGTGGGATCGAAGATCACCCACGAGACCACGTGCTTGTAGCCATTCTTCTTGATGAACTGGTACAGGTCCCACACGTCCGTCTTCACATAGGACGTGCGCTCGGCCACGGCGAGATTGTAGAGCATGGCGGGCATGACCATGACCGCCAGCGCCAGGATGCGCGCCGGAGCGGACAGGCCGAACGCCTTCACCATGCGCACCGTCAGCCAGCCCAGGAAAAGGGCGATGACGGGCGCCACATAGAGCAATTGCCGCGTGGTGGAGAAGGGGTAGAGTCCCGCCAGATTGAGCGCGCCCAGGCCGCCGCACACGAACAGCAGAAGCCGGGCGGGCGCGTGCTTCGCCGCCAGCGCCTCACTGAGCGGGGGCCAGATGCGCTCCTTCAGCGGCTTTTGCGCGCGCAGATAGAGCACCAGCAGCACCGGCGCCGCCACCACGAGGAAGAGGTGGGGGCCGATGCCGCGCACCTCCTTCAGCATGATGACGAGGGACGTCATGTCCCGGTTCACCAGCACGTTCAGCAGGGTGAGGCCGCCATATTCCTTGCCGTAATTGACGAACTGGAGCGCGATCAGCGGCTTGATGAGCGTGAGATAGGTGGCGGCCCAGACGCCGCAGAAGACGAAGGCGCCGAAGATCCACCACAGCCGCCGCCCCCGGTTCTCGCGGCAGATGATGATGTCGAACATCACCGGCAGCACGATGAACAGGCTGGAGAAGGAGAATTGGATGGAGAGGATCGCCACCGCCAGGAAGGCTGCCAGATAGGCGGAGGAATAGTCCCGCCCGCGCGCCCAGTGCATCATGATGAGGGCGACGGCGAACATCACCTCGAAGATGTATTGCTTGATCTCGGTGGCGTAGAGCAGCACCGGCCGCACGGCGAGCAGGATGAGCAGGCCGTACAGGAGGCCGAGGTCGCGCCGCCGCAGCGCCACCCACATGGCGCCCGCGAAGAATACCATGCTGAGAACCAGCAGGTTGAAGCGCGTGAGGTCGAGGTTTCCGCCCGCCAGGTGATAGAGGCCCGATAGCACCGCCATGGCCAGCGGCGGGGCGGCCTGGTCGTAGAAGGGCAGCTGCGAGAAGAAGCCGGAAAAGCCCACCGCGAAATTGAGGACGATGGCGCCCTCGTCCTGGAAGATGGAGCGCCGGCAGGCGAAGGCCCCGGCGGCGAAGGCCGCCAGGAGGCCGAACAGCGCCAGCGCGCGAGGGCCGTAATGGGCCACCGCCATGCGAAGCTTCAGTGACGACATGACCCCCGCTTATCCCCGCTGCCCCCGGCGCGCGGATGTCGCCGCGCGCCCTTGGGGGTCCATGCCCGTCCGCTCAGCCCATGCCGGCCGGCGCGCCCCGAGGAGGCCCGCCGGCTGCGGGCATCAGCCCTGGTTGGACCGCGCCACGTGGTCGCGCAGTTCCTGGAGCGAGGCGAAGCGCAGCGTACCGTCCGGCAGCTCGGCCTGGATGGAGCCGTCGGAATAGAGCGTGTAGGCCATGCCGCCCACGACGCCGGACTTGAGCACGCTGGGCTCGGCGGCGGCGGGCGGCGCCACCGGAGCTGTCTC
>JACESF010000020.1 GCA_013911975.1 Hyphomicrobiales bacterium | reverse complement strand
GGGTGGGAGGGGGCAATCGGCGCAGATGCCAATCGGCCGGGGACCATGAGATGACCGACACCACCCGCTTCTACGACGCCCTCGAGACCCGCGACCCGCAGCAGCGCGAGGACGCGCTCCTCGCTGCGCTGCCGGACCAGGTGGCCCTCGCCAAGACCCGGTCCGCCTATTTCGCGGAGCTGCTGAAGGACGTGGATCCCGGCGCGGTGACGACCCGCGCGGCGCTGGCGAAGCTGCCCGTCACCCGCAAGTCGGACCTGCCCTTCCTCCAGCCGAAAAGCCTGCCCTTCGGCGGGCTCAACGGCACGAAGCCCGGCGGGCTGGCGCGCATCTTCATGTCGCCCGGCCCCATCTATGATCCGGAAGGCCGGCGCCCCGATTACTGGCGCTTCGCCCGCGCGCTGTTCGCCACGGGCTTCCGGGCCGGGGATATCGTGCACAACACCTTCTCCTACCATCTGACCCCCGCCGGCTCGATGATCGAGAGCGGGGCCCATGCCCTGGGCTGCGCGGTGGTGCCCGCAGGCGTCGGCCAGACCGACCTGCAATTGCGCGCCATCGCGGACATCCGCCCGGACGGCTATGGCGGCACGCCCTCCTTCCTCAAGATCCTGGTGGACAAGGCGCGCGAGGAGGGGCTCGACATCTCCTCCCTCAAGAAGGCGCTGGTGACGGGCGAAGCCTTCCTGCCGCCCCACCGCGCGGCGCTGCGCGAGGCGGGCATCGCCGCGCGCCAGTGCTACGGCTCCGCCGACCTCGGCCTCGTGGCCTATGAGAGCGAGGCGGAGGAGGGGATGATCCTCGACGAGCACGTCATCGTGGAAATCCTGCGCCCCGGCACCGGCGACCCCGTGGAAACGGTGGGCGAGGTGGGCGAAGTGGTGGTGACGCTGCTGGAGGAGGACTATCCCCTCGTCCGCTTCGCCACCGGCGATCTCTCCGCCCTCATGCCGGGCGTCAGCCCGTGCGGGCGCACCAATGCCCGCCTGCGCGGCTGGCTCGGCCGCGCCGACCAGGTGACGAAGATCCGCGGCATGTTCGTGCATCCCGTGCAGGTGAGCGCGGCGGTGAAGAAGCACCCGGCCGTCACCAAGGCCCGCCTCGTGGTGGCCCATGACGGCACCAGCGACGACATGATGCTGGAAGTGGAAGTGTCCGACGCGTCCGCTTTGTCGCAGGACGCGCTGCTGGACGATCTGCGCGCCGCCACCAAGCTGCGTGGCCGCCTCTCGTTGGTCGCGCCCGGCACGCTGCCGGCGGACGCCAAGACCATCGAGGACCGGCGGGCGGTGGGGTGAGGTCTATTCCGCCGCGTCCACCGTCGCGTCGGACGCCTTCGCGCCCACCCCGTACCGCTTCTCCACATAGTCTTCCACCAGCGCGCGGAACTCTTGCTGGATGTTCGGGCCGCGCAGGGTGATGGCCTTCTTGCCGTCGATGAAGACCGGGGCGGAGGGGGTTTCGCCCGTGCCGGGGAGCGAGATGCCGATGTCGGCGTGCTTGCTCTCGCCCGGCCCGTTCACGATGCAGCCCATGACAGCCACGTTCAGCGCTTCCACGCCGGGATAGGACTGCTTCCACACGGGCATGCGCTCGCGGATCATGTCCTGCACGCTCTGCGCCAGTTCCTGGAAGACCGTGCTCGTGGTGCGCCCGCAGCCGGGGCAGGCGGCCACCAGGGGCACGAAGGTGCGCAGGCCCATGGTCTGGAGGATTTCCTGCGCCACCTGCACCTCGCGGGTGCGGTCGCCGTTGGGCTCGGGGGTCAGGGACACGCGGATCGTGTCGCCGATGCCCGCCTGGAGCACCACGCCCATGGCCGCCGTGGAGGCGACGATGCCCTTCGAGCCCATGCCCGCCTCGGTGAGGCCGAGATGCAGCGCATAGTCCGAGCGGCGGGAGAGTTCGGAATAGACCGCGATCAAATCCTGCACCGCCGAGACCTTGGCGGAGAGGATGATGCGGTCGCGCCCGAGGCCGATTTCCTCCGCCAGGGCAGCGGAGAGCAGCGCCGAGCGCACCAGGGCCTCGCGGGTCACGGCGCGCGCTTCGGCGGGCTTGGGTAGGCGGGCGTTCTCGTCCATGAGGCGGGTCAGCAATTCGCTGTCCAGCGAGCCCCAATTGGCGCCGATGCGCACCGGCTTGTCGTGGCGGATGGCGGTCTCGACGATGGCGGCGAACTGCCGGTCCTTCTTGTCGCCGAAGCCCACATTGCCGGGATTGATGCGGTATTTCGCCAGCGCCTCGGCGCAGGCGGGATGCTCGGCCAGCAGCGTGTGGCCGATATAGTGGAAGTCCCCCACCAGCGGCACGTCGATGCCCATGGCGAGCAGCTTCTCGCGGATGTGCGGCACGGCGGCGGCGGATTCGGTCCGGTCCACCGTGATGCGCACGATCTCCGAGCCCGCCCGCGCCAGCGCCGCCACCTGGCGCACCGTGGCGGGAATGTCCGCCGTGTCGGTATTGGTCATGGACTGCACGACCACCGGCGCGCCGCCGCCCACCATCACCTGCCCGACCGGAACGCCCACGGTGGGCTTGCGGACGGCGGGGCCGGCTTCGAGCAGTTCGTCGGGCACGACGCGGGAAAGGGTCATGGGGCGGTCCTCACGAGCACGCGCCGGCCAGGGTGCAGCGCAAACCGGCCGGAATGAGGCGTTCTCTACCATCTTTTCGGTGCGCAGTTCACCGGGCGTCCGCGCAATTCGGCGGGAGCGATGGGCGCGCGTCAGTCGCGCGCCCGGCAATGGGCGCACAGGCCGTTCAGCTCCAGCACCCGCTGGCGCGGCTCGAACCCGGCCGCCCGCGCCGCCCAGGCGAGGTCCCGGCCCACCGCGTGGGAGGTGACTTCGCGCGTGGCGCCGCATTGCTCGCAGATGAGGAACAGGGCCACTTCGCCCGGCTCATGGGCGTGGCCGCAGGCGAGGAAGGCGTTGCGGCTCTCAATGCGGTGGGCGAGCCCTTCCGAGACCAGGAAGTCCAGCACCCGGTAGACCGACATGGGCGGGGGCTTCTCGCCCGCGGCCGCCAGCCGCTCCACCAGCTCGTAGGCGCCGAGCGGCACGTGGCTCTCGGCCAGCGCCTCCATCACCCGGCGGCGCAGCGGCGTGAGCCGCAGCCCCTTCTCCGCGCAGCGCTGCTCCACGCGCGCCAGCGCGCCGGCGACGCACTGGCCGTGGTCATGGTCGTGCGCATCGTGCGGCGCGGCGGAAGCGGCGGAAACGGGCATGAGATCAATGTAGCGTGCGCCTCCTCCAGTTTCCAGGCGCATTCCTTAAGGGAAGGCGTGCGGGCCGGCCGGCGGGGCGCGGACCCCGTTGCACCCGTCCATTTTGCGGCGCAAGGTGCGCGGCGCATCCGGGCGTGACGCCAGCGTCACAGCCCGCGGGTTACAACCGTTGCGGCGCCGCACGGGCGCCGTGTCGCCACCGAATGGGGAACAGCATGTCCTTGAAGGGTAAGGTCGCCGTCGTCACGGGCTCCACCAGCGGCATCGGGCTCGCTATCGCGCGTGCCTTTGCCGAGCAGGGCGCGAACCTCGTCATCAACGGCCTCGGCGATGCGGCGGCGATCGAAGCCGAGCGCGCCAAGATCGAGAGCGATTTCGGCGTGAAGGCGCTCTATTCCGACGCCAACATGCTGAGCCACGTGGAAATCGAGGGCATGGTGAAGCTCGCGGAGACCGAGCTGGGCGCCTGCGACATCCTCGTGAATAATGCCGGCATCCAGTATGTGGCCCCGGTCGAGGAATTCCCCATCGAGAAGTGGGACCAGATCATCGCCATCAACCTGTCGGCCGCCTTCTACGCCACCCGCGCCGCCGTTCCCGGCATGAAGGCGCGCAAGTGGGGCCGCATCATCAACACCGCCTCGGCCCATGCGCTCGTGGCCTCGCCCTTCAAGTCCGCCTACGTCTCGGCCAAGCACGGCATCGCCGGCCTGACCAAGACCGTGGCGCTCGAGACCGCCACCTTCGGCATCACCTGCAACGCCATCTGCCCCGGCTATGTCTGGACGCCCCTGGTGGAGAAGCAGATCCCCGACCAGGCCAAGGCCCGCGGCATCACCGAGGAGCAGGTGAAGCGCGACGTGATGCTCGCCGCCCAGCCCACGAAGGAATTCGTGACGGTGGAGGAAGTGGCCGCCCTCGCCGTGTGGCTGACCTCCGACGGCGCCCGCTCCATCACCGGCACCATGCAGCAGATCGACGGCGGGTGGGTCGCCGAGTGACGGCCGGGAGGCGGTGATGGCCCGTCAGGACGCCGTCAAGCCTCTCTCCCTCGCGCTCCAGGGGGGCGGCGCCCATGGCGCCTTCACCTGGGGCGTGGTGGACCGCTTCCTGGAGGAGGAGCGCTTCCCCATCGCGGGCATTTCCGGCACCTCCGCCG
The DNA here is from genome assembly GCA_013911975.1 of Hyphomicrobiales bacterium. Lineage (GTDB taxonomy): Bacteria > Pseudomonadota > Alphaproteobacteria > Rhizobiales > Xanthobacteraceae > Aquabacter. The sequence continues at coordinate 58,278 of JACESF010000020.1, read as the reverse complement.
GCGCCATGAACGCGGTGGTGATGGCCTCCGGCCTTGCGCGCGGCGGGCCCTCCGAGGCGCGCGCCGCGCTCACCAATTTCTGGCGCGACGTGTCGCGGGACGGGCGCCTGTCGCCGCTCCAGCGCACCGCGTTCGACCGCATCATGGGCAATTGGTCGCTCGCCAAGAACCCGGCCTATCTGGCCTTCGAGGTCGCGAGCCGGTTCCTGTCGCCCTACGACTTCAACCCCCTCAACATCAATCCTTTGCGCGAGATCCTGGAGGCGCACGCCGATTTCGAGGCGATCCGGGCCTCGGACGTGAAGGTGTTCGTCTCCGCCACCAACGTCCATACCGGCCGCGCGCGCATCTTCGGCCACGAGGAGATGACCGCTGACGCGGTGATGGCCTCGGCGTGCCTGCCCTTCATCTTCCAGGCGGTGGAGATCGACGGTGTGCCCTATTGGGACGGCGGCTACATGGGCAACCCGCCCTTGCTGCCGCTCTGCCAGAAGGTGGCTGCGGACGACATCCTCCTGGTGCAGATCAACCCGGTCCTGCGCGAGGAGACGCCCCGCACCGCGGCGGAAATCCAGAACCGCATCAACGAGATCACGTTCAACGCCTCGCTGCTCTCCCAGCTGCGCGCCATCGACCAGGTGACCCAGCTCATCGAGCAGGGAATGCTCTCGCGCCTCGCCATGAAGTCCTCCGGCTTCCGCCGGGTGCGGCTGCACCGGGTGGGCGGGGCGGAGCATCTGGTGGATTTCGACCTGTCCTCCAAGCTCAACGCGGAATGGGCCTTCCTCCAGCATCTGCGCGACCTTGGCCGGGCGGCGGCGGAGGCCTTCATCCTGGCCCATGGCGACGATGTGGGGAAGAAATCCACCCTCGACCTGCGGCTGGAACTGGCGGACTGACGGCGGCGCCCGCCGGATTCAGTGGTCGAAGCGCAGGGTGATGCGGGCGCGCGCGCCGTGGCGCCCGAACGTCACCTTGTCGCCGAGGCGGGTCAGCATATAGGCGGCGAACGCGGCCACTTCCTTGGCGTCGCCCAGCAGCGCCTCGGGGGAGGGGCGCTCCTTCGGCGCCTCCATCACCTCGCCCTCATAGAGCAGGAACACGTCGAGATGCGCCTCGTCGAAGCGGGCGCGCAGCTCCACGAGGCCGTGGGCGATATCGTTGTCCTGCAGCAGTTCCAGCGCCTGCGCCGCCACGGGGATGGCGGCCGCCACCACGTCGCGCCGCGCGCCCCACAGCCCGCCCTGCCGCTCCAGGAAGGCCTGGACCGTGAGGAAGGCGTTGGACCCGGCGGGCACCGTCTCGCCCGTCTCCCGCGAGATGCCGATGCGGAACAGGAGGTTCAGCAGGATGGCGCTGCAGGCGGCGACGGTGAGCGGGGTGGAGAAGAGCGGCTGCGCCCAGAGCGGAAGCTGGGCGTTGAGCGGCAGCAGCGCCACCGAGAGCCCCGCCAGCATGGACAGGCCCACCAGGAACACCCGCCGCTCCGACAGCCGCCGGGAGAGGATCAGGTCCATGCCCGCCACCAGCAGGTAGGCGGCGGTATAGAGCAGGATGCCGCCGATCACCGGGGAGGGGATCAGGGTGAGGGCGACGATCACCTTCGGGAAGAAGGCGGTGGCCAGCATGGCGAGGCCCGCCGCGATGCCGATGATGCGCGCGGTGGCCCCCGTGGCGAAGGCGAGGCCCACCGCCGAGGAGGACAGCGAGGACTGGAAGCCCGTGGTGAGGCCCTGGAGGATGTTGCCGATGCCGGTGGCGGTGACGGCGCGCCCCGCGGCGCCCATGTCGGCGCGGCGCCAGTCGGCGTCGTTCATCTTTTCCAGCGAGACGGTGGTGGAGAGCACGTCCACCACGCCCATCATCACCATGAGGCCCATGAGCGGCAGCAAGGCGGGCTCGAACTGGAAGGCCGGAAGGGCGAAATGGGGCAGGGCCACCAAGTCCACCCGCCCGAGGGCGGCGGAAAAGTCGGTGGTGTCCACGCCTCCCGCCACCGCCGTCGCCCAGCCCGCCGAGGCGCCCGCAAGCACCGCGAACAGCTTTAGGCGGCGCGGCGCGAACACCGTCACCGCCACGATGATGCCCAGCGTGAGGCCCGAGACCAGCAGGGCCCCGCCATGGGCCATGGGGTCGCCGGCGCCCATGCCGAGCGCGCGGCGCAGCGCGGGGGCGGCGAGCGAGACGCCCAGCATGGTGACGGCGACGCCGCACACTTCCGGCGGCAGCAGCACCCGCAGCGGGCGCACCACCCGCGACACCAGGAGCTGGAGCACGCCCATCAGCACCGTGTTGGCGGCCATCAGGGCCGGCCCGCCGATGGTGAGGGACTGCACTGCCAATGGGATCGCGCCCGGCGAGGGTACGTGCACGCCCAGATAGCCGCTGCCGAAGCGCGTGCGCAGGCATTGCAGGATGGTGGTGAGGCCGATGCACAGGGTGCAGGCGGTGAGGATGGATTGCGCCCGGTGCGGGTCGATGCCCGCCTCGGCCAGGGCGACGATGGGATAGATCAGGTAGGTGAGGGCCAGCATGGCATGCTGGGCCGCCAGGGGGATGAGGGCGGACGCGGGGACGCGGTCGGACAGGCCGTAGATGAGCTCCGGCGGGCGGCGCCCCTGCCGGATATGCTCGCGCGGCGGCGCCAGGAGGTGCCGCAGCCGCGTCGTCAGGCGCCAGCCCTGATGGCGCCGGGACGCGGCGTCTGCCTTGGAACGCGCTTTTCCGCTCAACTGACCAACGGCCCCTGTCCCGCGCCGCCGGCGGCGGAATCGCTTGTTCCCATCTCACCCGCAAACGCACCCGGGTTCAACTGGCGCCGGCCGTGGAAACAAAATCTGTCAGGTGCCCCGGGACATTCCCCCGCGCTCACCCGGCGATGAAGGCGCGGATGAGGTGGTGGGCGATGGCCACGGGCGGTGGGGTGAACAGGCCGTCCGCATGGGTGCGGGTGAGCATGGCGGCGGCTTCCGCGCGGGTGAACCAGCGGGCGTCCTCCAGCTCGTTGCGGTCCACCACGAGGTCTTCGCTCTCCGCCTTGGCGAGGCAGCCGATCATGAGCGACATGGGGAAGGGCCAGGGCTGGGAGGCGTGGTATCGCACCGCGCCCACCCGCACGCCCGCCTCTTCGAGAATCTCGCGCCGAACCGCCTCCTCGACGGTCTCGCCCGGTTCCACGAAGCCCGCCAGCGCCGACCACATGCCGGGCGCGAACTGGGGCTGGCGGCCGAGCAGGCAGCGGTCACCCAGCGCTGTGAGCATGATCACCACGGGATCGGTGCGGGGAAAGTGCTGGGCGCCGCAGGCCGCGCAGTCGCGCCGCCATCCGCCGTCGCGCGGCGCGCTTTCCTGGCCGCAATTGGCGCAGAAGCGGTGCCGCCCGTGCCAGGCGCCCAGCGCCTTGCCGCAGGCGAGGGGGGTGAGGTGCTCCGGCGGCAGGACGCCGCCCATGGCGATGCCGCGCAGGTCCGACACGAACAGGCCGTCCGCCTCCATGGCCTCCCGGCGGCCGGGATCGAAGCGCATGGAGAAGCGCGGCGCCCCGTCTGCGAGGCCGAGGAAGAGCGGCGCGGTGGCGCCGAGCGCGCGGGCATGGTCCGGCTCGAACAGCGGTTCCAGCCACTCGCCCAGCTTGCGCGCGGCCACCAGTTCGCCGCCGATCAGATAGGTGCGGGCCTGCCGGTCCGTAAGCAACGCGTCCGCCTCGGCGCGGCGGTGCGCGGCGCGGTCGAGGGGGCTGTCCACATAGCCGAGGGCGGGCCAGGGGCCGAGATCGGGGAGCGCGGGAGAGGTCATTGGGGGCGCCTGAGGCGAACAGGAGGGCGGCGGACGGTGGCATGCCCAAGCGGGGCAGGCAAGAGATCGGACAGGCAGGAGACCGGACAGAGACGGACCACGTTGAGGGATCAGAGGCCGAGCGCGGCCCTGAGGTCGGCGGCGCGGGCCGCGAGGCGCGCGCCCAGCGGCTCGCGGGTGCCCACCCCGAAGACCGGGCCGGGCCAGGCGGCGTCGCCCGGAACGCGGCCCACCAGATGCACATGGAGCTGCGGCACCATGTTGCCCAGCGCGGCCACGTTCAGCTTCACGCTGCCGCTCAGCGCCTTCAACGCCGTGCCGGCCGCCGCGATCTCCTCCATGAGCACGGCCCGTTCCGGGGCCGGCAGGTCCATCAGCTCCACGAGGCCCGCACGGCGGGGGACGAGGACGATCCAGAAGAAGCGGGCATCGTCCACCAGCCGCACATGGCAGAGCGGCAGGTCGCCGAGGGCGGGGCCGTCGGCGGCGAGGCGAGGGTCGAGGGCGAAGGCGGAGCCGGGCGTGTCCATCATCGCTTTCCTATGCGCTGCCGGGCAGCCACGTTCAAGGCGCGGTTCGAAGGCGCGGTTGCCGGCGTGCGGGCGCTGCGAGGAGGCGCCTTGCAAAAGCCGCGCTTTGCCGCGATATAGGCGCCGGGAGGTTGGCGGTGGACGAGCCACTCGCCAACCGGGTCAGGTCCGGAAGGAAGCAGCCCCAACGAGCCCGGTCTCGGGTCTCTGTCCAGCCTCCCACTCCAGGCCCTCCCCTCGGGAGGGCTCTTTCCCGACAAGCCGTGTCCCCCCGCTCCCGCGCAGATGGTCCGCGCGGGCGGCGTCCGGCTGGGACACGCGGCCGAGGGGGCGTGCATGTGGGCGATCGTCGTGGTTCTTCTCCAGGCGCTTTCGGGACCCGAGGTGCATGTCATCACCCAGGCGGGCACCTACACGTCCGAGGATGCCTGCAAGGCCGCCATCGCCGCCTCCATCCCCGCCAAGCTGGACGGCGAGCCGCTGGCCCAGTTCAAGAACGGCTACCGCCGCTACACCTGCGTGCGGGTGAACGGGGCCGAGGATCTGCGCCCCGGCAAATGATCCCGGCGGGTGATGCGGCCAAAGTGACGGGCAACTGATCCGGCTAAATGCTCCGGCCCGGCTTCCCGGTGCGGGACCTGTGGGCAGGGCCGAGCGAATTGCAGTCCGCGCCGCGCCATGGGCTGCCCCGCGCGCCCTTCGCGATGCTATGAAGGCACCATGAGCGCGGACACACCCGAAGACAGCCCCGGTTTCGACCTTCCCGCCCCGGCCCAGCCGGCGGCGACGACCCCCTATCGGGTGCTGGCGCGCAAGTACCGGCCCTCGACCTTCGACGACCTGATCGGCCAGGAGCCGATGGTCCGCACCCTCTCCAACGCCTTCACCTCGGGGCGCATCGCGCAGGCCTATATCCTTACGGGCGTGCGGGGCGTGGGAAAGACCACCACCGCGCGCATCCTCGCCCGCGCGCTCAATTACGAGCCCATGGCGGGCGGCGGCGGGCCGAGCCTCGACCTCTCGGTGCTGGGCAAGCATTGCCGCGACATCATCGAATCGCGCCATGTGGACGTGATGGAGATGGACGCCGCGTCCAACACCTCCATCAACGACATCCGCGAGATCATCGAGGGCTCGCGCTACCGGCCGGTGATGGCCCGCTACAAGGTCTACATCATCGACGAAGTGCACATGCTCTCCACGGCCGCCTTCAACGGGCTGCTGAAGACGCTGGAGGAGCCGCCGGAGCATGTGAAGTTCATCTTCGCCACCACCGAGATCCGCAAGGTGCCGGTGACGGTGCTCTCCCGCTGCCAGCGCTTCGATTTGCGCCGGGTGGAATCGGGCGTCCTCGCGGCCCATCTCGCCCGCATCTGCGCCAAGGAAAGCGTGGAGGTGGATGCCGAGGCGCTCTCCACCATCGCCCGCGCGGCGGAAGGCTCGGTGCGCGATTCGCTCTCCCTGCTGGACCAGGCCATCGCCCATGGCGGGGGCCGGGTGGGGGCGGAGGAGGTCCGCCGCCTCCTGGGCCTCGCCGACCGCGCGCGGGTCATCGACCTGTTCGAGGCGCTGATGTCCGGCGACCCCCAGCGGGCGCTGAAGGAATTCCGCGACCAGTATGATTCCGGCGCCGACCCGGCGGTGATCCTCACCGACCTCGCCGAATTCACCCACCTCGTCACCTGCTTCAAGCTGGTGCCCGAGACCGCCTCCGACGCCTCCCTGGTGCAGGCGGAGCGCGAGCGCGGGGCGGATTTCGCCTCTCGCCTCCTGGTGCGCGACCTGTCGCGGGTGTGGCAGATGCTGCTGAAGGGCATCGCCGAGACCCAGGCCGCCGCCAAGCCCGCCCAGTCCGCCGAGATGGTGCTGGTGCGCATCGCCTATGCCGCGGACCTGCCGAGCCCCGAGGAGGCGCTGCGCAAGCTGCGCGACATGGCCGACGCGCCGGGCGGGGGCACCGCGCCCTCCGTCCCATCGTCGCCTGCGCCGTCCCTGCCCTCGGCTTCGGGCAGCGCCGCGCCTCGCCTCGCGGTGGCCACCCGCGCCGAGCCGGTGCGCGCGGCCGCGCCCGTGTCGGCGCCCCAGGCGGTGGCGGCTGGGCCGGTCCTGTCGCGCTTCGAGGATCTCGTCGCGCTCGCCGTGGCGCGGCGCGACCTGTTGATGAAGCACGCGCTGGAAACCCACGTGATGCCGGTCCTGTTCGAGGACGGGCGGTTCGAGTTCGCCCTCGCGCCGGGCGGCAGCCCCAATCTGGTCCAGGACATTTCCCGCAAGCTCCAGGACTGGACCGGCAAGCGCTGGATGGTCTCCATCACCGCCAAGCGGGAGGGCATGCAGACGCTGGCGGAGACCGCCGCCGCCGTGAAGGCCGAACGCGAGATCGGCATCCGGGCCGATCCCCTGGTCCAGGCGGTGCTCGCCCGCTTCCCCACGGCGCAGATCGTGGACGTGCGGCTGCGCGAGGAGGCGCCCGACCCGGTGGCCGAGATGGGGCTCGCGCCCGCCGAGGAGGATGCCTATATGGGGCCGGGCCCCGACGATGAACTCGAATACTGACGGAGACCGGCGATGCGCGACCTGATGGGCATGATGAAGCAGGCCAAGGAGCTTCAGGATCGCATGCAGCAGATGCAGGCGGAGCTGGACGGCATCGAGGTGGAGGGCGCCTCGGGCGGCGGCCTCGTCACCGTGCGCACCACTGCCAAGGGCGAGACCAAGGCCGTGCGCATCGATCCCAGCCTGCTGAAGCCCGACGAGGGCGAGATCCTGGAGGACCTGCTGGTCGCCGCGCTCGCGGATGCCCGCCACAAGGCGGAGCGGGTGATGCAGGAGAAGATGTCGTCCATCGCGGGCGGCCTGCCGCTGCCTCCCGGCCTCAAGCTGTTCTGAGCGCCCGGCCTCCGGCCCCGCTCAGAGCGGGGCGGCGGCGCCGGGGCTGAACAGGAGCCCGGCCTTCAGGCTTTCCGCGATCCGCTCCGCCTTTTCGATCAGCGCTTCCGCCTCGGCGGGGGCGAAGCGCTCGCGCGCGGTTTCCCGCCACAGGCCGAGCCAGACCGGGAACAGCGCCCCGAACACGACCGGCGGCAGCGGCAGGGCCTTGTGGGCGGCCAGGGGATTGCCCTTGTAGCGCGGCGTGCGCAGCGCCACCGTGCACCAGAAGTCGGTGAGCACGTCCATGTGGGCGGGCCAGTCCTCCACCGCCGCCTCGAACACCGGCCCGAGCTGCGGGTCGCGCCGCACCTTGGCGTAGAAGGCATCGAGATGGGCGCGCAGCGCCGCTTCATCGAGGGGCGAGGCGATCGTCATTGGCGGCTTCCTCCGGCGTGCGGCCATGAGCCGAGCCTTGCGCGGACCCGTGCGCCGCCCCCTGCGGCGTCTCCCGGGCGTGGGACAGGTCCTGGAACAGCGCCGCGATGAGGTCGGACTGGGTCACGATACCCGTGAGCTGGCCCCCGGCGTCAACCACCGGCACCGCATGGAGCCGGCCGTCGGTCATGAGCGGCACGAGATCGGCCACCGGGGTCTCCGGGCGGGCGCAGCGCACGCCCACGGTCATGATCTCCTGCACCGAGCCCTGGGGGGCACCGGCGAGCCGCACCACGTGGCGCAGCCGCTGGCCCAGCGACACGCGCGGCCCGGCGGCGCCCCACGCGGCCTTGTCCAGCAGGTCGGTCTGGGTGACGATGCCCACCACGCGGGCATCCTCGCTCGTCACGGGCAGCGCCTTCACATGGTGGCCGCGCAGCAGCGCCATGGCCTCGCGCATGGAGGTCTCGGGCGCCACCGCCACCACGCCCCGCGTCATGATGTCCGCGCAGGTGGTGCGGCCCGAGCGGCGGGCATAGGCGCGCACCTCGGCGAGGCGAAGCACCTGCTCCAGGTCGTCGCGGCTCACGTCCAGCAGCCGGTCATATTGCCGGAGCGCGGCGTCGAGGTCCTCCGGGGCGAAGCCGAGCCGCGCGATGGCGCCGGGCTCCGAGGACGGGCGGATCGGCGTCGCGGGATGGGCCGGATAGGGGCGGCCCATGAGGGCGTTGAAGGCCAGCGCACCCGCCAGCAGGAGCGCCGAGTTCAGAAGGACCGGCACCAGGACGAAGCCGTAGCCCAGCGCCTCCACGGCGGGCCCGCCCAGCACCGCCGTGAGCGCCACCGCCCCGCTCGGGGGATGCAGGCAGCGCAGCGCGAGCATGATGGCGATGGCGATGCCGCCCGCCAGCGCCGCCGCCAGCAGGGGATCGGGGATGAGCCGGGCGGCCGTGACCCCCACCAAAGCGGCGACGAGGTTGCCGCCCATGAGCGACCAGGGCTGCGCGAGCGGGCTGGATGGGACGGCGAACAGCAGCACGGACGAGGCGCCCATGGGCGCGATGAGCAGCGGCACCGCGGCCGAGGGGCCGAGGGCGAGGCGCGTCACGAAGCCCGTGACGGCGAGGCCGAACAGGGCGCCGAGGCCGGAGCGGACCCAGTCCACCGGCGCCACGGGGGCGATGGTGGGCTTGAACCGGCGGAGGAGGAGAAACAGCTCTGGGGACATGGGGCGACGGCCCTCGCGGGACGATGAAGAGGTGCGCCCGTCCTGAGGCCGGAAGCGGAAGAATGCCTTCTTTTCTATCAATCGCTCAAAGAGCGGGCAATGCGGCCGCTGGCGCCTTCGGGCGCAGCGCGCTAAAGCCGGTTGGTCCCCGCGCGAGTCCCGCCCCATGCCCCGTGCCGTCGCCGGCCCCGAGATCGAACGCCTGATCCAGCTTCTGGCCCGCCTGCCGGGGCTCGGCCCGCGCTCGGCCCGCCGCGCGGCGCTGCATCTCATCAAGAAGCGCGAGACCCTCATGTCGCCTTTGTCGGCGGCGCTGGGCGACGTGCTGGGCAAGATCGTGGAATGCCGGGTCTGCGGCAATCTCGACGTGTGCGACCCCTGCACCGTGTGCACCGACCCGGAGCGCGACGCGGTCACGCTGGTGGTGGTGGCGGACGTGGGGGACCTGTGGGCGCTGGAGCGCTCCGGCGTGCTGAAGGCCCGCTACCACGTGCTGGGCGGCGTGCTCTCGCCGCTGGACGGGGTGGGCCCGGGCGACCTCAACATCGCCTCCCTGGCGGAGCGGGTGCCGCGCGAGGGGGTGCGGGAAGTCATCCTGGCGCTGGGCGCCACGGTGGACGGCCAGACCACGGCCCATTACCTCACCGACCTGCTGCGCGAGGCGGGAGTGACCGTCACCCGGCTTGCCCAGGGCGTGCCCGTGGGCGGGGAGCTGGACTATCTGGACGAGGGGACGCTGGCCGCCGCCATCCGCGCCCGCACGCCTCTCTAGATAACGGAAAGGCCGGGCGGCGCATGCCACCCGGCCTCCCTGTCCCGATCAGGATGGCTCAGCCCGCCTTGGCGAGGGCGCCGAGTTCCTTGTCGATGAAATAGTTGGAATTGGGCCCCTCGCCGATCAGGTCGATCTTGTCGAGGATGGTCCGGCACAGCTTCTCTTCCTCGTGCTGCTCGGCGGCGAACCACTGCAGGAACTGGTCGGTCTCGTAGCTGTGCTCGTTGCGGGCCATCTCGATGGCCTCATAGATGTGGCTCGACACCTTCCGCTCCTCGTCCTGCACGCGCAGGAACAGGGCGCGGATGGAGGGGGAATCCACCACCGGCTTCGGCAGGGCCTTGAACGAGATGGGCGCGCCCAGGTCGTCGAGGAAGGTGAAGAACTTCATCATGTGGGTGCGCTCTTCGGCGGCATGCACCAGCAGGAAGGCCTTGGCGCCCTCGAACTTCTGCTCGGACGCCCAGGCGGCGCACTGCAGGTAGATGTGGTGAGCTTCCATCTCGCCGTTCAGGAGCTCGTTGAGTTTGGCTTCAAGCTTCTCGCTAACCATTTCAGCTTCCTCAGGTCTGGCCTCAAGAGAATGAGAGCCACGTTGCATAAATGCCGAGGACTACAGTTTTATGTATTCGACCCGGCACGCAAAACAGAAGGTCAAAAAGAGCGCGAATGTTGAAATGTGTTGACTTTCAACGTGTCGCTGATGACTCGAATTTTGTTGCGCGGAACTTATTCCTTTCCCTCAGGGCGTCAAGCGCCAAGCGCGAATTCCATGGCAGGATGTCCAATTCTTAATGAATCGGACATGGGCCGTTCACGTCCGCCCTTCCCCTCAGCCGCCGGGGATCCAGCCGACGGTCTGGCCGAGCACCACGAGATTCAGGATCAGCAGGATCACCGTCGCCGGCCACATGATGAGCCGCACCCAGCCCTTGTTCACCATGTCGCCCATGATGGAGCGGTCGTCGGTGAGCATGACCAGCGGCAGCATGGCGAAGGGGAGCTGGATGGACAGGATCACCTGGCTCCACATGAGGATGTCCACCGGGTGCGCGTGCATCAGGATGGCGATGAGCGCGGGCGCCATGGTGACGAGGCGCGTGCACAGGCGGATGACGAAGGGATTGACGTGCTCCGTCTTCAGGAAGCCCTCGAACACCACCTGCCCGGCGAGGGTCGCCGAGGTGGAAGAGGCGACGCCCGACACCAGCAGCGCGAGGGCGAAGATGAGGCCCGCGCCCTGGCTGAGGATGGGCACCAGGGTCTTGTAGGCGTCGCTGAAGGACTGGATGACGGTGCCGTCCTTCAGGAAGATGGGATGGAACACCGCCGCCGCCACCACCAGGATGGCCGCGTTGATGAACCAGGCGACGAACAGGGAAATGTTCGTGTCCCACAGCGACCAGCGATAGAGGGTGCGCGGCGCCGCCAGATTCTCCTTCAGGCGCGAGATGGCCAGATGGGAGTGGAGGTAGAGGTTGTGCGGCATGATGGTGGCGCCGATGATGCCCACCGCCACGAACAGCGCGTCCGCGCTGAGGATGTCTGCCGAGGGAACCACGCTGTCGATGGCCACCAGCGCATAGTCCGGACGGCTCATGATCATCTCGATCACGTACATGACCGAGACGGTGGTCAGGAAAGCGAGGAAGATCGTCTCCACCGCCCGGAAGCCCCAGCGGTTCAGCAGCAGGATGAGGAAGACGTCGATGATGGTGATCAGCGCGCCTTCCCACAGCGGGATGCCGAACAGGAGCTGGAGTGCGACCGCGACGCCGATGATTTCGGCAAGGTCGGTCGCCATCATGGAGATGACCGCCGACACGAAGAAGATCTTCGCCATCCACGGCGGGTAGCGGTCGGCGCAATGCTGCGCGAGGTCCTTGCCCGAGGCGATGCCGAGCTTGGAGCACAGATTCTGCACCAGCGCGCCGATGAGGCAGCTCAGGGAGAGCACCCAGAGGAGGCTGTAGCCGAACTGGCTGCCGGCCTGAAGGTCGGTGGCCCAGTTGCCGGGATCGAAATAGCCGATGGAGATGATGAAGGCGGGGCCGAAGAACTTCCACCACACCGGGCGCTTCACCGGGTCGGAGCCGGGGATCTGGTAGGCCTCGCCGCGCGGCAGCGGGATCTCCGGCCGCTGCGGCCGAAGCTCGGAACTGTCACTCATCCCCACACCCTTCCCACGGTCCCGCCGCCGCCGGAGCGTCGGCGGCACGGCTTCAGGAACTGCTTCCCATGGGAAAGTGACCAAGTGGGAAAGGGCGATCAACCACCAGCAGGCGGTACAAAGCTACTTTTGAATTGAAGCAATTCCAGGTGGGGCAACGAAATCCAGGGAGTGCCTTGCTTTGGCGGCTCCCTGGAAGCCTTCCGATTTTTGCCGTGGGAAAGGGCGCAAGCTCAGGCTTGGCCCACGAGGTCGAACCACTGGTCCTCGGTGATGACCTCGACGCCCAGGGCCTGCGCCTTCTCCAGCTTGGACCCGGCGCCGGGCCCGGCCACCACCAGATGGGTCTTGGCGGAAACTGAGCCGGCAACCTTCGCGCCGAGCCGCTCCGCCATGGCCTTCGCCTCTTCGCGCGTCATCTTTTCCAGGCTGCCGGTGAACACCACCGTCTTGCCCGCCACCGGAGAGCCGGTGTCGGCGGGCGCGGCCTGGGCGGCCACCCGCACTTCGGCGCGCAGCGCGTCCAGGAGGGCGCGGTTGCGGTCCTCGGCGTAGAATTCGCACAGCGAGGAGGCGGCCACCTCGCCCACGTCAGGCACGCCTGCCAGGTCCCGGAATTCGGCTCGCGGCATCTGCTCGCGGGCCTCGCGCAGGGCGATGAGGACCGCCGCGTCGTCGCCGTAGGCGGTGCGCAGGGCGACGCGCTGGCGGGCATTGAGCTTTGCCTGATCGAAGACCGCGCGAAGGGTCGCCTCCGGATCGGAGCCCGCCTCCGTCTCCGCTGCGATGGCCGCCACGAGGCCCTCCGCCGTCGTCTGGCCGACGCCGGGTATCCCCAGCAGCCGCTGCCACGCCTCTCCCGGGCGACCGGGCACGGCCGCGTCCAGGGTTTCGACAAGGGCCTCCAGACTCAGGTAGCGCTTGGCCAGTGCCTTCGCGGTGGCCTCGCCCACATGGCGGATGCCCAGCGCGAACAGGAAGCGGGCGAAAGTCACGTCCCGCCGCTCGTCGATGGCGGCCAGCAGCTTCTCGACGCCCAGGAACTGCCGCTGGTCCTCCGAGCGCACATTCTTGCGGGCCTTGCCGGTCTCCGCCTCGCGCTGCTGGGCGCGCAGCTCGCGCTGGGCGAGGAAGGCCTTGCGCAGCGCCTCCCCGTGTTCATGCAGGTGGAAGATGTCGGCGGGCGTGCGCACGAGGCCCGCGTCGAACAGGAGCTGCACGTTCTCGTCGCCCAGTCCCTCGATGTCGAAGGCGTTGCGCGAGACGAAATGGCGGATGCGTTCCACCGCCTGGGCCGGGCAGATGAGCCCGCCGGTGCAGCGGCGCACCGATTCGTTTTCCTCCCGCACCGCGTGGGAGCCGCAGGCGGGGCAGGTGTGGGGGAAGTGGTAGCGCGTCGCCTCCGCCGGGCGGCGGTCGAGCACCACGTCCACCACCTGGGGGATCACATCGCCCGCGCGCTGGATGGTGACGAAGTCGCCGATGCGGATGTCGATACCCCCCCGGATGGGCTCGCCGTCGCCGCCGATGCCGGCGATATAGTCCTCGTTGTGAAGCGTGGCATTGGTCACCACCACGCCGCCCACGGTGACGGGGTGTAGCCGCGCCACGGGGGTCAGCGCGCCGGTGCGCCCCACCTGGATGTCGATGTCGAGAAGCTGCGTCACCGCCTGCTGGGCGGGGAATTTGTGGGCGATGGCCCAGCGGGGCGAGCGGGAGACGAAGCCGAGCCGCTTTTGAAGCTCCAGGCTGTCCACCTTGTAGACCACGCCGTCGATGTCATAGCCCAGCGTGGCGCGCTGCGCGCCGATCCTGCGGTAATGGGCGAGGAGGTCCTGCGCCGAATGGCACAGGACGGTGAGCGGATTGGTGGGCAGGCCCCAGCGGGCGAAGGCGTCCACCATGCCGTGCTGGGTATCGGCCGGATGGCTGGAGGCTTCGCCCCAGGCATAGGCGAAGAAGCGCAGCGGGCGGCTCGCGGTGATGCTGGAATCGAGCTGGCGCAGCGAGCCGGCGGCGGCGTTGCGCGGATTGGCGAAGGGCGGCTTGCCCGCCTCGGCCTGCCGGGTGTTGAGGGCGAGGAAGTCCTCGGCCCCCATATAGACCTCGCCGCGCACGTCGATCACCTCGGGAACGTCCCCGCCCTCCAGGCGGTCGGGGATCTCCGCGATGGTGCGGACATTGGCGGTCACGTCCTCGCCCACCTGCCCGTCGCCGCGCGTGGCGGCGCTGCGCAGCTTTCCGCCCTCGTAGCGCAGCGAGCAGGACAGGCCGTCGATCTTGGGCTCGGCGGTGAAGGCCACGGTGTCGTCCGGGCCCAGGTCCAGGAAGCGCTTCACCCGCGCCACGAAGTCCTCCACCTCCGCGTCGGAGAAGGCGTTGGCCAGGGACAGCATGGGGACTTGGTGGGTGATCTTGGCGAATTTCGACACCACCGCCGCGCCGACCCGCTCGGACAGGCTGTCGCCACCCTTCAGCTCGGGAAAGCGCGCCTCGATGTCCTCGTAGCGGCGGCGGAGACGGTCATAGTCCGCGTCCGAAACGGTGGGCGCGTCGTCCTGGTAATAGCGCCGGTCATGTCCCGAGATTTCGTCCGCGAGCGCCGCCAGCTCGTTGGCCGCATCCTCGCGGGCAAGGTCGTTCACCGCCACGTCGCGCAGCGGGGAGGGGGCGGAGAGCGGCGTCGCGTCGCGGGGCGTATCGGTCATGACGCCGTTTTGGCCCGCCCCGCCGGTGGATTCAAGCGGCCGGGCGCGGGGTCAACTGGTCGCGCAAGATTGGGGATGCCTTCACGTCTTTGATTTGTAAGATGTCCAAATTAGGTAGGGCGTCGTGGGGAAGGGAAACGGTCAAATGGCGGGCTTCAAGAAACTTGCACTCCTGGCGGCCACGGTCGCCGGATTCGCCGCACCGGCATTCGCCCAGAGCGCGCCTCCCGCAGGGCAGCCCGCCGACGACGCGGCCCTCGTGGACCGGGGCGCCTATCTCGCCCGCGCCGCCGACTGCATGCCCTGCCATACCGGCGATCCGAAGAAGCCCTATGCGGGCAACCTCGCCTTCAACACGCCGTTCGGCACGATGTTCTCGGTGAACATCACCTCCGATCCCACCTACGGCATCGGCACCTGGACGTTCGACGACTTCAAGAACGCCCTGCACAACGGCGTGCGCAAGGACGGGGCGTTCCTGTATCCCGCCATGCCGTTCGATGCCTATACGGGCATCTCGGACGACGACCTGAAGGCCCTGTGGGCGTTCGTGCGCCGCATTCCCGCGGTGGCGGAACCGCGCAAGCCGAACGAGCTCTCGTTCCCCTTCAACGTGCGCCTCGGGCTCTTGGCCTGGCGCGAGCTGTTCTTCGACGCCGCCTATTGGAAGGCGACCCCCGGCAAGAGCGACCAGTGGAACCGCGGCGCCTATATCGCCGAGGTTCTGGGCCATTGCTCGGACTGCCACACCCCGCGCAACCTCATGGGCGCGGTGAAGCAGAAGCAGCATTTCCTGGGCGCCGACATCGACGGCTTCTGGGCGCCCAGCATCGATTCGGCGCAGCTCAAGAAGGACGGCTGGACCAAGGACACCCTGGTCCAGTTCTTCACCAACGGCTCGGTGCCCGGAAAGACCGAGGTGTTCGGCCCCATGGCGGAAGTGGTGCGCGAGAGCCTCGCCTACCTCACCCCCGCTGACCGGGAAGCCCTCGTCACCTATCTTCTGGACAGCCCGCCCCCGAAGGACGTGCCGGCCCCGCAGGCGGCCTCGCCCCTGCCGGCGGACGTGTTCCAGCGCGCAGCCCAGTCCTATGTGGACAATTGCGCCCCCTGCCACGGCGCGGGCGGGGCGGGCAATGCCAACGTCATTCCCTCGCTGAAGGACAATCCGGCGGTGGTGGCCGCCGAGCCCTACAACGTCATCATGGCGGTGCTGGGCGGCCTGCCCGCGGGCGGCACCTATGGTCCCATGCCCACCTTCGCCGGTCGCCTCTCCGACCAGCAGGTGGCGGATCTCGTGAATTACGTGCGCACCTCCTGGCACAATGGCGGCCTCGCGAATGCGACCCCGGCCATGGTGGCGGCGTGGCGCGCCACCGCCAACGTGCCGGACTACGGCACCCAGCAGGCCTCCGCCTTCGACTGCCCCAAGGTGGGTGGCGCGCCGGGCAATACGGGGCCGGACGCGCAGGCGGTGGCCGCGCTCACCAAGATGATGCAGGGCGGCGAGCGCCAGACCCGCGTCCTCATCGCGGCCTACCAGAACGCCGCCTCCGACACCTCGGCGGGCACGGTGGTGGATGCGCTGACCGCCGCCTATTGCCCTGTCGTGGCCCAGACCCAGCTTCCCGACTGGCAGAAGGCGGGCGAACTGCACCGCTTCACGCTCCAGGTGGCGGCCGCCATCTCGGAAGGGCTGCCGGGCGCCTCCATGCCGCCGGTCTCCACCATCTGGGCGACGCCCACGGGCACCTCGCTGGTGGCGCGCCAGCCCACGCAGATCGCGGCGCAGCTCACCTGCCCCGATCCGAACAACGCCAAGCTGGTGCCCAAGGCGCTGGTGGACGCGGCGGTGACGCTGGTGGGCAAGCCCGCCATTCCCGTCACGGGCGACGCGGCGACACGCTTCGCCACCACGCTGCTCCAGCAGAACCCGAAGGCGCGCCGGGCGGACGTGGCCAATGCGCTCATCGTTGCCTATTGCCCGCTGGTGACGGCGAAGCCGAACACGGTGGTGGCGGAGCAATATTCGCTGCTCACCAATTTCGGCCAGCAGGTGGTGCAGACCCTGCAACTGGGCGCCCCCCAGTTCAACGCCTCGACCAAGTGAGCCTGAGGGGGGCTCGTGCGCCCCTCCGCCTTCCGCTGCGTCGCGGCTTGTACGGGGCGGCGGAGTGATTAAGTCCCTCGCGGGGGCGTGCTGTGGCACCGCCGCGAGGGATTTCCACCATGTCGATCTATGCCTATACCGTCCCGGTCCTGGTCCGGGGCCTCACCACCTTGTCCGCCTACATGGACAAGGCGGAAGCCTTCGCCGCCGAGCGCGGGATCGATCCCGCCACGCTGGTCAATGCCTGCCTCGCCCCGGACATGCTGCCGCTCTCGGGCCAGGTGCAGCGCGCCAGCGACACCGCCAAGGGCTCCATCCAGCGCCTGACCGGCCTGACGGCGCCGAGCTTTCCCGACACCGAGACCACGCTCGCGGACCTGAAGGACCGCATCGCCCGCACCATCGCCTTCGTGGAGACGGCGACGCCCGACCTGTTCGACGGGGCGGAGGAGCGCAGCATCGACCTGCGCATCCTCACCCTCAGCGGCGCCGACTATCCCGCGCACTTCATGCTGCCGAACTTCTTCTTCCACCTCGCCACCGCCCACGCCATCCTGCGCCAGGCGGGCCTGCCCATCGGCAAAAAGGACTATCTCGGGATCGCGTGACGCCGCGCCTGCGAAAAAGGGCGCCCCGAGGGACGCCCTTTTAGGCACCAGCCGGCCTGTAAGCCGGGTTCTGTACGGCGGGCTTGCGCCCGCGTGGCGGCCATTCATCTGGGACGCCGGTTGCCCGGCGCCTCGAGCAGTCAACCCGGACGGCGGCCCGAAGACAGGGCTTTCCCAAGGGATGCCGTCCCTATTCGACTTTGCTCCCGGTGGGGTTTGCCGTGCCGCTTCCGTTGCCGGTCGCGCGGTGGGCTCTTACCCCACCGTTTCACCCTGGCCCGCGCACGCGCGGGTGGTTTGATTTCTGTGGCACTTTCCCTAGGGTCGCCCCCGCCGGACGTTATCCGGCACCGTGTCTCCGTGGAGCCCGGACTTTCCTCGACGCTCGCGCGCCGCGGCCGCCCGGCCGACTGGTGGCGCACCAATGGCCGCGCCGCGCCGCCACGTCAAGGGCGGGGGCGGCGTCCCGAGCCCGCGCGGCGTTTGAGCGAAGCCCCCTCGGCACCGGCCGGTGCCGACGGCATCACCGCGCCACGTCAAGGGCGGGGCGGCGTTCCGCGCGGCATCATACCGCCGCGTCGGGCGAAGGGCGGGTCAGGATCAATTGGCGCAAGGTCATGATGGTGGAGGCGTCCGCCACCCCGTCCACCTTGGCGCGGCGGAAGTGACGCTGGAAGGCGCGCACCACCGCTTCCGTCTCTTCGTCATAGATGCCGGTCACGGCGATGCCGTAGCCGTAGAGCGCGAGCATGGATTGCAGCGCCGCCACCGGCTCGCCGCCGTCGCCGCGCATGAAGAAGCGCCCGCCCTGTTCCGGCGCCTCGTGCACCAGGTGGCCCACCCCGGCATGGTGCAGCAGGTGCCAGGGGAATTTCTCGCCCGGATCGTCCTTGCGCAGCGGCGCCACGTCCGAATGGGCGAGCACGCGGTCCGCGCGGATGGCGGGATTGCGGGCGAGGATGTCCTGGGCGAGCGCGGCCACGGAGACGATCTGCGCCTCCGGGAAGGCGGGATAGCCCAGGGCATGCCCCGGATTGGCGATCTCGATGCCGATGGAGCGGGAATTGATGTCGGTGACGCCCTCCCAGCTCGCCACCCCCGCGTGCCACGCGCGCCGGGCCTCGGGCACCATCTGGACGATGGTGCCGTCCTCCAGCACCACATAATGGGCGGAGACCTCGGCCGTGGGGGCGCGCAGACGCTCCACCGCGTCCTCCGCGCGCGCCATGCCGGTATAGTGCAGGACCAGCATGTCGATGTCCGAGCGCCGGTCCCCGTGATTGGGGGAGGGGGCGAGGGCGGCCACGAGGCGGCTGTCCGGGCGGAAGGCGTCCGGCTGGAAGATATCCGGGGCGGTCATTTCATGCCTCGTGCGTCTGTGCGCGTGTCTTCACGATGGCCTGGTAGGCGGCGTTCACCGCCGCCACCCGGTCGTTGGCCAGCTTGACGGCGGCGGGCGGAAGCCCGCGCGCCGCCAACCGGTCGGGATGGTGCTCGCCCACCAGCGTGCGCCAGCGGGCCTTCACCTCCATGTCGCTCGCCTCGGGCCCCAGGTCCAGCACAGCGTAGGGATCGCCCGGCCGGCGCACATGGCGCGCCTCGATGCGGTCATAGGCGGTGCCCTCGAACCCCAGCAGCCGCGCCACCTCCTTCAGGAAGACCAGTTCGTCCTCGTGGAGGGCGTGGTCGGCCTTGGCCACGTGGAACAGCGCGTCCAGCAGGTCCTCCCGGGTTTCCGGCTCGTCGGCGAACAGGGTGCCGATCTGGCGGGCATAGGCCTCGAAGCCCGCCGTGTCCTGCTTGGCGAGGTCATAGACCCTGGCCACCCCGGCCAGTTCCTCGGGCGGGATGTCGAACACCTCGCGGAACGCCTTCACCTCCAGCGGCACCACCACGCCGTCCGCCTTCGCCATCTTGGCCGAGAGCGCGATGAGGGCGATGGAGAAGGCCGCCGGGCGCGGGGCGGGGGCCAGCAGCCGGTCCAGCACATGGCCCGCGAGCGCTCCCAGGAGCGCGCCCAGCGGGCCGCCCAGGACAAGCCCCATGCCCGCCCCGCCGATCAATCCGATTGGGGTCATCCCCGTCCTCTCTTCCGGCGCCGCCACCCCCGCCGGGTTCAACGTTTCTTAAGGTATATCGCCGGTAAATGACCGTCTCATCCCATGGCGATTCATTGACGGCCCACATTATCCCATGTTAACCCAAACTCACCCATGCGATCCGATGTCCGCTCCGGCGGCGTGTTCGGCGCAGCCCGGCTTGGCCGGCGCGGATGGGGGGCGTTGCGGTCATCAGCGGTTCGGCACAAAGGGGCAGCGCGAGCGTCATGGATCGCTTCGTGTCCACCTACACCATGCGCCTCGACGCGAAGGGCCGGGTCTCCATCCCGGCGCCCTATCGCGCGGTGCTGGGTCGGGAGGGCGCGGACACGCTCTATTGCCATCCGAGCCTTGCGGAACCGGCGCTGGATGCCGGCGGAACCCGGCTTCTGGAGGAGATCGACACCCTCATCGCGCGCTTTCCGCCCTATTCGGAAGCGCGGGAGGAATTATCGGCGGCGCTCTACGGCACCAGCGAGACCTTGCGGGTGGACCCGGAAGGCCGGGTGGTGCTGACCGAGACGCTCAAGGCCCATGCGGCCATCACGGACACCGTGTCGTTCGTGGGGCTGGGCCACAAGTTCAGGATCTGGGAGCCCGAGCGCCTGCGCGCGCACCTTGCCGAGGCCAAGGACAAGGTGCGTCTGCTCAGGCGCTCGCTCGGCTCCAATGCGGAGAGTGGAGGCAGCAAGGGATGAAATCGGGCCGCGGGGTCGGGCCCACCGACGCCGCAGGCGGACCGGCCCGTCACCTTCCCGTCATGCTGGCTGAAGTTCTCGCGCACCTCGCGCCGAAGGATGCCGGTTCCTATGTGGACGGCACCTTCGGCGCGGGAGGCTACAGCCGGGCCATCCTCCAGGCGGCAGACTGCCGCCTCATGGCCATCGACCGAGACCCCACCGCCATCGCCGGCGGCGCGGGCCTCGTGGCGGAGTCCGCCGGGCGCCTGCGCCTTGTGCAGGGCCGCTTCTCCGATCTCGACATCCTCGCGCAGGAAGAAGGCTTCGCGCCGCTGGACGGCGTGGTGCTCGACATCGGCGTCTCCTCCATGCAGCTCGACGAGGCCGAGCGCGGCTTCTCCTTCCGCCGCGACGGCCCGCTCGACATGCGCATGGGCAATGACGGGCCGAGCGCCGCCGACCTCGTGGCGGAGCTGGAGGAGGAGGAGCTTGCGCACGTCCTCTTCACCCTGGGCGAGGAGCGCCTGTCGCGTCCCATCGCCCGCGCCATCGTGCGCGCCCGGGCCGAGGCGCCCATCACCCGCACGGGGCAGCTCGCGGACATCGTCTCGCGCGTCATCCGCGCCAAGCCGGGCGAGATCCACCCCGCCACCCGCACCTTCCAGGGGTTGCGCATCGCGGTGAACGCCGAGCTTGACGAACTCGTGACCGCGCTGGCGGCCGCCGAGCGGGCGCTGAAGCCCGGCGGGCACCTCGTGGTGGTCACGTTCCACTCGCTGGAAGACCGGATCGTTAAGACTTTTCTGGCAAACCGGAGCAAGGCGCCCTCCGCGTCGCGCCACATGCCGCAAGCCGAAGGTCCGGCACCCTCCTTCCGCCTCCTGGCGAAAGGGGCGGTGGAGCCCCGGCCCGAGGAGACCGAATCCAATCCCCGCGCGCGCTCGGCGAAGCTGCGCGCGGCAGAACGGACCGAGGCGGCGGCGCATGGGGAGGGCGACCTTCCGGGCCTGCGCCCGAAACCCATGCAACGCCGCGGGCGGAGATGAAGCTGAATGTTTCGCATCGCCAACCTTGTGATGGTCGTGGCGCTGCTCGTGACCGCCGCCGTGGTGTATCAGGTAAAATACGCCTCCACGGCTGACGCCGAGCGCCTCGCCCACCTGCGCCAGGCGATCCGCGCCGAGCGCGACGCCATCGCCGTGCTGCGCGCGGAATGGGCGCGCCGCACCTCGCCGCTCTATGTGCAGGGCCTTGTGCAGCGCCATCTCGATCTTCAGGTGCTGGCGGTGGATTCCATGTCCACCCTCGACGACCTGTCCGCCAAGCCCGCGGGCGGGGGCGACGGCATCGGCGGCATGATCGAGGCGCTGACCGACGTGCCGCTCATCACCTCTTCCATCGGCAAGCCCGACCGGGCGCCCGCCGCCGCCGCCGCCACGCCGGGCCCCGGCCCGTCGGCGGGCGGCGGAAACGGGGGTGCGGCCGTGCTGCCCGCCACCTCCGCCCTGCGCCCCGCCTCCGCGCCTGTTTCCGCCCCGAAGCCCGCGCCCGCGCCGGGGGCCGCCGCCACGGCGCCGCGTCCGGTCACGGCTGCCCACTCCGCGCCGCCGCCGGGCGCCGGGCCGGGCACGGCGCCGTCCGAGCCGGTCGCCGTCGCGCCTCCGCCGCCGGCCGCCAATCCCGTGGAAGGGCTGGTGCGCGGCATCGGCAGCTTCTTCGGTCCCGTCGTTCCCTCCAGCGGGCGTTGAGGCGCACTTCCATGAACCTGCCCTCATTCAACCTGCCCCGGTTCCCGCTTCCCAAGCCCGATTTGTCGCGGCTGCCGCGCATCCCCGTGCCCCGCTTCGTGGCGGTGGCGGCGGGCTTCGTGGGGCGCCTGCTGGGCCGCCTCGTCATGGCGGTGGTGTCCGCCGTGGTGGAGGTCTATCTCGGCCTCACCCACCGGGTGGCGCGCATCATTTACGGCATCGTCATGGGCGTCATTCGCCTCGCCGTGGGGCTGGTGCGCTTCGCCTTCTCGTTCGCGCGCGGGCTGGTCCGGGCGCTGTTCGGGATGGACCGGGCCGATGCCGAAACCCTGACGCGGGCGCGCCTGAAGCTCATCGTGGCGGCGTTCAGCATCATCTTCATCGCGGTGGGCGTGCGCCTGTCGCTCCTGGCGACTTTCGCGGACCCGAACGGCGAGCGCGCCGGCGGCTCCGCCGTGTCCTCCGCGCGCCCCGACATCATCGACCGCAACGGCGACACGGTGGCCATCGACGTGAAGTCGCCCTCGCTGTTCGCCGAGCCGCGCCGCCTCATCGATCCCGACGAGGCGCTGGAAGGGCTCCTGAAGGTGCTGCCCGACCTGGACGTGGCGGAGGTGCGCACGCGCCTCAATTCCGGCAAGGGCTTCGCCTGGCTGAAGCGCGAGATCACCCCGGCCCAGCAGCGCGCCATCTACCGGCTCGGCCTGCCGGGCATCGGCTTCGTGCGCGAGAACCGGCGCGTCTATCCCGACGGCCCCACCCTCTCCCACGTGCTCGGCGCCGTGAACGTGGACAACCAGGGCATCGCCGGCATCGAGAAGTATGTGGACGGCTCGGGCCTTGCCGAGCTGCACCTCGCGGGCCTCGCCACCGACCGGCAGCAGGAGCCGGTCCAGCTTTCCATGGACGTGCGCGTGCAGAACGCGGTGCGCGACGAACTGGCCAAGGCGCGCGAGAAGTTCAAGGCGAAGGCCGCCATGGGCGTGGTCACGGACGTGCGCACCGGCGAGATCATCTCGCTGGTCTCCCTGCCGGACTTCGATCCGAACGTGGGCGGCAACCCGAAGGACGACGCCTATCTCAACCGCCTCACCACCGGCGTGTTCGAGATGGGCTCCACCTTCAAGGCGCTGTCCTTCGCCATGGCGCTGGATTCCGGCAAGATCGGCCTCAACTCGTCCTTCGACGCGCGCGGCGCCCTGTCGTTCGGCCGGTTCTCCATCCACGACTACCACGCGGAGAACCGCGTCCTCTCCGTGCCGGAGATCTTCCTCGTCTCGTCCAATATCGGCACCGCCAAGATGGTGCTGGCGCTGGGCGTGGAGGCGCACAAGACGTTCCTGCGCAAGATGGGCCAGCTCGACCGGCTGCGCACCGAGCTGCCTGAAAGCGCCGAGCCCATCGTGCCCAAGCGCTGGGGCGAGCTGAACTCGGCCACCATCGCCTTCGGCCACGGCCTGTCCGTCGCCCCGCTCCAGGCGGTGATGGCGGTGAATGCCCTGGTGAACGGCGGCCGGCTCATTCCGCCGACCTTCCTCAAGCGCACCCCCGCCGAGGCGGATGCGCTCGCCAAGCAGGTGCTGAAGCCCGAGACCTCAGACAAGATGCGCTACCTGTTCCGCCTGAACGCGGAAGCGGGCAGCGCACGCAAGGCCGAGGTTCCCGGATACCTGGTGGGCGGCAAGACCGGCACCGCCGAGAAGGTGGTGAACGGGCGCTATTCCAAGACCAAGCTGCTCACCTCCTTCACCGCGGTCTTCCCCATGGACAAGCCGCAGTATCTTGTCCTGGTGATGCTGGACGAGCCGCAGCCCCTGCCCGAGACCCACGGCTATGCCACCTCGGGCTGGAACGCGGCGCCCACCGCCGCCAAGATCGTCGAGCGCGTCGCGCCCATGCTCGGCGTGATGCCGCGCCAGAACCTGCCCACCGCCGACCAGATGCTGCGCGGTGCGGGCCTGGGCGACAAAGTGGCGGCGCGGTAGGCCGGGCGATGACCATCCGCCTCGGCGATCTCCTTTCCGGCCACGCCCGCCTGATGGCGGGCGACGGCGCCGTGCCGGTCCAGGGGATCACCGCCGACAGCCGGAAGGTCCGGCCCGGCAGCCTGTTCGTCGCCATTCCCGGCACCAAGGCCGACGGCGCCCGCTTCATCCCTCAGGCGGTGGCCCAGGGCGCGGCGGCCATCCTGACCGAACCCCTGGGCGAGATGCCGCAGGTTGCGGTTCCGGTCGCCTTCTCCCTGAACGTGCGCCGGTCCCTGGCGCTGGCGGCGGCCCGCCTCCATCCGCGCCAGCCGGCCAAGGTCGCGGCGGTGACGGGGACGGCGGGCAAGACGTCGGTCGCGTTCTTCCTGCGTCATATCCTGGAACAACTGGGCCATCGCGCCGCGTATCTGGGAACACTGGGCCTGGTCGCGCCGGGGGAATCCACCTATGGCGGCCTCACCTCGCCCGACCCGGTGGACCTCCATGCCACCCTGGACCGGCTCGCCGGGGAGGGGGTGACGCACATGGCGCTGGAGGCCTCGTCCCATGGGCTGGACCAGTTCCGCCTCGACGGCGTACGCCTTTCGGCGGGCGGATTCACCAATCTGGGGCGGGATCATCTCGATTATCACCCCAGTGTTGAGGCCTATTTCCACGCGAAGCTGCGCTTGTTCACAGATGTTCTCCCGGAGACCGCGCCCGCCGTCGCGCTGACCCGTGCCCCTTACGGAAATACCGCTCTCGCTTATGCCCGCACCCGCGGCCTGCCGATCCTCGCCATCGGCCCCGGCGGCGACATCGACGTGGAGGCGGTGCGGGCGGACGGCGTCGGGCAGGTGGTCCGGCTCGCGGGCGGGCGGGAGATCGCGGTGCCCTTGGTGGGCTCCTTCCAGGCGGACAACGCACTTCTGGCCGCCGGCCTCGCCATCGCCTGCGGGGAGGACCGGGACGCCGCGCTCGGCGCCATGGCCCGCCTGCCCGGCGTGCCGGGGCGCATGGAGCGGGTGGGGAGCGACCCTGGCCGGCTGGTGTTCGTGGACTATGCCCACAAGCCCGAGGCCCTCCAGGCGGTGCTGGACACCTTGCGCCCGGCGGTCTCGGGCCGGCTCATCGCGCTGTTCGGCTGCGGGGGCGACCGGGACCGGGGCAAGCGCCCGCTCATGGGCGCCATCGCGGCTGAGCGCGCCGACATCGTGATCGTCACCGACGACAATCCCCGCTCCGAGGAGCCGGCGGCGATCCGCGCGGAGATCCTCGCCGCCGCCCCCGGCGCGCGGGAGATCGGCGACCGCGCCGAGGCCATCGACGCGGCGGTCGCCATGCTGCAACCTGGGGACGCGCTGGTCGTTGCCGGCAAAGGTCACGAAACGGGCCAGATTATCGGCGACCGGACGCTTCCCTTCTCGGACGCCGCGGCGATCCTCGCCGCCATGGGGAGACAAGGTTCATGATGACCGGCGTGACGCCTCTCTACGGGCTGGACGAACTGGCGGCGGCCACCTCGGGCGACGTGCGCGGCACGCCGCGCGCCGTCACGGGCATCTCCATCGACACCCGCACCCTCGCGCCGGGCGATGCCTTCTTCGCCATCACCGGCGAGAATTCCGACGGCCACCGCTTCGTGCCTGCTGCACTTGAGAACGGCGCCGCCCTCGCGGTGGTGGCGCGGGACAAGGCGGACAGCCTGCCGCCCGACGCGCCGCTCCTTCTGGTGGACGACGTGCTCGCCGCCATGGAGGCCACCGGCCGTGCCGCGCGCGCGCGCTCCGGCGCCCGCATCGCCGCCGTCACCGGCTCGGTGGGCAAGACCACCACCAAGGAGGCGCTGCGCCTCGCTCTGTCGGCGGACGGGCTCACCCACGCCTCCGCCGCCTCCTACAACAACCATTGGGGCGTGCCCCTCTCCCTCGCCCGCCTGCCGCACGAGGCGCGGTTCGGCGTGTTCGAGATCGGCATGAACCATCCGGGCGAGATCACGCCCCTGGTGCAGATGGTGCGCCCGCACGTCGCCATCGTGACCACGGTGGAGCCGGTCCACATCGCCCAGTTCTCCGGCATCGAGGAAATCGCGGACGCCAAGGCCGAGATCTTCGCCGGCCTGGAGCCGGGCGGCGCGGCGGTGCTGAACCTGGACAATCCCCAGTTCGAGCGCCTCGCGGCCGCGGCCCGTGCGCGCGGCGCGCGCATCGTCACTTTCGGGGCGGGCGCCGCCGCCGATTCGCGCCTCGTGGACCTGTGCCTGAAGGCCGACTGCTCCACCCTCGTGGCCGACGTGCTGGGCACGCGCGTCACGCTCAAGGTGGGCATGCCGGGCCGCCACATCGTGCAGAACATGCTGGGGGTGCTCGCCGCCGCGCAGCTCCTGGGCGCCGACCTCGCGCTGGCCAGCCTCGCGCTCGCCCGGCTGAAGCCGCCGCCCGGGCGCGGCGTGCCGGTGCGCCTCGCCCTGCCAGGCGGCGCCGCCACCTTGCTGGACGAGAGCTACAACGCCAATCCCGCCTCCATGCGGGCGGCGCTGGGTGTGCTGAGCCGGACCCCGGTGGGCCCGCGCGGGCGGCGGATCGCCATCCTGGGGGACATGCTGGAGCTGGGTCCGGACGGCCCGGCCCATCATGCGGAACTGGCCAAGCCCATCGCGGAGGGGGGCATCGACCTCGTCTTCTGCACCGGTCCACTCATGCGTTCGCTCTGGCAGGCCTTGCCATCGGACCGCCGGGGAGGCTATGCGCCCGCATCCGACACGCTCACCCCGATCCTCGCCACGGCCCTGCGCCCCGGCGACACGCTCATGGTGAAGGGGTCGAACGGCTCGCGCATGGGGCCGGTCGTGAAGGCGCTGGCGGATCGTTTCCGCGCGGTCGAAGAGACCGTGCTCTGAGTGTGGATGCGGCACGACCCGCCGGACGGTGCATATGCCGGACGGCGCGGCCCGCGCGCAAAGGATAGCCGATGCTCCAGTGGCTCTCGCAGGCGAACGACGTGTTCCCCGGCCTCAACGTCTTCCGCTACATCACCTTCCGCACCGGCGGGGCGATCGTCACGGCGCTGCTGTTCGTGTTCCTGTTCGGCCCGGCCATCATCTCCTCGCTGCGGGTGCGGCAGGGCAAGGGCCAGCCGATCCGCGCGGACGGGCCCCAGAGCCACCTTTTGAAGAAGGGCACGCCCACCATGGGCGGCCTCATGATCCTGTCCGGCCTGCTGGTTGCGGCCCTGCTCTGGGCGAACCTCTCCAACCCCTATGTGTGGGTGGTGCTGGGCGTCACGCTGGGCTTCGGCCTCATCGGCTTCTACGACGACTATCTGAAGGTGACGAAGCAGAGCCATAACGGCCTGTCGGGCAAGGCGCGCCTCGCCATCGAGTTCCTCATCGCCGGGCTCGCGGTCATCGCCTTCATCCATGTGGGCAAGGCGGGCCTGTCCTCGTCCGTGGCCTTCCCCTTCTTCAAGGATCTGCTGCTGGACCTCGGCTGGTTCTTCGTCCTGTTCGGCGCCTTCGTCATCGTGGCGGCGGGCAATGCGGTGAACCTCACGGACGGCCTGGACGGCCTCGCCATCGTGCCGGTCATGATCGCGGCGGGCTCGTTCGGCGTCGTCACCTATCTCTCCGGCAACGTGGTGTTCGCGGACTATCTCCAGATCCACTACGTGGCGGGCGCGGGCGAACTGGCGGTTCTGTGCGGCGCCATCATCGGCGCGGGCCTCGGCTTCCTGTGGTTCAACGCCCCGCCGGCCCAGATCTTCATGGGCGACACGGGCTCCCTGGCCCTGGGCGGCCTGCTGGGCGCCATCGCGGTGGCCATCAAGCACGAGGTGGTGCTGGCGGTCATCGGCGGCCTGTTCGTGCTGGAGGCGGTGTCGGTGATCGTGCAGGTCATCTCCTTCCGCCTCACCGGCAAGCGCGTGTTCAAGATGGCGCCCATCCACCATCATTTCGAGCAATTGGGCTGGACCGAGAGCCAGGTGGTGATCCGCTTCTGGATCGTCGCCGTGGTGCTCGCCCTGCTGGGCCTCGCCACCCTCAAGCTGCGCTGACGCCCGCATGAATCAAGCCGAAGGGCCGGTGCCGCCGGTCGCTCTCGCGCGGGAGCGGTCCATCCTCGTGGCGTGCCTGTGCGACATCGCGCTGATCGCGCCGTTCCTCAGCGTCGGCATCTGGGCGAATTCGCTCATGATGCTCGCGGAATGCGCGCGCGGCACGCTGCTGGTGGTGCTGGAACTGCTGCTTCTGGTGCTCATGCGGCGCATCCATCGCGGGCGCATCCACGATTACGACTACGGCTCGGGCAAGATCGAGCAGTTCGCCAATGCGGGCATCGGCAGCGCCATGGGGCTCGCGGGGGTCTGGGTGGGGCTCGGCGCGCTGTGGCGCTGGTTCCATCCGCCCGCCCAGGACCAGTTCAGCCTGCTGGTGGTGGCCGCGCTCGGCGGTATCAATCTCGTTCTCAACGCCTATCTGCTGTGGAAGCTCTGGCAGGCGGGGCGCGACGGCGCCTCCATCATCCTCACCGGCCAGGTGCGCACGCGCCTCGTGAAGACGCTGTCCTCCGGCATCGTCATGGCCGCCTTCTGCGTGAACGCGGTGTTCGTGGACGGGGTGGTGGGGCAGGTGGCGGAACTGGTGGGTGGCCTGTTCATCGCCGCCGCCATGGTCCAGCTCTCCGTCTCCATGTGGCAGCAGGCCCTGCCCTCCCTGCTGGACAGGACCCTGGAGGAGGCGCAGCAGCGCCTGATCAACAAGGCGCTGGTGGCGCATTTCGATGCCTATGACCGGCTGATCAGCGTGCGCTCGCGCCTGTCGGGCAACACGCCCCATGTGCAGATCGAGCTGGGCTTCCTTGCGGCCCGCAGCCTGGGCGATGTCCAGGCGGTGGCGGATCGGGTGCAACGCGAGGTGGCGTCCCTCATCCCCGGCGCCGCCGTGGCGATCATTCCCCGCGCCACGGACTGAGACCGCGGGCGGGTGCGCCTGCGCCACTGTGCACGGGTGGTGATTCCCGCTCCATTGAATAAGTTAGACGGCGATTCCCGGTCCGGGCGTTGCGCGGACCCTTTCCTCAAGCTGTCCGGCCGCGCCCCATGATTCCCGTCTCCACCTTCAAGGACCGCATCGTGGCCGTGTTCGGGCTCGGCGGGTCCGGCCTCGCCACCGCCCAGGCGCTGGTCGCGGGCGGCGCGCAGGTCGTCGCCTTCGACGACGGGGAGGCCGGGCGGGCGAAGGCGGCGGCGGCGGGCATCCCTGTGGCCGACCTGCGCGATCTGGACTGGAGCGGCATCAGTGCCCTCGTCCTGTCTCCCGGCGTGCCGCTCACCCATCCCGAGCCCCATTGGTCGGTGAAGCTGGCCCAGGCGGCGGGCGTGGAGGTGATCGGCGACATCGAGCTGTTCTGCCGCGAGCGCCGCGCCCATGCGCGCCATGCGCCCTTCGTGGCCATCACCGGCACCAACGGCAAGTCCACCACCACGGCGCTCATCGCCCACCTGCTCCAGAAGGGCGGGCGGGACGTGCAGCTCGGCGGCAATATCGGCACCGCCATCCTCTCCCTGGCCCCGCCCTCGGGGCGGCGGGTGCATGTGGTGGAATGCTCCTCCTACCAGATCGACCTGTCGCCGACGCTCGATCCCTCCATCGGCGTGCATCTCAACGTCACCCCGGACCATCTGGACCGGCACGGCTCGCTGGAGCGCTACGCGGCGGTGAAGGAGCAGCTCATCGCCGGGGTGGAGAGCGGCGGCACGGCGGTGGTGGGGGTGGACGACGACTTCTCTCGCGCCATCGCGGACCGCGCCGCCGGGGCGGGCACCCATGTGGTGCGGATCAGCGTCACGCGGCCGCTCGCGGACGGCATCTGGCGCGACGGCGAGGCCATCGTGGAGAGCGAGGGGGGCGAGGAGCGCTTCCGCCTGTCCCTGGCGGGCATCCCCTCCCTGCGCGGCGCGCACAATGCCCAGAACGCGGCGGCGGCCTTCGCGGCGGCGCGGGCGGCGGGGCTGGCGCCGGAAGTGATTGCGGTGGCGATCCGCACCTTCCCCGGCCTCGCGCACCGCATGGAGCAGGTGGGCCGCGCCGGGCGGGTGCTGTTCGTGAACGACAGCAAGGCCACCAATGCGGACGCCGCCGAGCGGGCGCTGCTCACCTTCCCCGATATCTTCTGGATCGCGGGCGGCAAGCCCAAGGCGGGCGGCATCGCGCCGCTGGCGCCGTTGTTCGGCCGGGTGCGCAAGGCCTATCTCATCGGCGAGGCGGCGGAAGGTTTCGCGCAGACGCTGGCAGACGTGCCCCACGAAATGAGCGGCACGCTCGACGCGGCGCTCCAGGCGGCGGCGCGGGACGCGGCGGCCTGCGATGCGCCCGAGCCGGTGGTGCTGCTCTCCCCGGCCTGCGCGTCGTTCGACCAATTCCCCAATTTCGAGGCGCGGGGCGATGCGTTCCGCACCCTGGCGCGGGCGCTGCCCGGCGTCGCGTGACGCCGGGGCGCACGGCTCAGGGGCGGACGGATCAGGGCTTCATCCTCTGATAGGTGTTCTTGAGGTCGTCCTGGATCACCACGGCCTTGCCCTCGGCGGCGAGGAGCAGGTCGGTCTCGGGGGTCACCATCCGGTAGCTCCACCCCGTGGGCAGCTTCAGCTTGGCGCCGAGGCCGGGCAGGGCGGCATAGGTGAGCGTCGGGTCCACGATCTGGGCGTAGGACTGCATCACATAGGTGAAGCCCTCGGGCGAGGTGAGCTGGAAGGTGGGCTTGCCCGCGTCGAAGCGGTAGACCGTCTCGCGGTCCACCACGTGCTCGCCATAGGGCTTCTCCATCAGCTCGAACAGCGACAGGGACAGTTCCGCCCGGCTTTCCAGGGTGATGCCGTCGAGGGTGATCACCTGCCCGGCGGCGGTGGCGCCCTTGGGGATGATCTTGTCCATGATGAAGTGGCGGGGGCCGTTGAGGATCACCGTCACCGCCCCGAACTGCTTGCGCAGCGCCTTCTCCGACAGGCGCGACCACGCCTCCTGCGGGCAGTCGTCATAGCCGATGGTGTTGAACACCTCCGCCTTGAGGCCGCTGAAGGTCAGCGACACCGGGAGGATCTCGCAATAGCGGGCATCCCGCAGCACCGCCGGGGGATTGGGCGGCGCGAAGGGCCTTTGCGGCGCCCCCGCGTCCGGTGATGCGGGTGCGGGCTGGGTCGGCTGGGCCAGGAGGGGCAGGGGGGACGCGGCCAGCACAAGCGCCAGGAATCGAGCTTTCACGCCACTACTCCCCTTGCGGCCCCGGAAAGGCGCCTCATTTTCAGGCAGTATCATCGTGCCCGCCGCCTCGCGACCTCCGTGTCGTTGCGGAACCTTGCGCTTTCCCCAATCCCGCAGACCGCTGAATCCAGGTGAAACCTTGTTCCGCCGGGGTTTGCGGTGCCTCGATCCCGGGCTTTTCCGCACCCGCCCACGAAACACGGCCAAAAAACGCCAGTGGCTTCGGCCCGAAGCGGGACGCGCCCCGTGCGCACCCCCGGCCGCGCCGCCATGCGCGGGAAGGTCTTGTTCCCGTCGCGCGGGCGTGGCACGTCGTGCCCCGCAGACAAGGAGCGCGGCGATGATCGATGCAGGTTTGACGGGTCTTGTGGCGCCGCGCCGGGTTGCCGGGCTTTCCGAGATCGCCGGCGATTACGACCTGATCCTGTGCGACATCTGGGGCGTGGTGCATAACGGCCTCAAGGCCTTCCCCGCCGCCTGCGACGCCCTGCGCCGTGCCCGCGCCGGGGGGGCGAGCGTGGTGCTCGTCTCCAACGCGCCCCGGCCCGCCGACTTCGTCGCCGGCATGCTGGAGCGGCTGGGCGTGCCGGAGGGCACCTATGATTCCATCGTCACCTCGGGCGACGTGACGCGCGCCGTCCTCGCCGAGCGCGCCGGGTCGCGGGTGTTCCATCTCGGCCCGCCCCGCGACCTCGGTACGTTCGACGGCCTCGGCCTCACCATGACCGGGCTCGACGCGGCGGACCTCGTGGTGTGCACCGGCCTGTTCGACGACGAGGTGGAGACGCCCGAGGATTATGCCGACCGCCTCGCGACCATGCGCGCGCGCGGCCTGTTCTTCATCTGCGCCAATCCCGACATCGTGGTGGAGCGCGGCTCGCGCCTCATCTATTGCGCGGGCGCCATCGCCCAGCTCTATGACCGCATGGGGGGCGAGACCCTCTATTGCGGCAAGCCGCACAAGCCGGTCTACGACACCGCCTTGGCGCGCGCCGCCGCGCTGCGCGGCGGTCCTGTCGGCGAGGGGAAGGTGCTGTGCATCGGCGACGCGCTGCGCACCGACATCATCGGCGCCACGGCGGCGGGATTCGACAGCCTGTTCATCGCCTCCGGCATCCATGCCGAGGAGCTGAACGCCAAGGACGGCGCCGAGCCGGACGCGGCTGCGCTCAGCAATCTGTTCTCCGGCCACGCCCATCCGCGAGGCGTGATGCCGCGCCTCGCCTGGTGAGGCGGGCGCCGCCGCCGCTTGACGCCCGCCGAGGGCTGCGCGAAGGGTGGCGCCCCATCTGGAGATCAGGCTGATCGCCGTGCCCGTGTCCGTCCCTCCTGCCTTCGTCGTCGCCGACGGCGCCCTTGCCCCTCCGCCCGCCCTGGCGCGGCCGGTGCTGGCCATCGGCAATTTCGACGGGGTGCATCGCGGCCACCGCGCGGTGATCGACGCGGCCCGGCGCATGGCGCAGGGGCTCGGCCGCCCGGCGGCGGCGCTCACGTTCGAGCCGCACCCGCGCGCGGTGTTCCAGCCGCACCTGCCGCTGTTCCGGCTCACCCCCGGCGCCCAGAAGCTGGCGGAACTCGCCCGCGCGGGCCTCGACGGTGCCATCGTCATGGCGTTCGACCCCGCGCTCGCCGCCATTCCCGCCGAGGCGTTCGTCGAGGATATTCTCGTGGGCCGCTTCGGCGCCTCCGGGGTGGTGGTGGGGTTCGACTTCCATTTCGGCCGCGCCCGCGCCGGGTCCCCCGCCTTCCTGCGCGAGGCGGGCGCCCGGCTCGGCTTCCCCGTGGAGGTGGTCGAGCCGACCCTGGACGAGGGCGACCCCGTCTCCTCCACCGCCATCCGCAACGCGCTGGCGGCGGGGCAGGTGGGCCATGCCGCCCACATGCTGGGCCGCCCCTGGTCGGTGCGCGGCGAGGTGCGGCACGGCGACAAGCGCGGCCGGGTGCTGGGCTTCCCCACGGCCAACCTCGTCCTGCCGCCCGGCACCGAGCTGGCCTTCGGCATCTATGCCGTGCGTGCCCTCGTGGACGGCCTCCCCGTGGACGGTGTCGCGAGCTATGGGCGCCGCCCCACCTTCGACAACGGCGCACCGCTGCTGGAGGTGAACCTGTTCGATTTCTCCGGCGACCTCTATGGCCGCGAGATCGAGGTGTCCCTGCACAATTACCTGCGGCCGGAGCTGAAGTTCGCCAGCATCGACGCCCTGGTGGCGCAGATGGAGAAGGACGCCGCCATGGCGCGCGCCACGCTCGCGAAGGCGGATCTGCCGGGCGCTCCCCGGCCGGCCTGAGGTTTCCCCGCTTCCTGTCCCGGTCCAGAGGTTAAGCACGCGCGGCCGGAATTAGGCGCCCCTTAACCTAAATGCCGCATCGTGCGGCTCAACTCCGCGACAGAGACGATGTCAACGCCCATTCCGAACCCGTCCGCCTCCAAGGGCCACCGCTCTCCTTTCGTCCGCCTCGCCGATCTCTTGGCAGGAACGGAACCGGGGCGGCCTGCCCTGAGCGCAGCGGTGGGCGAGCCGCAGCACGCCATGCCCGCCTTCGTGCCCGGCGTGCTCGCCGGCGCCGTGTCGGGCTTCGGCCGCTATCCCCGCGCGGAGGGCCTGCCCGCCTTCCGCAAGGCGGCGGCGGACTGGCTGGGGCGGCGCTACGCCCTGCCGCGCGCCGTGGACGCGGAGCGCGAGATCCTGGTGCTGAACGGCTCCCGCGAGGGCCTCGTCTCCGCCGCCGTCACCGCGCGGCGGCTGGTGGGGGAGCGGCCCGGCCGGCCCGCCATGCTGCTGCCCAATCCCTTCTATGCCGCCTATGCGGCGGGCGCCGACCTTGCCGGCTGCGAGGTGGTGGTGATGCCCACCACCAAGCAATCGGGCTGGCTGCCCGACCTCGACGCCCTCGACCCGGCGCTGCTCGCCCGCACGGTGGGCATCTTCATTGCGTCCCCCGCCAATCCCCAGGGGGCGGTCGCTTCCCGGGCCTATCTGGAGCGGGTGGTGGCCATGGCCCGGGCCAACGGCGCCTATGTGTTCTCCGACGAATGCTATTCGGAGATCTATCTGGGCGACGAGAAGCCGGCGGGCGTGCTGGAAGCCTGCGGGTCGGACTTCTCCCGCGTGCTCGCGTTCAATTCGCTCTCCAAGCGCTCCTCCCTGCCGGGCCTGCGCTGCGGCTTCGTGGCGGGAGACGCGGATTTCCTGAAGGAATACCTGACCTTCCGCTGGGTGGCGGCGCCCCAGGTGCCCGAGCCGCTCCAGGCGGTGGGCATCGCCGCCTATGAGGACGAGGCCCATGTGGAGGCCTCCCGCGCGCTCTACCGCGCCAAGTTCGACCTTGCGGACCGCGTCCTCGACGGCCGCTTCGGCCATGAGCGGCCCGCGGGCGGCTTCTTCCTGTGGCTCGACGCGAGCGCGCAGGGCGGCGGCGAGGCCGCGACGCTGCGCCTGTGGCGCGAGCAGGGCCTGCGCGTGGTGCCGGGCGGCTATCTCGCCCGTGCGGGCGCGGACGGCATCAATCCGGGCGATCCCTATATCCGGGTCGCCCTCGTCCAGGATCTTGAGACCTGCGCGGAGGTGCTGGAGCGCCTCGTCGCGGGCCTGAGCTGAAGGAGGTCCGATGGCTTCGGTG
Source organism: Hyphomicrobiales bacterium (assembly GCA_013911975.1). Classification (GTDB taxonomy): domain Bacteria; phylum Pseudomonadota; class Alphaproteobacteria; order Rhizobiales; family Xanthobacteraceae; genus Aquabacter. Next base: position 23,675 of record JACESF010000020.1, on the reverse strand, counting down.
CGCCGCCGTCCCGCCGCCCCCCTGGCCCTGCGCCCGCACGGGCTGGGCATGGACTTCATTCCCGAGAGCCTGCGCCGCGCCGTGCGGCGCCGGTCGAGCCAGATCTCGGGCATCGCCGTCCTGGGCGCGAGCCTGTTCAGCCTCGTGGCGCTGATGACGTGGTCGGCCACCGACCCGAGCCTCTCCAACGCCTCCAATGCGGGGGTGCAGAACCTGCTGGGGCGGCCGGGCGCCATCGTCGCCGACCTGCTCATGCAGCTTCTCGGCCTCGCCTCCCTCGCCGTTCTGCTGTCCCTCGCCTTCTGGGGCTGGCGCCTGCTCACGGCCCGGCCCCTGCGCCGGGAGAAGCTGCGGGCGGGCGCGCTCGCGGTCGGCGTGCTCGGCCTGTGCGCCTTCCTCGGCACCGTTCCCGAACTGCCCGCCTGGCCCATTCCCGCCGGGCTCGGCGGGGCCATCGGCGACATCGCCCCGCGCCTCATCGGCGCGTTCCGGGGCGGGGCGGCCACCCTGTTCGATGCCATCCTTGTGGGCGCCCTCGGCCTCGGCTTCGCGCTCGGCGGCTTCTATCTGGCGCTCGGCCGTCCGTCCGCCGGTGCGCCGCGCGACGGGCAGGACCGGGCGGGCTCGCTCTACGAGCCCGATGCCCATGAGGAAGACGAGGAGGAGCCGGGCGACCGTCGGTCCATCTCCCTCGGCGCCCTCACCCATGCGCTTCTCTCCGCCAAGGCGCGCCTGCTGCCGCGCCGCAAGGCCGCGCCCGCCCGTTCCGGCGGACTGGTGCGCGAGATGTTCGCCGAGGAACGCAGCGGCGACGTGCGCGGCCGCGTGGAGCCGGGCGCCGCGGCGAAGCCCGGCTCCACGCGGCCGCCCCGGCGTCTACCAGCATCCCGAACTGACCCTGCTCGCGGCCCCCCAGGCCGCCAAGGGCCCGGCCATGAGCCAGGAGACGCTCCAGGAGACGGCCAAGCTGCTGGAAGGCACGCTGGAGGATTTCGGCGTGCGCGGCGAGATCCTCCAGGTGCGCCCCGGCCCGGTGGTGACGCTCTACGAGCTGGAGCCCGCGCCGGGCATCAAGTCCAGCCGCGTCATCGGCCTCGCCGACGACATCGCCCGCTCCATGAGCGCCATTTCCGCCCGCGTCGCCGTGGTGCCGGGCCGCAACGCCATCGGCATCGAACTGCCCAATCCGCGGCGCGAAAAGGTGCTGCTGCGCGAGCTGATCGCCACGCCCGACTTCTCCGAGAGCGGCCACAAGCTCGCCATCGCGCTGGGCAAGACCATCGGCGGCGAGCCCGTCATCGTGGACCTCGCCCGCATGCCCCACCTGCTGGTGGCGGGCACCACCGGCTCGGGCAAGTCGGTGGCCATCAACACCATGATCCTGTCGCTGCTTTACCGGCTGAAGCCGGAGCAATGCCGCCTCATCATGGTGGACCCCAAGATGCTGGAACTGTCTGTCTATGACGGCATCCCGCACCTGCTCGCGCCCGTCGTCACCGACCCGAAGAAGGCGGTGGTCGCCCTGAAATGGGCGGTGCGCGAGATGGAGGACCGCTACAAGAAGATGTCCAAGCTGGGCGTGCGCAACATCGACGGCTTCAACGCCCGCATCACCGAGGCGCAGAAGCGCGGCGAGAGCCTCGCCCGCACCGTGCAGACCGGCTTCGACCACGAGACCGGCGAGGCGGTGTACGAGCGCGAGGAGATGGACCTCTCGCCGCTGCCCTATATCGTGGTGGTGGTGGACGAGATGGCCGACCTCATGCTGGTGGCCGGCAAGGACATCGAGGGCGCCATCCAGCGCCTCGCCCAGATGGCCCGTGCCGCCGGCATCCATCTCATCATGGCCACCCAGCGCCCCTCGGTGGACGTGATCACCGGCACCATCAAGGCCAATTTCCCCACCCGCATCTCGTTCCAGGTCACGTCGAAGATCGACAGCCGCACCATCCTGGGCGAGCAGGGCGCCGAGCAGCTGCTGGGCCAGGGCGACATGCTCTACATGGCGGGCGGCGGGCGCATCAGCCGCGTGCACGGCCCGTTCGTCTCCGACGACGAGGTGGAGCGCATCGTGCGCCACCTCAAGGCCCAGGGCGCCCCCGCTTATGTGGACGCCGTCACGGCGGACCTGGACGACGGCGGCGACGAGGACGGGGCGGTGTTCGACAAGGGCGGCTTCGGGGAAGAGGGACAGGACCTCTATTCCCAGGCGGTCGCCGTGGTTCTGCGGGACCGCAAATGCTCCACCTCCTACATTCAGCGCCGCCTCCAGATCGGCTACAACCGCGCGGCCTCCCTGGTGGAGCGCATGGAGCGCGAAGGCGTGGTGGGCGCGCCGAACCATGCCGGAAAGCGGGAAATCCTGTTGTCCGACGAGGCGGCGGAATAGGGTTGACGAACCGGGGTTGACCTTGGGTCGGGGCCATAGGTTCGCCATAGGCCCGGTTTAAGGGCTGTATGGCTCAGGCCGAGCAGCGGGCCGCGTCCGCTCCGGCGGACGGGAACCGGGCGCCGGTGGTGCCGTTGGAGTGCGGCGGCCGCGCGTGAGGAAAGGGTCGGTATCGTGACGAGTTCGCCCCGACAGACAGGCCCCCGCCGGGGTGCGCGCCCCGTGCGGCGCGAGGCTGGCCGCGCGCGTCGCGTTGCGGTGCTGCTGGCGGGCGCATGGCTGGCGACGGCTGGCCTGTCGGGCTCCGTCGCCGCCCAGGGGCTGCTGCTGCCGCCGGGCGAGATCCCGCGTCCCAATACCGCCGTCCCCGGCGCCGCCCATCCCACGCCCTATCAATTGTTCTCGACCCAGCAGGCCATGCCCGCCCCCTTCCAGGGCGGCGCGGCGCCGCAGCCGCAGGCGCAAGCACAGGCCCAGGCTCCCGCTGCGGCCCCGCCGTCCGCGCCGCAACCTGCTGCGGCCCAGGTCTCCGCCGCGCCGGTGCCGCTGCCCACGCCGCGCCCGGCCAGCGCAGACGCGGCGCCCGCCGCGCCGGTGCAGACCGCCTCCGCCGCCCGTCCCGCGTCCGCGCCGGCCGCGCCCACCGCCATCGCGCCGGTGCAGCAGGACCAGGACCGCGCGGGCCCCGAGACGCTTCAGAAGGTCTCGGACTATTGGAACAAGGTGCAGGTCCTGTCCGGCAATTTCGTGCAGGTGGACCCCGACGGCTCGCGCAAGACCGGCGATTTCTACATGCAGAAGCCCGGCCGGGTGCGCTTCGAATATGACGCGCCGGTGCCGCTGGAGCTGATCTCCAACGGCCAGTCGGTGGCGGTGCGCGACCGCAAGCTGAACACGCAGGACATCACGCCCCTGTCCCAGACGCCGCTGCGCTTCCTGCTGGCGGACAATATCGACCTGACGCGCAATCCCAATGTGGTGGGCGCCTTCAAGGACAATCTCTACGTCACCGTGGTGATGGAGGAGAAGGTCCCCATGCTGGGCACCTACAAGCTGCTGCTGCTGTTCGACGCCAAGGACTACACGCTGCGCCAGTGGATCGTCACCGATCCGCAGGGCTACGACACCTCGGTGGCGGTCTCGCGGCTCAATTACAATGCGCGGCCGGACCCGAAGCTGTTCGTCATCAATTTCGACCGCATGCTTCAATAAGCGGTCTACCGGCGGGGAGGCCGACCCATGGAATATGCCGTCTCCATCCCGTCCGACGGGCTGGACCTGTCCGGCGTCGTGTCCCGTCCCGACGATCTGGCGGAAGGAGAGACGCGCGGCGCCTTCCTCGTCCTGCACGGGTTCGGCAGCACCAAGGAATCCGGGAACGTCATGGGCCCGGCCAAGCTGCTGGAGGCGCTGGGCTATGTGACGCTGCGCTTCGACATGCGCGGCTGCGGCGCCAGCGGGGGCGAGCGCGGCCGGGTGATCTGCCTGGAGCAGGTGGAGGACACCCGCAACGCCCTCACCTTCCTCGCCGCCGAGCCCGGTGTGGACCCCGCCCGGGTGGCGGTGGTGGGCACGAGCTTCGGCGGGGCGGTGGCGGTCTATGCGGGCGGGGTCGATCCCCGTGTCGCCGCCGTCATCTCCAACGGCGGCTGGGGCAATGGCGAGCGCAAGTTCCGCCGCCAGCATGCGACGCCCCAGGCCTGGGCGCGGTTCAAGACCATCCTGGAGGAGGGGCCGCGCTACCGCGCCGCCCATGGCCGCTCCCTGATGGTGGCGCGGGAGGACATCGTCCCCGTGCCGCAGCACCTGAAGGACCATATGGAAGGCCAGCAGGTGAAGCTGTGGCCCGCCAACGCGCTCCAGGAATTCCCGGCCGAGACCGCGCAGAGCATGTTCGACTTCCGCGCCGACGACGTGGTGGGCCGCATCGCGCCGCGCCCGCTGCTGCTGCTGCACAGCGCGTCCGATTCCGTCACCCCCACGGAACAGTCCATCGCCCTGTTCGAGCGGGCGGGCCAGCCCACCGAGCTGCACCTGTTCAGCGACGCGGACCATTGGATGTTCGCCGAGGATAACCCGCGCGTCTGGGGCGCCATCCGCGCGTGGCTCGCGGCGTATTTCCCCGCGCGGGCCGCCTGAGGGGCTACCCCGTGACGTGGCGGGCGCGGCCGATCAGCTTGTCCATGAGGCCGTTGAGCGTCTCCAGCTCCTCGGGCGTGAGGGCTCCCGCAAGCGCCGCATAGTCGGTCGCCGCCCCCGGCCAGGCCCGGGCATGCAGCGCCCGTCCCGCCTCGGTGACGGACAGGGGGATGCGCCGTCCGCCATGGGGGTCGGCGGCGCCGTGGATGAGGTTGCGCGCGATCAGTTCCTTGACGGCGCGGTTCACCGCCATCTTCTCGAAGCCCCAGAGCCCGGTGATCTCGTTGGCGGACAGATCGGGCACATGGACCAGGGTGAGCAGCACCCGCCAGCCCACCAGGGACAGGCCCGAATGCAGGGTCGGGTCCGCATTCACCTTGCGCACCATGAGGTAGGACAGGACATGGATGCGCCAGAGCAGCGACAGCTCCGTGCGCAGCGTGGCCTCCGCATGGTCCAGTCGCGCCAGAGAGCGGCCCTGCGCTTCCGCGCGTCGGCTTCTGCGCGGCGTCGGCATGGTCATGCGGACATCTCCCTAAACCCAGGATTGAATCATGTCTAAGGCGGTTGGTGGCGGCGGGGAAGGGGGAGCGCCTGCGCTATTTCGTATCCAGGGTGGCGAGAAGGCGCGCCTTTTCCGCGATGTCGCGCTGGAGATGCGCGGCGAACGTCGCCGCCGGATCATAGAGATTGGTACCGAGGCGCAGGTTTTTCGCCAGCGCCACGTAGCGCGGGCTTTCCGCCGCCGCCTTGCAGGCCGCCTCCAGCCGCGCCTTCACCTCGACGGGCAGGCCCTTGGGGCCGAACAGGCCGCCGAAGCTCACGGGTGAGACGTCAAACCCCTGCTCCTTGACGGTGGCGACGTCGGGCAGGGCCGGGTTCCGCGCCGGGGCGAACAGGCCGATGATGCGCACGCGCCCTTCGGGGATGGACGACAGGGTGATGGGCGCGAAGTCGATCTGCCCGCTGAGCAGGGCCGGGATGGTCTCCGAATCGCCCTTGTAGGGCACCTCCACCACCTGGATGCCGCCGGCCTTGGCCAGTTCCAGCCCAGCCAGATGGGGAATGGAGCCGCGCCCGGCATGGCCCCAGGTGAGCTTTCCGGGCGACGTGCGAGCGGCATCCACCAGTTCGGCGACGCTGCGATAGGGCGAATCGGCGGGCACGATGAGCGCCATCTGGCTCTCGAATGTCTGGCAGATGGGATCGAACGAGTCCGCCGTGAAGCCCGCCGCCGGCTGGAGCGTGGGCACCACCGACACGATCAGGGCCGGGGAGAAGAGCAGCGTGTACCCGTCCGCCTTGGCGCGGGCCACGGAGGCGCCGCCCACCGCGCCGCCGGCGCCCAGCCGGTTCACCACCACGACCGGCTGGCCGAGATTGGCCTGGAGGCCCTCGGACAGGGCGCGGGCGAGCACGTCCGGCGTGCCGCCGGGCGCGAAGGTCACGATCACTTCGAGCCCCCGGTCTGGGAACTCCGCGCGGGCCGCGACGGGGGATGCCAGCGCGGCGACGGCGAAAAGGGCCCGGACGGCGAACCGTGCCGCCTGCCGCGAGACCCGCGATCCCGCCCTGCCTGCCGCCGAGCGCCCGGCTCCGTCATGTGCCACCGTCATGCCTCGTCTCCGCAGATCGATGTGGGGCGCATCGCAACCCCGTTGGGATGAATGATGCTACATATCAGCGTGAACTCAACTTTAGATGACTGCTCGCGCGGGAAACACTCTTGAGTAAATATCAGATGTGATTTATTCATCCTTACGGAAAGACGGGACAGGCCTTGCCTCTCGGAGTGCGCCGATCTTGACGTTACGCATCTCTCGCCTCGCGTTTGCCACCTTCGGCTCGCCGGACCCGGCGCAACTGGCCGACTATTATGCGTCCGTGATCGGCCTTTCGGCGGCCGCCCGGGTGGACGGCTCGGTTCACCTCGCAAGCCCGGACGGAGACACCGGCGTGCTGCTGGAAGCGGGCGAGGGCCCGGCCTGCACCGGGCTCGCCTTCGAGACGGCGGCGGACGTGCCGCTGGAGGACGTGGCCCGCTGGCTCGGCGCGCGGGGCATCGCCAGCGCGCTCCGGTCCGATCCCCTGCCGGGCATCGCGCGCACGCTGCGCTTCACCGACTTCAAGGGCACGCGCATCGACCTGTTCAACACGCCCGTGCCCGCCCGGGCGACGCCGGCGGGGGGCGGCATCGCGCCGCGCAAGCTCGGCCATGTGGCCTTCTATGTGGACGACATCCAGCAGGCGGTGGCCTTCTATCGCGACATCCTCGGCTTCCGCGTCTCCGACTGGATGGAGGACTTCTTCGTCTTCATGCGCTGCGGGCCGGACCATCACACCTGCAACTTCATCTCCTCGGCCAATCGCGGCATGCACCACATGGCGTTCGAGCTGGCCGACTGGGCCCATGTGAAGACGGCGTGCGACGTGCTGTCCCGCTCCGACATCAAGGTGACGTGGGGGCCGGGACGCCACGGGCCGGGACACAACATCTTCACCTATCACCGCAACCCGCAGAACCAGATCATCGAGCTGTTCACGGAGCTGGACGTCATGTCCGACGAGGCGTCGGGCGTGTTCGATCCCCGGCCCTGGCACCGCGACCTGCCCCAGCGGCCCAAGGTGTGGCGCGCGAGCGAGGCGCCCAACCTGTGGGGCGACGGGCCGCCGCCCAATCATCGCGGCTGAACCGGAGCCGCCCGCAGCAGGGACGCCCCCAATGACCGACCGCTCATGAGCGCCACGTCCGCGCCCGCCGCGCCGCTTCACGCCCCGCAGGAGCTGCGCGACCTGGTGATCCGGGTCTTCCAGCGCCTCGGCGCCCGGACGGAGGATGCGGCCACCATCGCCGACCTTCTGGTCTGGTCCCATCTCACGGGGCGGGACGGGCACGGGCTCGTCCGCGTGCCCGCCTATGCCCGGATGGCGCGGTCGGGCGAGATGGACGTGCGCGCGGTCCCGGCCATCGTGCGTGCGCTGCCCGCCACCTTGCTGGTGGACGGCGGCGCCGCGCCCGGCGCGGTGGCCATGATGGCGGCCACGGGCTGGGCCGTCGAGCGGGCGAAGGCCAATGGCGGCTGCTTTGCGCTGGTGCGGCGCACCACCCATACGGGCGCCATCGGCTATTACGCGCTGAAGGCCGCCGAGGCGGGGCTCGCGGCCCTGGTCATCGGCTCGGGCAAGCCCATCATGGCCTATCACGGAGCGCGGGTGCCCAGCGTCTCCACCAGCCCCATCGCCCTCGCGGTGCCCGGCGGCGCGGGCGGGCCGCTGCTGCTGGACATGGCCACCAGCGTGGCCGCCCTGGGGCGCCTGCGGCAACTGGCGGCGCGGGATGCCGAGATCCCCGAGGGGTGGGCGCTGGACGCGGACGGGACGCCCACGCGGCGGGCCCAGGAAGCGGTCATCCCGCTGCCGCTGGGCGGGCCGAAGGGCTCGGGCCTCGCGCTGATGTTCGAGGCCATGACGAGCGTGCTCGCGGGCGCGCCTGTTGTGGCGCCGAGCCTCGCGGACCCCGGAGGCCCGGGTCGCGGGTCCAGCGCCATGCTCATGCTGATGGACGTGGCGGCCTTTTCCGAGCCGGAGACCTTCGTCGGCGAGGTGGAGACGCTGCGCGCCGCCATGAAGGCTTTGCCGCGCCAGGAAGGCTTCGACGACATCTTCCTGCCCGGCGAACGCTCCCGCGCGCTGGCGGACCAGCGGGCCCGGGAGGGCATTCCCGTGCCGGCGGCGCTGATGGCGGAGGTGAGGGCGCTGGCCGAGGATGCGTGAAACAAAGCCGGCTTAGGATCGGACGCCACAGGCCGTGCCGGGCAGCACGGACGGGTTCAGAGCTTCTGGCCGCCCATGGCATCGCGCAGGCGCTGTGCGGCGGCGCGGCCCACGGCAAGGGCGTCCCCGATGCCATCCAGCACCAGGCGCACATCGTCGCGCGAGCGCGCGTCGATGCGCCGAAGGCGCTCCAGATTGATGATGACCGAGCGGCTCAGCCGCACGAAGGGCGGGGCGGGCAGAAGCTCCTCGAAATGGGTCAGCGTGCGCCAGATCATCAGCGGCGGCTGGCCGGACAGGAGCACGCGCGTGAAGTCCCCGTCCGCCTTCAGCGCGACGATGTCGGCCGGCTTGGCGAACACGCTGCGGCTCGGCGTGCGCAGTTCCAGCACGCCGTCCGCGTCCTTGTCGGCGCGTGGGGCGAGCTGCCGTTCCACCCGGGCCAGGGCGCCCGCCAGCCGCTCGGGCGCCACGGGCTTCAGCAGATAGTCCACCGCATCCACCGCGAAGGCTTCCACCGCGTGCTGGGCATAGGCGGTGACGAACACCACCTTGGGCGGGTTCGCGAGCGCCTCCAGCAGGTCGAAGCCGTCGCCGCCGTTCAGCTCGATGTCGAGGAAGACGAGGTCGGGATGGGTGGCCTCGATGAGCGCCAGGGCTTCCGCGATGGTCTCCGCCTCGCCCGCCACCTCCACGGGATGGGCGCGCAGCAGCCGCCGCATGGCGCGGCGCGCCAGCGGCTCGTCGTCCACCACCAGCACCCTCAGCATGGCTCCCCCTTCAGGATCAAGGCTGCGACCACCCGGCCAGGCGCCCCAGTCTGCGGGTCCGGCGGAACCTCCTCCAGGCGGAAGCGGTGCCGGCCGGGATAATGCACGTCCAGCCGCCGCCGCACATTCTTGAGGCCGATGCCCCGCCCGCGCTTGCGGGTGGTCTGGCCCTCCAGCGAGCCGGTATTCACGATGGCGATGCGCAGCGTGTCGCCGTCGGCCTTGATGAACACCGCCACCTCCAGCCGTCCGCCCCGTGCGCCGTACTTCACCGCATTCTCCACCAGCGGCTGGAGCAGGAAATTGGCGATGGGGCGCAGCGCCGCCTCGGAATCCATGGACAGGCGGGTGCGCAGCTTCGCCCCGAACCGGGCCTCCTGGATGCGCAGATAGGCGCGCAGCGAGGCCACCTCCGCCTCCATGGGCACCACCGGCTGGTCGATGCCGGAGAGCGAGTGGCGCAGATAGGCGGTCAGGTCGGTCAGCATGGCGAGCGCGGCGTCGGGATGCTCGGGAATTTCCTCGGCGACGCCGTTGAGCGCGTTGAACAGGAAATGGGGATCGAGCTGGAGCCGCAGGTGCTGGATCTCCGCCTTGAGGGCCTCGGCCTGGGCGGCGAACGCCCGCTGGATGGCGGCGCGGCGGCCCAGTTCCGCGCGGATCCAGAAGAAGCAGATGCTCCAGCCCAGAAGGATGAAGCTGTAATGGATCAGCGGGACGGCGATCTCCTCCAGCGGATGCCAGCCGGGGATGCTCCAGCCCGTGGTCACCCGCACGGTGAACACCGCCGCCATGACGACCGAGGCCGAGAGGACCGAGCACAGGATCACCAATGAGATGCTGCGCGCCTCCAGGCGGCGCCGGGGCAGGTAGCGCGTATAGAGCCAGCCGAGGCCGCCGGACACCGCCATCAGCACCGGCCACACCAGCAGCGTGATGGACAGTGCCACCTTCACATCGTGATAGGTCAGCAGGCGGTTGGCGAAGTCGACGACCGCGAACAGGCTCCAGCCCAGAAGCTGCGATCGCCAGAAGAAGCTCAGCCGCTGCCAGCCGAACGCGATCTGTCCCGGCACGGAGGCGGAGGCGTTGGACACGGGAAGCTCCTGGCACGCTGGCCGGACGGTATTCCGGGGCCGATGAGAGCAAAGGCCATTCCGCGCCGCCCGGCAAGGGCCGAGCCCTGCCGCGTCCCGTCCGTCCCGGCGATTTTCCTGCCGTGTTCACCGAGTGTGCCGCCCGCGTGGGCTGCATGACACGCCCGGCCATGACATCACCGCTCCTGACGCAGGGGCCAGGCGCCCTTCACCGGGCCAAAGCCCTCACCGGGCAGGGTGCCCTCATCGGGGAGTAGGACCATGGCTGACACCGGCCGCATCTTTCAGATTTCCACCACCGGCGCGGACATCGTCGGCTTCGACCCGGCCACGGACAAGCTCGATCTGGGCGATGTGTCGGTGCACAATTGCATCGTCGTGGACACGCCCGAGGGCGTCGCCTTCATGAACCCCTGGTCGGGCGAAATGGCCGTGGTCGTGGGCGTGTCGCTGGGCCAGCTCACCATCGACAGCTTCGTTCCCATCATCAACGACCATCTGCGCCAGGACCTGTCCGGCGCGCTGGCCTGGGAGCAGGGCATCACGCCCGCCGCCAACACCGTCTATGCCCGCTCGCACGAGATCGGCCAGATCGACCGCGTGGCCTTCGATCCCGCGACCGACACGGTGGACTTCCGCTATTTCGGCACCCGCGAACAGATCTACATGACCGACAGCCCGGAAGGCGTGATCATCTCCAATTCCGGCACCGGCCAGGCGCTCATCCTGCTGGGCGTGACCACGGACGAGCTGTCCGTGGACAATTTCCTGTTCCATGCCGCGCAGGTGCGCGAGGACCGGGTGCATCTCCAGCTCGGCTTCGGCCCAGTGCCGGATTCGCAGGTCCTGCCCCAGGGGGTGCCGATCGCGGGCACCAATGACTGGCCCACCGGCACCGGCACCGGCGCGCCGCCCTCCGGCGAGGTGGGCGTCACCACGGTCATCGCGTGGAACTACGGCTCGGCCACCGTCATCGACTTCGACCCCGCCAAGGACAAGCTGGATTTCGGCTGGTTCAAGGACCACGAATTCTCGGTGGCCGAGGTGAACGGCTCCACGGTCATCACCATCACCGGCAATAACCAGACCTATACGCTGACCGGCGTGGCGCTCCATGAGCTGGAGCTGAACAACATCATCGCGCTGGACAATTCCGCGCGCACCGAATGGCAGGGCCTGATCAACACCGCGACCCCGCCCGCGGGCCTGCCGAGCCTGTCGGTGAGCGATGCCAGCGTCATCGAGGGCAATGCGGGCACCAGCTACGCGGTGTTCACCGTGACGCTGTCCGCCGCCTCCGGCTCCCCCGTCACCGTCAGCTACACCACGCTGAACGGCTCCGCCACGGCGGGGCAGGACTATGCGTCCAGCGTCGGCACCCTCACCTTCGCCCCCGGCGAGACGGTGAAGACCGTGCAGGTGCCCGTGGTGGGCGACGCGGTGGTGGAGCTGAACGAGACCTTCACGCTGAACCTGTCCTCGCCCGTGAATGCCACGGTGGCGGACGGCAGCGCGGTGGGCACCATCGTCAATGACGACCAGGACACGGCGCCCGGCACGCTGCCCGCCATCTCCATCGCCGACCTCGCCGTGACCGAGGGCGACGGGGAGCACATGCACTTCATGTTCGTGGTGACGCTGGACAAGGCGTCCACCACCGCCGTCACCGTGCAGTACGCCACCTCCGGCGGCACGGCGCAGTCGGGCGTGGACTTCACCGCCACGTCCGGCACCGTCACCTTCGCGCCGGGCGAGACCTCCAAGATGATCCATGTGGACATCCTCGCGGACACGGTGGAGGAGGCGGACGAGACCTTCACCGTCACCCTCTCCAGCCCGTCCGGCGCCACCATCGCCGACGGGACCGCCATCGGCACCATCCTGAACGACGACGACGACACCCCGCCCGTGGCCGTGCCCGCCGCCTCCATCGCGGACCTGTCCGTGACGGAAGGCAACGGCGACCACGTGCATTTCATGTTCGTCGTCACCCTGGACGCCCCCTCCACCCAGGCCGTGACCATCGCCTACGCCACCGCCAACGGCACCGCGCAGGCGGGCAGCGACTATGTCGCGGGCAGCGGCACCATCACCTTCGCGCCGGGCGAGACCACCAAGACCATCCATGTGGACGTGATGGGCGACAGCGCCGTGGAGGCCAACGAGACCTTCACCGTCACCCTGTCCAACCCGCAGGGCGTCACCCTGGCGGACGCGGTCGCCACCGGCACCATCGTCAATGACGACGTGGCGGCCCCGGTCTCCGGTGCCAGCGTGGACTATGCGGTGCGCGACAATTGGGGCTCGGGCTTCACCGCGAACATGAGCGTGGAGGCGGGCGCCTCCGCCCTCAACGGCTGGACCGTGGAGTTCGACGCGGGCTTCACCATCACCAACATCTGGAACGCCCAGATCGTCAGCCACACCGGCACCCACTACGTCATCAAGAACCTGAGCTATAACGGCGCGGTGGGCGCGGGGAAGGACACGTCCTTCGGCTTCCAGGCGACCCCCGGCGCGGGCGGCACCGCGGCGACCGGCTTCACCATCAACGGCGCGCCCTCGGGCGGCGGCGAGGACCCGGTCCCGGTCCTGCCGACCCTCTCCGTCTCGGACGCGACCGTCGCCGAGGGCAACAGCGGCACGAAGGTGATGACCTTCACCGTGACCCTGTCGGCGGCGGCCACCGGCCCCGTGACGGTGGCCTATGCCACCGCCAACGGCACCGCCACGGCGGGTTCCGATTATGCGGCAGCCTCCGGCACGCTCACTTTCGCGGCGGGCGAGACCACCAAGACCATCCAGGTGACGGTCAACGGCGATACCGTGGTGGAGGGCAACGAGACCCTCACCCTGAACCTCTCCGCGCCCTCAGGGGCCACCATCGCGGACGGCTTGGGCACGGGCACCATCACCAATGACGACGTGGTGGCCCCGGTCCTGCCGACCCTCTCCGTCTCGGACGCGACCGTCGCCGAGGGCAACAGCGGCACGAAGGTGATGACCTTCACCGTGACCCTGTCGGCGGCGGCCACCGGCCCCGTGACGGTGGCCTATGCCACCGCCAACGGCACCGCGACGGCGGGCTCCGACTATGCGGCGGCCTCCGGCACGCTCACCTTCGCGGCGGGCGAGACCACCAAGACCGTCCAGGTGACGGTCAACGGCGACACCGTGGTGGAGGGCAACGAGACCCTCACCCTGAACCTCTCCGCCCCTTCCGGCGCCACCATCGCGGACGGCTCGGGCACGGGCACCATCACCAATGACGACACGGCGTCCAATCCCGGCACGGGCGGCGCGGTGGAGTATCAGGTGTCCAGCAACTGGGGTTCCGGCTTCACCGCCAACATGACGGTTGAGGCGGGCGCCTCCGCCCTCAACGGCTGGACCGTGGAGTTCGACGCGAGCTTCACCATCACCAACATCTGGAACGCCCAGATCGTCAGCCATGTGGGCACCCACTACGTCATCAAGAACATGAGCTACAACGGCGCGGTGGGCGCCGGGAAGGAGACCGCCTTCGGCTTCCAGGCCAGCGGCGGCACGACGGCCACCGGCTTCGTGCTGAACGGCGCCCCGGTCGGGGGCGATCCGGCCCCGGTCCTGCCGACCCTGGCGGTGGGCGACGCGACCGTCGTCGAGGGCCATTCCGGCACCAGCCTGCTGGCCTTCACCGTGACCCTCTCGGCGGCCTCCGCGACGGCGGTGAGCGTCGCCTACGGCACCTCCAACGGCACGGCCCAGGCGGGCGCGGACTATGGCGCGCTGTCGGGCACGCTCACCTTCGCGCCCGGCGAGACCACCAAGGTGGTCTATGTGCAGGTGGCGGGGGACACGGTGGTGGAAGCCAACGAGACGGTGAATTTCACCCTCTCGGGCGCCAGCGGCGCCACCATCGCTGATGGCAGTGCGGTGGGCACCATCGTCAATGACGACGTGGTCCTGCCCACCCTGTCCATTGCCGACGCCAGCGTGGCCGAAGGCAATGCGGGCACGAAGGTGATGACCTTCACCGTCACCCTGTCCCAGGCGGCCACCGGGCCGGTGAGCGTGCACTATGCCACCGGCGACGGCACCGCCACGGCCGGGTCCGACTACGGGGCGGGCAGCGGCACGCTCACCTTCGCGGCGGGCGAGACCACCAAGACCATCCAGGTGACGGTGAACGGTGATGCGGCGGTGGAGGCGAACGAGACGTTCACCGTCACCCTCACCGCGCCGAGCGGCGCCACCCTGGCGGACGGCAGCGCCACGGGCACCATCGTCAATGACGACACGTCCGGCACCCTGCCGGTGGTCAGCATCTCCGGCACATCCGTCATCGAGGGCGACCCGTCCACCGGTTCGGCGGCGGACGGCTGGCTGTCCACCAGCGGCAACCAGATCGTGGACGCGGACGGCAATACGGTCCAGCTCGCGGGCGTGAACTGGTTCGGCTTCGAAAGCTCCAACTTCGCCCCCCACGGCCTGTGGACGCGCGGCTACCAGGACATGATGGACCAGATGGTGGACCTCGGGTTCAATACCATCCGGCTGCCCTTCTCGTCCGAGATGCTGCACACCTCGGCGGCGCCCAACGGCATCGACTTCTCGAAGAATCCCGACCTCCAGGGCCTCTCGGCCATCGAGGTCATGGACAAGATCGTGGAATATGCCAGCGAGATCGGCCTGAAGATCATCCTCGACCATCACCGGTCCGAGGCGGGCGCGGGCACCTCGGGCAACGGCCTCTGGTACAACGGCCAATATTCCGAGGCCGCCTGGGTCTCCGACTGGCAGATGCTGGCCCAGCGCTATGCGGACGAGCCCGCCGTGATTGGCGCGGACCTCCATAACGAGCCCTATAACGGCACCTGGGGCGGCGGCGGGGCCAATGACTGGGCGGCGGCGGCCGAGCGGGCGGGCAACGCCATCGGCGCGGTCAACGACAATTGGCTGATCTTCGTCGAGGGCATCGGCAGCTATGACGGCAACAATTACTGGTGGGGCGGCAACCTGGAAGGCGTGCGCGACCGGCCCATCGAGCTGAACGTGGACGACAAGCTGGTCTATTCGGCCCACGACTATCCCAACTCGGTCTACAACCAGCCCTGGTTCCAGTCGTCCGACTTCGCGGCGCAGCTTCCGGAGAAGTTCGACGAGATGTGGGGCTACATCTACCGGGAAGGGATCGCGCCGGTCTTCATCGGCGAGTTCGGCACCAACCTCACGGACCCGAAGGATGCCCCGTGGCTGGAGGCCATCACCTCCTATATCGCCGGCGACTTCGACAATGACGGCACCATCGACATCCCCGAGGGCGACCAGGGAATCAGCTGGACCTTCTGGTCGTGGAACCCCAATTCCGGCGACACGGGCGGCATCCTCGCCAATGACTGGACCACGGTGAACACCAACAAGATGGCCTATCTCGAAGCCATCAAGTTCGACTTCGCCACTGATGTCCCGGGCGGCGAGGGCGGCGGGGAGGCGGACGTCACCTACGCCACCTTCCTCGTCACCCTCTCGGCGGCATCCGGCACGGCGGTGACGGTGGGCTACCACACCATGGCGGGCACCGCCGGGGACGGGGACTTCACCCCCACCACCGGCTCCGTCACCTTCGCGCCGGGCGAGACCACGAAGGAGATCAAGATCGCGGTGACGCCCGACAGCCTGGACGAGGCGGACGAATCCTTCTCGGTGATGCTGATGGATGCGTCGGGGGCGGTGATCGGCGTCGGCACGGCGCAGGCCACCATCCTGGATGACGACACCACCCCGACCACCCCCGTCAATCCGGGGACCGGCGGCGGGTCGGGCTCAACCGACGCGGACCTGGAGGCGCTGCTGAACCTGGTGGATTCCTGGGGCGGCGGGTTCAACGCCTCCGTGGTCATCCACAATGAGGGCGGGGCGACCAATGGGTGGCAACTGGAGATCGACATGCCGTTCGAGATCACCAGCATCTGGAACGCCGAGATCGTCTCCCAGGACGACGACGGCTACGTGATCCGCAACGCCGCCTGGAACGGGGCCCTGGGGGCGGACGGCACGGTGAGCTTCGGCTTCACCGGGTCGGGCGCCTACGACGCCTCGCAGATCGACCTGCATCTGTGACGGACCGGGCACCGCGCGCCGGTGTCCATCCCCTTCGTCCCGCCGGCTCCCGGCGGGGCGGGAGCCGCCCTCGGCCCTTCCGGCCGGAGGCGGGAAGGCTCCGGGCGCCCCCCCGAGCGCCCGGAGCCCGATTTTCCGGCTAGAGTGTTTCAGCCTTTCATGGAAACGCTGAAACCCTCTATCTCCTTGTTTTGACGCGTTTCCTTCACGCGAACCGCTTCACACTTCGCTCGGAAATGCTCTAGCTGCCGCCGATGAGGATGCCGGCCGCCAGGACGAGGGCGCCGCCGAGCACCACCTGGAACACCGCCCGCATGAAGGGGGTCTCCATGTAGCGGTTCTGGATCCACGCGATGGCCCACAATTCCACGAACACAACCAGCCCCGCGACCGCCGTGGCGGTCCAGAAATGGGGGATCAGGTAGGGCAAAGCGTGGCCCAGCCCGCCGACGGCGGTCATGATGCCCGAGGCGAAGCCGCGCTTGATGGGCGAGCCGCGTCCCGAAATGACGCCGTCGTCATGGGCGGCTTCCGTGAAGCCCATGGAGATGCCCGCGCCCACCGAGGCGGCGATGCCCACCAGCAGCGTGGTGTGGGAATTCTGCGTGGCGAAGGCGGTGGCGAAGATGGGCGCCAGCGTGGAGACCGAGCCGTCCATGAGGCCGGCGAGGCCCGGCTGGACCCAGGTGAGCACGAACTGGCGGCGGGCCTTGTCATCCTCTTCCGCGCGCTTCGCCTCGGGCAGGTTGCTCGCCTCCAGCGCCTCGGCGGCGGCGAGGTGCTGCTGCTCGGCGGCGGCCAGCGTGCCCAGCAGTTCGCGGGTGCCGGCATCCTCGGCGCGGCGGACGGCGGCGAGATAGAAATTCGCCGCATCGTCCTCCATGCGCTCGATTTCCGCGCGGATCCGGTCGATGCCGAGATTCTTCACCAGCCAGACCGGCCGGCGGGCGTAATAGCCGGACACATGCTCGCGCCGGATGAGCGGGATATGCTCTCCGAAGCGGCGGCGGAACTCCGCGATGAGGGCCTGGCGGTGCCGGTTCTCCTCGGCGGACATGCCCTCCAGCATCTGGGCGGTGGCGGGATAGTCCGCACGCACGGCTTCCGCGTAGTCGGTGTAGATGCGCCCGTCATCCTCCTCGGAGGAGATGGCGAGGGCGAGGATTTCCTTCTCCGACAGGTCGGAGAACTGCCGACGCGCGCCAAAGCCCGGTATCATGATCATATCCTAGAATGATTCTAAACTGAACATAGACGTCCATACCTTCCCCCGCAAGGTCTTGCCCTGGCAAGGCTGGAGCCGCTGCTTCTGCTGCCCTAGAATCATTTCAATCTGAAGACGCTCGCCGTGGTCGTCCTTCCGCAGCGCGGGCCGGCCGCGCCGCCAAGACACTGGGCCGCACGGCGCGGGGGCACTGCGCGGTTCACGCGCCCGCCCGCCGATGCTATGCGCGGTTGCAGACAAGGAGTCCTGCCATTGCCACGCAAGGCAAATCCCGCCGCCGCCGAGAAGCGGCGTCTCGATCCCAAGGCGCGGGAAGACGCGATCGCCAAGGCGGCGGTGGCCTTCTTCGCGGAGCACGGCTTCGACGGGTCCACCCGCGACCTGGCGGCCCGCATCGGCATCACCCAGCCGCTGCTCTACCGCTATTTTCCCTCCAAGGAGGCGCTGCTCGACCGCGTCTATGAGGAGGTCTATGTCCAGCCCTGGACCACCGACTGGGGCGCGGGCCTGAAGGACCGCACCGTGCCGCTGGAGGCGCGGCTGACGCGCTTCTACCAGGACTATGCGCGGGTGGTCCTGACCTACGAATGGATTCGCCTGTTCATGTTCGCGGGCCTCAAGGGGCTCGACTTCAACGCTCGCTACCTGTCCTTCCTGCGCGCCTCCGTGTTCGACCTCGTGGTCCGCGAGATCCGCCATGAGCGCGGCCTGCCCGTGGACGAGCCGGTGCGCGAACCGGAGGTGGAGCTGGTCTGGGGGCTCCACGCCTCCATCTTCTATCTGGGCGTGCGGCGCTTCATCTACGGCATGCCCCTGCCGGACGACATCGACGGCGACATCGCGCTGCGCGTGCGGGCCTTCCTGGAAGGCGCCCCGGCCGCCTACGCCTCCCTCGTTCCGGCGCCCGCCAAGAAGGCGCGGAGGAAGAGTATTGATCAATCGATAAATAAAGCTTGACGCCATCCCGCCCTGGCGTCAGGATTTATCGTACGATCAATATAACCGCGCGGGATCGAGCCCGGCGGACAGGGAGGTGGCGATGGCGGGGACTGGCAAGCCGGTGCCCAGGCGGGCGCTCATCATCGGCGGGTCCATGGCGGGGCTTTTCGCGGGCCTCAGCCTGCTGCGCGACGGATGGGACGTGCATGTGTTCGAGCGGATCGGCTCGGAACTGTCCGGCCGGGGCGCGGGCATCGTGACCCATGCGGAACTGCTGGACATCCTGAAGGCCTGCGGAGCGGACAGCGAGGCCGCCCGCGTCGGCGTGTTCGTGCCCGGCCGCCGGGTCTTCGCCCGCGACGGATCGCTGGAAGGCGAGCGGCGGCTGGAGCAGGTGGTGACGTCCTGGGGCCACCTCTATGCGCTGCTGCGGCAGGCGCTGCCGGACGCCAACTACCATCACGGCCGAAACCTCGCGCGGGTGGAAGAGGTGGGGACGCGCGTGCGCGCCCATTTCGACGACGGCAGCGTGGAGGAGGGCGACCTCCTGATCGGCGCGGACGGCATCAATTCCACCGTGCGCCTGCAATTCGCGCCCGACGTCCAGCCCTCCTATGTGGGCTATATCGCCTGGCGCGGCCTGGTGCCGGAGGGCGAGCTTTCCCCTGCGACCCAGGCGGAGCTGGCCGACTATTTCGCCTTCAGCCTGCCGCCCGGCGAGCAGATGCTGGGCTATCCCGTGGCGGGCGAGAACGAGGCCCTGGAGCGCGGGCGGCGGCGCTACAATTTCGTGTGGTACCGCCCGGCCCCGGCGCAGAGCGTGCTCGCCGACATGCTGACCGACACGGACGGCGTGCGCCATGCCCTGTCGATCCCGCCGAACAAGATCCGCCCGGACGTGATCGCCGAGATGCGCCGCGCCGCGCGGGAGACCCTGTCGCCCCAGTTCGCCGACGTGGTGGAGCACACGGCCCATCCCTTCATCCAGGTGATCCAGGACCTGTCGAGCCCGCATATGGTGCTCGGCCGCCGTACGCTCGTCCTGGGCGACGCCGCCTTCGTGGCGCGGCCCCATGTGGGCATGGGCGTGACCAAGGCCGCCAGCGACGCCGACGCGCTCGCCCGGCTGCTGCGCACCCATGAAGGCATCGATGACGCGCTCGCCGCCTTCGAGGCGGAGCGCCGCCCCTACGGCGCCGCCGTGGTGCGCCGCGCCCGCCAGCTCGGCTCCTATCTCCAGGCCGACCTGCCCACGGCGGAGGACCGCGCCGCCGCCGCGCACCACTGCAAGCCGGAAGCCATCATGGCCGAGACGGCCGTCAATACGGGCATCGCAGCCTGAATCCGGGAGGGAGACGTCATGACCAAGCATGTGATCCGCCAGTGGCCCGACGCGCCCGCCCAGTGGCCGGAGGACCTGCGCGCCCGGTTCAATGCCCGCGCGGGCAAGGGGGAGGTGGGCACCCGCCTCGTGTCCGAGACCGACCGGGTGCGCGTCTGGACCCTGACGCTGGCCCCCGGCGAGCGGCTCGATTTCCACACCCATGTGCTCGACTATTTCTGGACCTGCCTCACCGGCGGCTCGGCCCGCTCCCATTACGGCGACGGCCGCATCGTGGACGTGACCTACAGCCCGGGCGAGACCCAGCATCTCAGCTTCAAGGCGGGGGGCTTCATGACCCACGATCTGGAGAATCGCGGCACGGCCGACCTCATCTTCACCACGGTGGAGTTCCTGGACAGCCCCAACGCGCCGCTCGCGGTCGCGTCCGAAGTGCGCGCGACCTCCGCCGCGGCCTGATCCGCACCGCCGCGAGGTCATGAGCGGAAATGATGGCCTCCATGCGCAGCAATCATTTTCCCAATGATAGGCCGCGCTCTATGGTGCGCCCCGCCGACCGGCCCTGCCGGCGGGGCCGGTTCGCGACAGGGGTCGCATGAGACGGGGATAGGGCCTTCGGCCGCTTTCGCGGACCGCCGGAAGGCCTGGGGGAGACCGCCGGGGAATGAGCGCGTTCGCACCGCAGATTATTGTTGCGGGCCTTGTTGCGGTCTTCATCATCGCCTTTTCCAAGGGGGCTTTCGGTGGCGGGCTGGCGGTGGTCGGCATCCCCATCCTCGCCCTCGTCATGGACCCGGTGGACGCGGCCATCGTCCTCGCGCCGCTGCTGTTCGCCATGGACCTGGTGACGCTGCGGGTCTTCCCGCCCAGCACCTGGTCCATGCCCGACGTGCGCTGGATCGCGGCGGGGCTGTTCAGCGGCATGGTGGTGGGGGCCTATGCCTTCGCGGGCCTGCCGCGCGATCTCAGCGGCGCGCTCATCGGGGGCGCCATCTTCCTGTTCGCGGCGCGCCAGCTCCTGGTCCGCGCCGCGCCCGCATCGCCCCTCGGGGTCAGCGGGTGGCGGGCCTTCCTCTGGGGCGGCGTGGGGGGCCTCACCACCTTCCTCGCCAATGCGGGCCAGCCGCCGGTGGCGATCTATCTCACCCGCCGCAGCCTCACCAAGACCGTCTATGCGGGCACCATGTCGGCGGCCTTCACCATCGCCAATGCCACGCGCCTGCCGCTCATGGCGGGGCTCATCCTGGCGCGGCCGAGCCTCATGCTCTACTCGGCGGCCATGCTCCCCGCCATTCCGCTCGGTGCCTATGTGGGCAAGGCGCTGCACGACCGCATCGATCGCGACCGCCTGTTCCGCATCGTCTATGTGCTCATCCTGCTGGCGGGCGCGAAGGTGCTCGGCTCCAGCCTGGGCCTGATCCCATGAGCGCGGGCGCGCCGGCGGGCGCATGGCTCACGCCGCTGCTGGCCCTCGCCGGGGGCGTGGCGGTGGCCAATCTCTATTATGCCCAGCCGCTCCTGGCCCCCATCGGCGCCTCGCTGGGCATCCCGCCCGCCGCATCCGGCTTCGCCATGACGGTGACCCAGGTGGGCTACGGCCTCGGCATGCTGCTGGTGGTGCCGCTCGGTGACCGGTTCGAGAACCGCCGTCTCATCGTCACCGCCTTCGCGGTGGTCTCGGTGGCGCTGCTGTTCGCGGGCCTCGCCCGCTCGCCGGCGGTGTTTCTCACGGCCGCCTTCGTCTGCGGCCTCAGCGCCTGCGTGGCGCAGGTGATCGTGCCCTTCGCCTCCCACCTTGCCGCGCCCGAGGCGCGCGGGCGCGCGGTGGGCAACGTGATGTCGGGCCTGCTGCTGGGCATGATGCTGGCCCGGCCCCTCTCCAGCCTGGTGGCGGACGCGTTCGGCTGGCGCGCCATCTTCCTCCTGTCGGCGGGCCTCGTGGCGGCGGTGGCCGCCTGCCTCTGGCGCTTCGCGCCGGAACGCCGGCCACAGGACGGCTTCCTCTATTCCCAGCTTCTCAGCTCCATGCTGTCGCTGCTGAAGGCCAATCCGGTGCTGCGGCGGCGCGCCACCGTCCAGTTCTTCCTGTTCGGTGCCTTCACGCTGTTCTGGACGGCGGTGCCGCTCCTGCTCATGGGGCCCGCCTACGGCATGACCCAGAAGGGCGTGGCGGTGTTCGCGCTCATCGGCGTCACCGGGGCCGCCGCCGCGCCGCTGGTGGGGGCCGCTGCCGACCGTGGCTGGGCCCGGCTCGGCGCGCTGGTGGCCCTCGGCGCCTCGGCGGCCTCCTTCGCCCTGGCCTGGCCCGGCGGCGGCGGGAGCCATCTGGACCTCGGCCTGCTGGTCACGGCGGGCATCCTCATCGATTGCGGCGTCGCGGCCTCCCTGGTGATCAGCCAGCGGGCGGTCTTCGCGCTGGGCTCGGAGGCGCGCAGCCGCCTCAACGGCCTGTTCTTCTTCATCTTCTATTCCGGCGGCGCGGTGGGCTCGGCGCTCGGGGCCTGGGCCTTCGTCACCGGCGGCTGGCCGCTCTCCTGCCTGATCGGCGGCGCCATGACGGTGGCGGCGGGCCTCATCCACCTGCTGCCGGAACGCGCGCCCGCCGCGTGAGAAGGGCATGTGCGATCTTCCGCGCGCGGCGCGGGGATGGCACCCTAGAGCCTGATCGAGCACGCGCCCCCGCCCGAGGGGCCGAGGGAATGGAACGCCAGTGGCCGAGTCTTTGAGGGAAGTCCGCCTGTTCGTGGCGGCCTATGAGGAGCGTTCGTTCACCGCCGCCGCCCAGCGCGAGCACGGCACGCAGTCGGGCGTCTCCCAGCATATCCGCAAGCTGGAGGAGCGCTTCGGCGTGCGGCTGTTCTCGCGCGAGAAGGGGCGCGTCACCCCCACCCCGGCGGGCGATGCCTATTACAGCCGCTGCGTGGAAATGCTGCGCCTCAACGAGGCCACCAACCAGTCCATGATGATGTTCGGGCACGGCGTGTCCGGTGAGATCGCGGTGGGCCTGATGCCCACCATGACCCGCGTGACCATGGCCCCCGCCATGCGCCGCTTCATCGCCACCTATCCCAATGTCTCCATCCGGGTGGTGGAGGCGTTCAGTCCCATCCTCACCAACAGCGTGCTGACCGGCGAGCTGGACTTCGCCATCGTGCCCGCCATCCCCGGCCGCGCGGGGCTGAAGATCCAGCACTTCCTCACCACCCACGAGACGCTGGTGAGCCGGGCCGACCCCGCCACCCACCTCAAGCCCGTGCGCATGGCGCATCTCGGCCCCATCAAGCTGGTCCTGCCCTCCGTCGCCAACACGCGGCGCACCTGGATCGAGGCCTATATCGCCTCCAACGGGGTTCAGATCGAGCGCGTGCTGGAGATGGATTCCATGATGGGCACGCTGGACTTCGTCGCCAGCTCGGACTGGCGGACGGTGGTGCCCGCCATCATGCTGGCGGCGGACATGGACCTGCTGCCGCTCTCGGTGCAGCCCATGGTCGCGCCCGTGGCGCCGGTCAATCTGGTGCTGATCGAGCCGTCCCGCCACGTCATCTCGCCGCCCGCCGCCGCCTTCCTCGCCTTGCTGCGGGAAGAGGCGGAGCGGCTGAACAAGTTCTGGGAAGGCTATTTCTGACGCGGGACGGATCGGCGCGCCCATGAAAAAGCCCCGCCGAAGCGGGGCTTTTCGTCATTCGGAATGTGCGCGCGTCACTCGACGGCGCTGGACTGCGCCTCGCCGACGGCCTCCGCCTCGGCGCCCTCCGGGCGCTCGGCCCGGGTGCGGTAGCGGCTGCGACGGCGACGGGTGCCGGTCGCGGCCTCGTCCGTCTCCGGCACGGGCGCATCCGCGCTCACCACCTCGGCGACAGGGGCGGGGGCAGGGGCCTCGGCCACAACCTCACGG